>DAIMYT010000278.1:1031-1872 GCA_036734345.1 Dokdonella sp. | reverse complement strand
GCCGAATCACTCCCGCCGGTCTGCGCGGCGCGTATTCAGTTCGTTTGGGCCGATGCCGCTGGCGATCGCGTTTTCGGCATCGGTCATGCCTGCCGACTTGAGGCTCGCGACCCGATTTGCCGTCATCGGATTCATCCGCCTCGCCGGCTTCTTGTTCCGCCCCTCCCGGGGCGGCAGCCGTCCGCTCGACTTGAATATCGGCAACCCGGGACACGAGCAACTTTCAGGCAACCAACTTCCAGGCGACTTCCAGTGGCTGTCGCCAGCAACGCCAGAAACAGGTCTGAGACGCCACCAGCAATGCATCCCGAACCATTGCGCACTGACGCCATGTGCATGCCTATCGCCGACCACTGACCCACACGGACCCGGCTCCTTCCTACTTGTTGCCAGATGCCGGTTTTCGCCGTGGAGTAGCAGGCTTGTTGACGGTGGTATTCAACAATGCTTCGTCCGTGCGCCTTCGCTGTTGTCGACGCAATTCCGCGGAAAGGAGGTCTGCTGCCTTCTTCCGCTTCAATTCATTCTGTCTTGCATGTTCATCGTCGGACATTGATCTGAGAGTCAAACCCGTCGGTAAGGCCAAACCATGCCGCGACGGCCGAGCGGCCTGCGGAGCAAGGAACAATGTGAACGAATCCAGTCGAGCCCGCTCCCCTTCCCCGGCCCTACCATAGCCACATCGGGCGCGACTTTGGCCATCGAGGCAGCGGGAATTTCCCTCATTTGAATGGGGAAAATCCCTCAGTGGCCACTTGCAGGGAAGCTTGTCCGTGCTGCAATGTCGACAACAGCTTCAGAGCGCAGCGCGAAACGGACGGATCAGGATGCTCTGCACCAT
>DAIMYT010000278.1:0-1021 GCA_036734345.1 Dokdonella sp. | reverse complement strand
CACTGGTCATCATGCTGGTGTTGGCGCCTGCTTGCGCGCAGGCACAGGTTGATGTCGAGATCATCGGCAACACGGCTTACGCGACCATTGCACTCGCCGACAGTGGCGGCAATATCTACGCGGCGGATGCGAGCATCGTTTTCGACTCGCCACTCAACCTCTCCGCAGAAGGTCTCAACCTGAGCGCAGAGCTGGTCAATCCTTCCGACCCGCAATTTAACTCGCGCTTGCCGGCGGGCGTGGTCGTCGATTCCGACTTTCCGCTGCTCGTCACCGTGGAGCCGCTGGCATATCCCTGGTTGTTCATCGACGGATTCGATGGCCTGCCGCTCGCTCCGGGCGGTTTGTCGTTCCGCAACAGCTATCGGTTGGAGATCCATACCCACGACCTCGTGTACACGCCAAACAGCCCCTACCGGTTGATGAAGGCGCCAATCGGCGGTTCGTTCGCCGACATCACCGAGGACGTCCGCAGCGGCAGCACGCGCGCACGCGGTCGTGGTGGCGCGTTCTCCCAATTCGTCGTCGTAAAGGATGTCCGCCCGCATCTTTCGGTTGCCCTCGCCAAGCTGGCTGCCCTGGACGTCCGCCTGTTGGCCGCCGTCCTGAGCAATCCGGTGCGCCTGGAGCTGGCTACGCTGCTGGCGCAGGTGCACGCCGCGCTGCTGCTTCCGTTGGGCGGCTGCGTGAATGCGGTGACGCCACTCGACCAGTTTCTCGCCACAGTCAATGCGAACGCCGGAATCGGCATCGCCAACCTCTGGCGCGCCGAACGCGACCTGGCAAATGATGCGGGAGAACTGCAGTTCGGCAAATCCATGATCGAGTGACGATGTTCGCCCGCATCACTGCCTATCTACCGGATAGTCCGGCTATCGTGCGTTTGCTGGAAGACAACATCAGCTATCGCATTGGCCGGGCCAGCGACTGCGAGTTCCGCATCGAGCACTCGTCGGTCTCGCGCTACCACGCTGAACTCAGCGGCGAGTCAGGTGCCTGGCACCTTCACGATACCGGCAGC
>DAIMYT010000277.1:0-1892 GCA_036734345.1 Dokdonella sp. | reverse complement strand
GGCGGCGTTGATGCTTGCCGCAGCCCTGGCGGTAGTTGCAACGATTGCACTCACGGCAAGAAGCACGGTGCGGCCTTCCATGCAAAAGCTCGACCGCGTGCCGCCGATGCCGGAAGTCCGGGAAAGAGCGCCATGAGCCGACGCGGCCCGGTCCCCACCACCCTCGGTCACGCGCGCCATCGCGTCAATGCCAGCTGATTCCGGCCTGGCGTCGGCGGCCGCTGCGAAAGGATGGCGACTTCGTCTTGCCTGGCTATCGGCGAGGCAGTTGCCAGCCCGGAGTGTCCCGACGGTTGCGCGCAGCGATGCCGGGCCGATGTCCAGTTGCCAGACAGATCCGCGTTTGGATGGATCGACGGAACACTTCGCTCGATTGCCGGGCTCAGGAATTCCATCATCTCGCCATCCCTATCAAGCGTTTCTGGGCTGGTCTGCCTGCGGGCGAAACTTCCGGGAAGCGCAATGTCAGATTCGAACCTGTTCACGGTTGTACGCAACCGTCTGCCGCCAGCCGAGCACAAAAGCCCGACGGCGCTTCTTGCCGCAGGGCTGCTTTTCCATCTGGGCATGTCCTCGGCCGTCGCCCTTGCCCAGACCCCGGCGATCGTCGAGCTTCAATACTCGGCCGACATCGGAGCCAACCTTCTCGACGCATCGCACTTCGTCCGGCGCAGCGACTACGTCATCGACAACACGCTGGGAAGGCGGGCACGCGTTCTCATAGCGGGCTTGCCGGATACCGCGAACCTGCGCGACTTCCAGATCGACAGTTCGCACATTGCCTTGTTCGCGCTGGACTCGGGATTCAGTGCCAGTGGTACGTATTTCGACCCGGCGGACGTGATTGCCAGCAATGACGGGGTATTCATCAAGGCGTTCGATGCCGCCGCCGCGGGCGTCCCCAAGGGCGTGCGCTGTGACGGTGTCGCCCGGGCGAACGGCAACGGCGCCCTGCTGCTCTCGTTCGATACGGCCTTCAAGGTAGGCGGTGTCAGCATATTTCCCGCCGACGTCATTGCAGTCAACGGGAACAGCTTTGGCGCCAAGGTACTGGATGCCAGGGCATTGGGAATCCCGGCAAACCTCGATATCGACGCCATCGATGCCATGGGCACGAACTCGGACCTGCTGGTCTCGTTCGATACGGCCGGCGTGGTGGGTGGCATCGCCTTCACCAGCTCCGATGTCATGCAGCTGCACCTGGCCGATGCCAGCTGGAGCAAGCGGTTTGCGCTGCGCACTTTTTCCGATCGCTGGAACACGGCGAACCTGGACGGCCTGGGTACTGCACCGGTCAGCGATTTTCTCTTCGACAACAGCTTCGATTGACCTCTCCCCACCAATCAAGGAATACCCGATGCACGATTCGACAATGCGCGCAATGAAACTCCAGTTTGCGGGCTTGCTGGCGCTGTTGAGCCTGCAGTTGCACGCGGCCGAAGGCAGCTTCGAGATCAACCAGGACTGTGTTGCGGCAGGCTGCTTCAGCGGCGACAGTCCCGGCTATCCGGTGACGATCACCACACCAGGCCGTTACGCGCTGTCGTCCGACCTCAACGTGACTGGAGGCAGCTCCACCAACGGCATCGAGATTTCTGCGTCCCTGGTCGACCTCGATCTGAACGGGCACACGCTGAATGGGGGCGGTAGTTGCACTGGAACACCGGTCACTTCCTGCAGCGGGTTCCTGGGTGGCCGTGGCGTCCAGATTTCCGGTACCGGGGCCCTGGTTGTGCATGTTCACGACGGGACGCTTCGAGGCTTCGCTGATTCCGGCATGGTCGCGTTTGGTGTCGACAGCGGAACCCTGTTCGATCATCTGCTGGTGACGGAAAATTTCTTCGGCGTCCTCCTGGTCGCCGACTCTTCGAAATCGAACATTCGCATCGATC
>DAIMYT010000276.1:0-2042 GCA_036734345.1 Dokdonella sp. | reverse complement strand
ATGTCGGCGTGCGCTTCTTCTTCATCATCTCCGGCTTCCTCATCACGACCCTGCTGCTGCGCGACATCGACCGTCACGGCGGCATCCGCATCAGGCTTTTCTATGTACGCAGGGCCCTGCGTATCCTGCCTGCGGCTTTGGTCTACATCGGCGTCATCTGGATGCTCTACCTGGGAGGGGTCATCGACCTGACCTACCACCACCTGTCGGAAACCAATGCCGCCACGGCCGTTCCGGACCTGATCCACGTGCTGACCTTCACGGCCAACTACCAGCTCGACTACAACTGGTACTTCAATCACCAATGGTCGCTTTCGGTCGAGGAACAATGCTACTTCGTCTGGCCTTTCGCGCTGTATTTCTTCGGCGTTCGCTACGGCGTGCGTGGCGTCGTTGCGACGATACTGGTGGTGCCCTTCGTGCGCCTGGCCATGTACCTGATGGACCGCCCGGACCTGGCACTGAGCCGCGAATTCCAGGCGGTATGCGATTCGCTCGCGATGGGATGCCTGACCGCGCTCACCTTCAACCGCCTGGTCGATAGTGACTTCGTGCGCAAACTGATCCGTTGGCCGGCCATCCCGCTCGGCGGCCTCTGCATCGCGATCGGCTACGGCGCCGCGTTTGTTTCCCGCCCGCTGGCCTATATCGCCGGGCAGACCCTGGCCAACATCGGCATCGTCCTGCTCCTGCTGCATGTCATCGTGCATCCGCGTGGCCTCGCCGGCCGCGTGCTCAATACGCGTCCGCTGATCGCGATCGGCGTCCTCAGCTACTCGCTCTACCTGTGGCAGCAACCATTCCTGTATTTTCGCGGTGAAGGCTGGGCGACAGCGTTTCCGCAGAACATCGTGCTCGCGTTTGCGGCGGCGATCGCCTCGTATTTTCTGGTCGAACGGCCCTTTCTTGCCCTCAAGGAGCGGTTTGGCGCCCGGCCATCCAGCACTCCGATCGTGCGGCAGGATCCAGAAACGCTCCCACTCGAATGATATTCGCGTCCTATCTGCTGCTGCTGGCGATCACGTTCCTGCATCCGATCGAGGCGTTCGCTCCGGAACTGGCGGTGTATCGCCCTGCCCTGCTGCTTTCCCTGTTCGTGCTGGCCATTTCGGTCGTGGATGCCGTGCGCACGCACCGGATGGCGGCCAGGCCGCGCCACCTGATCCTGCTGGTGGCGTTGATGGGCGCCATTGCACTGTCCAAGGCCATGAACGGCTGGGCAGGCGGCGCGATTCCGGCACTGACGGAATTCTTCGCGCCTGCGCTGCTTTTCGTGGTGACCGTGCTCGTCGTCACCGACACGCAGCGGTTGAAAGCCACCTGCGCGCTCATCGTCCTGTGCATGGCGCTGCTTTCCGTCGCCGGGATTGCCGCCTACCACAAGGGATTCATGCGCGATGAGCTGGTTGTCGCCGAGCACGGCCAGGCCGACTACATCCAGGCTCCGGAACCCGCAGACATCATTCCCGCCGAGGACGATTCCGGCACGCGCCTGTGGCGCATCCACAGCTGGGGATTCCTCAGCGACCCCAACGATTTCTCGCAGGCGATCGTCATGGCCCTGCCGATGCTCATGGGCGCCTGGTTGCGACGCAAGCCGCTGCGCAACCTCATGCGCATCTGGGTGCCCTGCGCCCTGCTTGTCTATGCCGCCTACCTGACGCATTCACGCGGCGCGACGCTGGGCCTGGGCGTGGTCATCCTGTTCGGGCTGATGCGCCGCCTTGGGCGCATTCGGGCGGGAATCCTGCTCGGCCTGTTTGCCGTGGCCATTGCCGTCGCCGGCTTCACCGGCGGCCGCAGCTTTTCCTCGGGCGAAGCATCCGCGGGCGGGCGCATCGCCGCCTGGAGCGAGGGGCTTACCATGCTTGCCTCGCATCCGCTGTTCGGCGTCGGCTATGGCGATTTCACCGAGCACTTCAATTACACGGCGCACAACTCATTCGTGCTCTGTTTTGCCGAGCTGGGACTGCTCGGATACTTCTTGTGGGTTGGCCTGATCGTTCTCGTCTATCGGGAATTGGGCCAGGCCGCGACATTGG
>DAIMYT010000275.1:0-2083 GCA_036734345.1 Dokdonella sp. | reverse complement strand
ACGAGTCCAGGCCGCTGGAAAAGGTGGCGACGAAGAACCTCGATGCGCTCAAGGCCTATTCGCTGGCAGTCGAGGCCAGCAACACCGGGGACATCACGCAGTCGGACGTGCTGATCGGCAACGCGATCGACCTCGATTCCGGTTTTGCCCGCGCACGCATCGAACTGGCGAGTTCGCAATTGCTGCAGGGCAAGCGCAAGGAAGCCAGGGCGCAACTGCAGGCCGCATTGGCCCTGTCCGATCGACTTGCCACGCGCGACAAATTCATGGCCGAAGCGCTGCTGGCGGATTTCACCTCGCAGCGCCTGGCCCTGCAGAAATGGAAGGCGCTGGCGAACTCGTATCCGGATTTCTTCCGCGCCCAGGGCTCCTATGGATTCTTCGCCTGGACCTATGCCAACGACTTCCGCGAAGCCATCGCCGCCACGCGCAAGAACGCGGTCGCGCAGAATCCCAACAGTGGCACCGGCCACTATCTGCTCGGTGCGTTGCTGAACGGGGTTGGAGACTATCCGGAAGCGCTCAAGGAATTCGCCGAGTCCGAGCGCCTGGGCATCCGTTACCAGAACATGTATTACGCCTCGGTTTTCGCGGCCGAGCGCGAGTTCGAGAAGATGCCGGAAATCCTCGCTCGCGGCAGGACCAGCAACACCTCGGCGGATCGCCTGACCACGCGCATCTTCCAGATGTCCTTTGCCATCGACCAGGGCGACTGGTCGGGACTGCGGGCGATGCTGGCCAACGACGATCACCAGCGACCGAGCCTGGACCCGGGCCAGGAAAACATGTTGCGCGACGCGGAAGTCGGTGCCTCCATGTTGTTGGGGCCGGATGCGCAACCGGTTTTCCGGCGCGATGCCGATGGTGCGCGTGGCCGTGCGGCGGCAGGCGCGGATCACGATGATGATGTGTTTTCGGCCAATGCCAGCCTGTTGTTCCGCGCCCTGATGGCCAGCCGCGCATCAAACGGCGCATCGACCAAGGCATTGCTGGCCGGGCTCGATCCGGATTCGACCAACGGCGATTTCCCCGACCTGCAGAAGCTGCGCGGACTGGTGGACGCGCAGCGTGCGCTTTCGGGGGCCGACGCCGCAACGGCCGCAGCCAAACTGAAGACCCTGGTCGACGGCACCGAACTGAACGTGACCCACCTCCTGCTCATGGAGGCCCTGGCCGGCGCGGGCGACCTGGCCGGCGCCCGCGAACAGGCGCGCTGGCTCGCCGCGCAGCGCGGACGCGCCTATGCACAGGTCAGCGCCAACATGGCATTCATGCCATTCGACGTGGCCCAGTCGAACCTCGCCTTGCTGTACGACGCGGAATACTCCATGAAACTGGAGGAGTCGCAGTCGGCACGCGACCGGCTGGCTGAATTTTTGCAGCGCTGGCCCGTGGAAAAAAGCCCGGAATGGATAAAGACGCGGGTATCCAGGCTTGAACTCGAGCTCGGATCAAGCCAGCCGAAGGATTCAGCTCCGAAGATTTAGGTGTGGCGTGTTCATGGCCATCGCCTCGGCTACGACCGCCCGGTCGAGCTTGCTAGCGACGTCCTGGTACACACTCTTGTCCGCCAGTTGCTTCGGGCACAGGCACTTGGCATTCAGGCCGACGATGGTTTCGGGCGGGATGCCGGCCTGGTGCAGGGCCATGGCGGGCTTGGCCTCGAACAGGGAACGAAAGGCGTCGTCGGTGCCGAGTTTGCGCAGCAGGGCAACCGCCTGGTCGTTCGTCAGCTTGGTATCGGTCATCGCAAATTCCCCTGGTATGGATGGATTGCACTGGTCGCAACGGGTGCTTCCGCTGGGCACCAACGGACAACAGGCGCCAACACGGAGTCAGTGGCGCAGCGAGTCTAGCTTCGGGCTCCCGGCAAAGCGAGAGCGTCGAATTGGCAAGCGTGTGCGCCGCGGCGCAGAATGGCGCGAATGCGTGCAGGGTCCAGTGAGGTCTTCGAGCCAGTGAGTGTCGCCGTCACGCCAGAAGTCGAATCCGGCTCTCGCGCCAGCTCGCTGCTGCGAACCCTGCTGTTGTGCGACCTGGTCGACTCGACGGCGCTGGTCGAGCGCCTCGGCGATCGCGAGGC
>DAIMYT010000274.1:0-2200 GCA_036734345.1 Dokdonella sp. | reverse complement strand
CGCGTGCCCTCGCCCTCGCCCAGCTTGATCAGTCCCGCGATCTCCTTCTCGTCGAGGGAGGGGTTGGTCGTGGAGTTGCCGGCGTCGATCTGTTCGACGGGGACGCCGGGGCCGGCCAATTCGTAGTGGGAGAATGAATACTGGTTGCCGTATTCGATGCTGCTGACGGCGCGCAGCATGTGCTGTTTGGCGGCGAGTGCCTCGAACGGTTCGTTCGCGATGGGCTTGTCGCTGAAGGTGACGACCAGGCCGACGCCTTCCTCGCGGGCGGCGCGGGCGTGCAGCACGGGGAACCCGCCGAGCGTGGCGCTTTCGACGCGGCCGAATACGTAGTGGCCGTCGATGCTGTCGACGCTCCTGGTCTGCGCGGCGGTCACCTTGCGCACGTCGCCAACCATTTTGGTCTGGATGATGGCTTCCTGGTAGCCGCCGATGAAGCCGGGCTGGCGCACGACCATCGTCGCGCAACCGGTGTCGGCGGCGACGGCGACGACGTTGAAGTTCGCCCAGTTGCCGAGCACGTCGGACCAGGCGTTGCTGGTCGATGAGCCGCTGTAGTCCTCCATGTCCACTTCGAGGCTGGCATCGACGACGGACTGGGTGTCGGCGGCCGCCTTTGCACGCATTTCGCGCAGCCATTTCGCTTCCGCGCTGGCATCGGCGGCCAGCGGGTCGGCGTCATCGAGGCTTGCGTAGGGAAGTTTGACATCGAGGCGCACGTGCGGCGCTTTCTCGCCGCCGTACTTCGTCGCGTCGATGCTGCCCCAGCCGGCGTCGCCGACGTCGCCCGATGCGCTCAACGCGTTGCCTTCGGTGACCAGGATCGGGAGGGCGTCTTCGAGCGTGCTCGTCGAGTAGGGCTCTAGCAGCAGGGCCGCACCCTGCGGGTGTTCCTCGTTGCGTACCAGCATCAGGGCCGGCTTGTCGCCGAAGCGGGCGGCATCGTAATCGAGGTTGCCATGGGCGACCACGGCGAGTTTGGCGCAGGCGCTGAGCGGATCCTGCGTCAGTACCGCGCCTGCGCCCTTTTCGAGGCGCATGGCAAGGCCATCGACATAGGTCTTTTCCTCGACATTGAGCTTGCCGCCGTCGATCGTGAACTGCTTGGTGACCGCATGTGCATGCGGTCCCTTGTCGACGGCGGGAACGGCGACGGCCGTTTTTCCGCCCGAACCCCCGCCACTACACGCCGCCAGCACCGCGATCACCCCTGCGGCCACCCCTCGCATGATTTGCATGATCCTCTCCCGAATGCAGTCGCCGGATGGCGACCAATGGTTGAACACAGCGACATGCATCAACGCGGCATGGATCAGGCAGGTTGCATCCGAATGCCGATCTCGCCGCCGCACGAATAATCGAACCCGTTACACGGACCACACGGAATTGAACGCCACAAAGGGCCAGAAGCGAACAAAGAAACGCAAGGTCCGGGCTACCTGCGTACCGCACCCGCTGCGGATGCCGGGAAGCCGCTGCGAATGCGGTCCATGAAAACCTGCACGCGCAAGCTGGTTTGCAATGGCACCAGCGCCGAGGTCAACCGACCGGCGGCGATGTCGTCGGAAACGGCATGGATTTCGAATTCGAAGCCGCCGCCCTTGCGTCCGTCGTAGAAGTGGTCGATGCACTCATCGAGCTGGAACAGCGAGCATTCGCGCGCACGCCAGAAATCAGGGATCCGGATATAGCCTTCGGTGCCGATGATGCAGGCCACGTTCGGCAACTTGCTGCGAAACGAGGAGGCCAGGCTCGCATGGGCCGTGCCGAAATCCCAGAGCATGCTGACCTGGTCGTCCACCCCGTTCTCGGCGAAATGCGCGGCCGTGTGCATGGATCGCGGATCCTCGGGGAAGAACTGCAGGGCGATCGTGACCGGATAGATGCCCATGTCGAGAAGGACGCCGCCGCCCAACGCCGGATCGTACTCGCGCCCGACCGGCTTGTAGGGCATCGGGTAGCCGAGGTCGGCGCTGATCCGGGTGAGGGTGCCGATGCGGCCCTCGGCGACCCAGGCCTGCGCCTTGCGGATGGCCGGCAGGAACAGGGTCCACATGGCTTCGGCAAGGTAGCGCTGCTGGCGCGCGGCTTCATCGATCAGTTGCCGGCATTCCCCTGCCGAAACGGTGATCGGCTTTTCGCAGAACACGGCCTTGCCCGCACGCAATGCAGCGCTGGCCTGGTCCAGGTGCAGCGTGTG
>DAIMYT010000273.1:0-2249 GCA_036734345.1 Dokdonella sp. | reverse complement strand
CGCGTCGAAAACCTGGCTCCGGTTCAACATGCGCGAGGGACCCTGCTCATGGCCGTGGCCTTGCCGGTGTCTGCTGGTGCGCGGTGGCGTCCATCAGACCTGCAGGAAGAGGTCGGCGTTGTCGATGCCGTAATCGCCCACTGCAAGGCTGCGAGCGATTTCCACGTTGCCGAGTTCTTCCGGCTGGTCCATCAGGTTGATTGCCCGAAAGGGGCCGATGGCCTGCTTGCCCGGTGTGCTGATGATGAGGACCCTCGGCCGCAGCCGCCTGACCTGGTTCTGTGCCATGACTACGGCGACCTCGCCCGTGTTCAGTTCGACCAGTGATCCGGTGGGGTACACGCCGAGGCAGACCTGGAACTGTTCCACCATCTCGGCCTGGAACAGCAGGTCGCTGGCGGCATAGATCTGGCGCATCGCCTGGTGGCGCGAGATCGCCGGTCTATAGGGGCGCTCGCTGGCCATCGCATGGTAGGCGTCGATGATGCCGAGCATGCGCCCGGCCATCGGTATGGCGTTGGCCATCAGCCGTTGGGGATAGCCGGTGCCGTCGAATCGCTCGTGATGGGTGCCGACGGTATCGATCACGTCCTGGTCGGTGATGCCGGACTTCGTGAGGATGTCCAGTCCATGGCCGACATGCGAGCGCACCTGTTCCACCTGTTCGGCGGAAAGTGAACCCGGATACCGGAGCAGGTCTTCGGGCAACTGGGTCTTGCCTGCATCCATCAACAGGCCGCCCGCGGCAAGGCTGATGATCGTCTCCTCGGCGTAGCCCATGTGGCGCCCGAACGCAGCGGCGAGGGCGCTGCAACTGATTGCATGGCTGTAGGAGTAGCTGTCGTGCTTGCGCAGTCCTTCGACGAACAGGAACGCATCGGCACTGCGCAGGACGCTGGCGACGAGCGGCCGCACGGCGCGCTCGACAAGCTCCACGGAAAGCTCGCGACCACTGGCGATGTCCGCGAAGATCTGGTTGACCAGTTCGGACGCATTGCTCAACGCCTTGCGCGCGCGTGGCAATTCCTCTTCGACCGTCGTGCGATCGGCATAGGCGATGCCCACCTCGAATCTCGACTCGGAAAGGTTCGAGCGCGTCAGCAGCCGGTCGGCCTTGTAGGCGACCTGCCTGTGCTCGTCGATGAAGACGTGCTGGCAGAACTCGGCGAGGCGGCGGATGTCGGCCGGGCTGCTGATCTCCACGCCCTGCAGCGGAAACGAGGTTTCGCTCCAAGGCCGATCGAGCCTGCAGACGAACATGCCGACCCTCAAGTCGGCAATTTCGACCCGGCGCTCCTCGATTTCAGTGGCCAAGAACCCCTCCTGCCGTCCGTGCCAGCCCCCCGACAGTGTAGTTCATTCGCACAATGGCACGCCTGAATCGACTGGACGGCCCGGCGGACCGGCGGCGCCTCCCTTGCCGTGCGCAAAGGCTCTGCCGGCGGCGGGATTCGGCCTGTTGGTTGACGCAGATTGCACTGATTGCGGGCCTTGCTTCGTGCCAGCAGCCGCCGGGCAGGCATGTTGCGATGGCTCGCGCGTGCGGGGAGGGGCCGGGAGGGGCGTCGAATCAGGCCAGCTGAACATCAAGGCGATGTCTTCAGCGCTTCCGGTAGACGTGGACGAAACGGTCGGTCCTGCCCTTGATGGCGGTGTCGAATACGTTTCTGCTGCGATCGTCATCGGGGTTGCGCAAGACGTCGCTGCTGGCAACGAAGTCCAGGCCGTGGGATGCGAAATCGGCCTTCGCATACGCCTCGTCGATCCGATGCAGGCTTTGTGCGTCGGTTTTCCCACTGCCCTCCCTGGCCGCATGATCGACGATCAGCAGGACGGCGCCGGGCTTCAGGGCGGCGGCGACCTGGTCGATGAACTGTCCCGCGTCGATCGCCGGCCAGCCCTGTTCGGGGTCTGCGACATAGAGGTCGTGATAGGACATGACAATGAGCGCGCCATCAAGCCGACTGGTCCCGAGGTTCATGGCTTCGGCCGGAACGATGCGGTAGTCAACGTTGGCCAGGCGCCTGCCAGCCAGTCGCGGTGCAATCCCTTTTTTCGCATAGGCATCATAGGGCGGGTTGTTGACCAGCAGTACATGGCCCTGCGGCCCGACCAACCGTGAAAGGATCTCGCTGTAGTAGCCGCCACCACCGAAGATGTCGGCGATGGTCATGCCAGGCCGGAATCCGGCGAGTGCCAGGACGGCGGCAGGATGGTCGCGCGAATCACGGCTGCGGTCGGCATCGGAT
>DAIMYT010000272.1:0-2259 GCA_036734345.1 Dokdonella sp. | reverse complement strand
GCCTCTGCATCGATGTCGAGCAGTTTGGCGATGCCGAAATCGAGCAGCTTCACATTGCCGTCGGCGGTCACCAGGATGTTCGAGGGTTTGAGGTCGCGGTGCACGATCAGGGCTCGATGGGCCGCTTCGACGGCACGGCAGACGTCGATGAACAGGGCTAGCCGCTGGCGCAGGTTCAGCCGGCGCGCGCGCGCGTGGTCGACGATGCCCTGGCCTTCGACCAGTTCGAGCGCGATATAGGGCACGCCCGTCGCGGTAAGGCCACCTTCGATCAGGCGTGCGATGCCCGGGTGTTGCAACTGGGCCAGGGCTCGCCGCTCGACGCGGAAATGACGTTGTTCGTCGGCCGTATGCAGGCCGCGGCGGAGCAGCTTGAGGGCGACCTGCTGGCGCACGCCGGCCTGTTCGCGCTCGCCCCGGTAGACGATCGAGGAGCCGCCTTCGCCGAGCTTGTCGAGCAGGACGAACGGGCCAATGCAGGAACCGCTGGGTGGAGCGTGGCTGATCTCGCCGACGCGTTCGAAGAGGTCTTCGGCCGACTGTCCAAGCAACGGCCCATCCGCTTCGGTGTCCGCCGCGAGCAGCCGTTCGAGGACGGCGCGCTCATCCGGATCGCTGCAGCAGGTGTCGAGGAACACCTCGCGATCCGCCGCGCCGAGCAACAAGGCCTGTTCGAACAACTGCCGTTGGCGGGGCGAAGGTTCGATCATGGCTCGCGTTCCCGTGAGTTGGCTTCCGGCGTGAAACGTCAAAAGCCGTGGAATCCGGACATCAGTCGATTGCCGCGCGCAGGAAGGCACTGGCGTAGCGCCAGTCGCGATCCACGGTGCGCCGGGTCACCTGCAGCAGCACGGCGACCTGTTCGGCGGAGAGGCCGGCGAAGTAGCGCAGTTCGACCACCCTGGCCGCGCGCGCGTCGGATTGCTCGAGGCGTTGCAAGGCCTCGTCGAGTGCCAGCACCTGCTCGGCGCCGTCGAAGGCGGACAGCGCTTCCGCGTTGGCCGTGAAGGTCACGCGCAGCCATTCGCCGCCGGCTTTCTGGCGCATGCGCGCACGCGCGCGATCGATCAGCACATGGCGCATGGCGCGTGCCGCGTAGGCGAAGAACTGGGCGGAGTGCTCGAAGGAAAGCCCGCGCGAGCCATCGAATCGCAGCCAGACTTCATGCACGAGCGCGGTGGTGTCGAGGGTGCCGCGGGCGTTCCGCCCGAGCTGCCGGCTGGCCATCGCCTTGAGCCGGTCGTAGACCGCTTCGAAGCTGGCCGCGCAGGCGTCCACGGGTCGTTCGTCGGAGCCGGGCGCTGGGGATGTGGGCATGTCGGCCTCGCTGCATCGGGGCGAGTGTATGCCTGTTTGGGGCTGCCGGCAGCGCTAGCGGAATCGCGGCGCGGGTGGGGCGATGCGGCCCGGCGGGCATTGCCAGGCGGGGAATTCCGCGATCATGTTGCGCTGCGGCGTGGCAAATGTCGGAAAATCATTAGTATTGCGTTATCACGTGTTAAGGCTCGTGGGGAGGGAGAACCCGCCGCGGCAGCAATGCCCGGCGGGTTTTTTTATGGCGCGATGGCCGCGTCCACGTCGCCATCCTGCGGATTCAGGGCCTTGTCGATCAACGGTTCCAGCTCGCCAATGAAGCGCGACTGGCCGAGCGCTCGCAGCTCCCGCTGGAGTGGAATCGCGGAAGCGATGGCCGCGGCCGGCATCGTGTCGCGCAGGGCGCCCAGCGCCGCGAAATAGCGGTCGCCACCGATACCGGCGGTTTCCAGCAGGATGCTCGGCAGCAGCCATGAGGTGGTGTCCGTGCGTGGCATCTGCCCCAGCGATCGGCCATTGTCGAGCAGCAGCCACGGTACCGGCTGGGTCTTCGGACCCTTGCCGTCGGCGAAGCCGATCTGCTGGTAGACCGGCGGCAGGGCCGGCAGGTGGTCGCCATAGAACAGCAGCAGGGTGCGGCGCTTGCGATGCTGCAGGGCGTCGGCGAGGCGGCCGAGTTCATGGGCGGCATCCTCGAGCAGATACAGGTAGTTGCGCATCCAGTGCTTGCCACCCTCGTCCAGGCCGGGTGGCATCTTCAGCGCGGCCATGCGCTTCTCGTCGAGGCCCGGCCGCCAGTCGAACGGGCCATGGTTCTCCATGGTCACGGCGAATATCAGCTGCGGCGGGCCATCCTGGTCGAGCTGGCCGAGCACGCGGTCGGTCAGCGCCGCGTCACCGGTGAACAGGCCGACGATGTCATCCTTGGAAAACTCACGCCCGTCG
>DAIMYT010000271.1:770-2262 GCA_036734345.1 Dokdonella sp. | reverse complement strand
TCGGCCTCGGCTCCGACCACACCGACCGCAAGGTCGAGAGCTACAGCGTCACCGTGTCGAAGCAGATGTGCGACAAGCCGATGTCGCCGGTGCTGTGGAATCTCTCCGATGTCATCGGCCACTGGGACCGAATGATCCTGCGCTCCTGGGCCTGGTTCGACGGCAAGCGCACGCTCTACCAGGAGGGCACGCTGGACGCGATGCTGCCGGTGCAGGAATTAATCGACCGCGGTTTCGGCAAGTCGGGCCTGCCCGACGGCTGCGCGATGTTCGGCGGCACTTTCGCGGCCAAGGGCGGTATCCGCCCATCGGTCCGCTTTGAATATGAGCTGGAAGACCCCGTGCTGAACCGCAAGCTCACCCACGCCTACGACGTGCTCGTACTGCCGGTGCGGGGGTAAACGGAAATCGGGTGGCCGAAACCAGTGGTCCTTGCGAGACTGTGCAGGTGAAAGCAACCGCCAGAAAACAGCACTCCGCCTCCGACATCGCCGCCCGCGTCGATACGCTCGACTGGGCGCAAACGACGGCTGACCTCGACGCGCAGGGTTGCGCTGTGCTGAAGGGGCTGCTGACGCCGGACGAATGCGCCGCGCTCGCCGCGATGTATCCGGACGACAGCCATTTCCGCAGCCGCGTCGTGATGGGCCGTCACGGCTTTGGCCGTGGCGAATACAAATACTTCGCCTATCCGTTGCCGAACCTGATCGCCGAACTGCGCCCGGCGCTTTATGCGCAACTCGCTGGAATCGCCAACCGCTGGAACGAGGCGATGGGGATCGACATCCGCTATCCCGCGCCGCACGCGGCGTTCCTGAATCGCTGCCATGAGGCAGGCCAGTCGCGGCCGACGCCGTTGCTGCTGCAATACGAGGCCGGCGACTTCAACTGCCTGCATCAGGATCTGTATGGCGAGCACGTGTTCCCGCTGCAGGTCGCCATCCTCTTGTCGGAGCCCGGGCGCGATTTCACCGGCGGCGAGTTCGTGCTGACCGAGCAGCGGCCGCGCATGCAATCGCGCGCCGAAGTGGTGCCGTTGGGGCAGGGCGACGCCGTGGCCTTTGCCGTGCATCATCGGCCGGTGCAGGGGACGCGCGGCACCTATCGCGTCAACCTGCGTCATGGCGTCAGCCGGATCCGCTCCGGCCATCGCCATACCGTCGGCGTCATTTTCCACGATGCAGAGTGAGGTACGCGCCGGCTTGACTGCAGATTTGTTCGAAGGCGTTTCCAGCGTCCTGCCGTCGCGCGAGGCTATGGCGGAGGGCGCTATGCTATTGCGCGGCTTCGCTATGTCCCGCGAAGCCGGACTGCTCGTCGCCCTGCGGGAGATCGAAAAACAGGCGCCGTTCCGCCGCATGTTCACGCCGGGCGGTCACCAGATGTCGGTGGCGATGACCAATTGCGGCGAGGCGGGCTGGGTGACTGATCGTCGTGGCTATCGCTACGCCGCTGCCGATCCCGAGTCCGGCGAGGCGTGGCCGGCGATGCC
>DAIMYT010000271.1:0-760 GCA_036734345.1 Dokdonella sp. | reverse complement strand
CGAACTCGCGGAAAGCGCTGCAAGCGAGGCGGGCTTCGCCAGCTTTGCGCCGGACGCCTGCCTCATCAATCGCTACGAGCCCGGCGCGAGGATGTCGCTGCACCAGGACCGGGACGAGCACGATTTTGCAGCGCCCATCGTCTCGGTGTCGCTGGGCCTGCCGGCGATCTTCCTTTTCGGCGGCCTCAATCGCACCGACAAGCCGAGGCGCTACCGGCTGGCGCATGGCGATGTCGTGGTCTGGGGCGGGCCGTCGCGGCTGTTTTTCCACGGCGTCGCGCCGCTGGCGGACGGTGAGCACCCGGCTCTCGGCCGCCGACGCATCAACCTGACCTTTCGGAAAGCACGCTGACGCTCTATTCTGGTTCCATGACGACAACCGAACTCAAGGCCGAGACCGCCGGCACCGCCGCCAACCGCACCGGCATTTATCTTGCCGTGCTACAGCTCGTGTTCACGCTGGGCTGGACTACCTACGTCATCTACCTGCCCAAGCTCGCGGCGCAAGTCGGCATCGCGCCGTCGGCGGTGATCCTGATCCTGATGCTGGACCAGGCGATCTTCACGATATCGGACACCGCTATGGGCATTGCCGCCGACAAGGTGTCCAAGCTGGTCGGGCGGCTCAGCGTGTTCGTCGGCGTGTTGACGGCGATCTCCTGTGCGGCCTTCGTCGCGTTGCCCTTCGTCGCCGGCACCGGGCCGGGCGCGCAGGCCTGGTTCATCGCGCTGATCGTGATCTGGGTGATCACTTCGTCCG
>DAIMYT010000270.1:0-2271 GCA_036734345.1 Dokdonella sp. | reverse complement strand
TGCCCTGGCGACGCACCGATCCCTGCAGCAGATGGGCCACGCCGAGCCGCGCGGCAATTTCCGGCGCGCCCACCGTGGCATCGCGAAACGCGAATGACGAACTGCGCGAGGTGACTTTCAGGTCAGCGATTCGCGCCAGCACGTTGAGCAGCTCCTCGGCCAGGCCGTCGGCAAAATAGGCGTCGTCAGGGTCGGGACTGAGATTGGCAAACGGCAGCACCGCGATCGAACGGGGGTCGACCGGTTCGCTGGGTCGCACGGGCGCAGGCGCCGCCAACGGAGCCGTGGCAGGCGTGCTCACCATCGAAGCGCGTTGCGCGGCATACGGTGCCAATACCTGGTAAAGAATCGACAAGCTCAGTGCCGCCAACACCAGCACGACGCTGGCCTGATCGATGCGTCGACCGGTGCGTTGGCAGTGCGGATTGTCGGCCTGCGTGCCGCGATCGACGCGCAAGCCGTGCGCGCTCATTTCGTAACGCCAGGCCAGCAGCATGACCGGCAACCAGGCGCCGAGCAGACCCAGCAGCAACCAACGCACTGAACCGATCGGCAAGTTCATCGCCGGAAACAGCAGGTTGGCAATCGCAACCAGCAGCCACGACAAGGCCAGCCAGGCCACTCCCACGCGAATCACATCGCGGCGCTTGAGTTCGCTGAGGAAACTCATTGCGGCACCGTGTCACAGGTGAAATCGGTCTCGCCGACGGCATGGCATTGCAGCGGGAAGCCGTGCTTGCGCCAGTAGTCGACGACTCCCCATGTCTCCAGCTTGTGCTTGAAGCCGGCCGAGTTGCGCCAACCGGGGGGGCCCAGAATCCATGGATCTACCGCGTCATTCAAAGGGTCGTCGAAGTTGCCAGCAAGGTCGAATTCGCCCAGCCAGACATACGCCAGCGCATTCCCAATCTGGCTATTGAAAGTCGAATCGGCATTGGCTGCCAGTCGGTCAATGACCTTTTGGGCCTCGGGGTGCGCACTCCCAGGATGCTGCAAAGCTTCGACGAAGGATTTGGAGAGTTCAGGAGGTGTCCCCAGGACCTTCAACAACAAACGCGCGGACAAGAGATCACCGCGCTGGATCAGAATCGGCACAAAGGAGGAAGCCCGATTCTCGACAAACCCGTTGGCCACGCCTTGCTCGAATGCAGTCATGGCTTCTTCGAGGTTACCCGCGGAAACCAGGGACTGGGATAGCCATCGCAGGCAATTCTGATAGGCGGGGTCGAGCTCCAGGCAACGCCGCTGGTCGGCAATCGCCTTGTCGAAATAGCCCAGATAGACCCAACTGACGCTGCGCCAGAGCAAGGCCGTGGTGTTGTTCGGGTTGGCTTCCACCGAACGATTGGCAAGGTCGATTGCCGTTTCCCATTTGACCGGCCGCTTTCGCATCTCCGCCATCGATAGCGCGGCCCATGGCATCGACAGCGTGCTATCGAGTTCCAGTGCGCGTTTGGCCGTCGCGTCGACCAGGGCCATGTAGTCGCGATCCCGGATTCCCCAGCCCTGGACAATGCTGTACACCGCCGCCAGATCTTCCCAGCCACGGGCAAACTTCGGATCCATTTTCACGACCTTTTCGTAGAGCCTGATGCTTTCGCGCAGGTCACTGCGCGCGATGAACAACTCGCGCGCTTTCAAATACAACTCGTAGGCAGGAAGGTTGTCGGTAACAGCTTTTACCTGCACCGGAGTCGCTGCAGCGGCACCGAGCTCACCGCGCAACGCGGTTGCGATCGCATTGGCGATCTCGCTCTGGATGGCGAAGATATCGGTGAGATCACGATCGTAGGTTTCCGACCACAGGTGTCGGTCGTTCACGGCATCGATCAGCTGCGCGGTAATGCGCACCTTGTCGCCCTGCTTGCGCACGCTACCTTCGAGCAGATGGCTGACATGCAGTTCACTGGCAATCGCCTGCGAACTCAGCTCGCGCCCCTTGTAGGCGAACGAAGACGTGCGCGATGCGACTTGCAGACCGTCGACACGGACCAGCGTGTTGAGCAGCTCCTCCGAGATGCCGTCGGAAAAATATTCGTTCTCCTTGTCCGCACTCATGTTGACGAAGGGCAACACGGCGATCGAGTTCGGATCGGGGGCACGGGGCGCCGCCTTGTTGCCTGCCGCTGCGGGCGCGAGTGCGTCTTTCGTCGAACCCTTCGCGACCGGCACCGAAGCGGTCTCCACGTCGGCCTGAGGTGTTAGCGGCCAGTAGCGATCGGCCGCAATGACGGCGATCAAGGCCAGCACACCGGCAAGGATCAGGCGATC
>DAIMYT010000269.1:0-2293 GCA_036734345.1 Dokdonella sp. | reverse complement strand
GTTCGAGTTTCTCGGCCACCGCGTCGGGTGTCGCGGGCGGGGCGGTCCCGTCCGAACAGGCGGCCAGGCCCAGGCAACCGAGCAGTGGGGTGAACAGCAGGCAACTGATGATGCGCATCGCGTCCTCGCGGGTGGTTTACAGGGGTGCCGGTAATGGGTCGTCCAGCGCCAACGCGTCGGGCCTGCGCACGAATCCAAGGCTCAGGCTACCGGGCTCTCCATTCCGGGTTTGCCTCCAGCCAGCCAGGGCGGCGGTCACAGCATCCGTGCAAACCATGGAGGCAGTATGGGCGGAATCCTCCCCGGCGTCAGCGCTGTTTCGGCGTGTAGCGATAGCCGATACCGTAGATCGATGCGATCGAATCAGGATCGGCGCCGACGGCAGCGATCTTCTTGCGCACGTTCTTGATGTGGCTGTCGATCGCGCGGTCACTCACTTCGCGATAGTCCTCGTGCAGCTTGTCGAGAAGCTGGTCGCGGGCAAACACGCGGCCCGGCTGGTCCAGAAAGGTGCGCAGCAGACGGAACTCGATAGGAGTCAGGGCAAGGGCTTTCCCGTCATACGCAATGCCCATGCCTTCGGCATCGATGCGCCAGGATTCGCGGACCGCAACCTCAAGCCTGCCTTCGGCGCGTCGCAGCAGGGCATTGAGCCGTGCCATCACTTCCTTGGGGCTGAAGGGCTTGCAGATGTAGTCGTCGGCACCGATCGAGAGCCCGAGCAAGCGCTCCACCTCGTCGACCCTGGCCGTGATCATGATGATCGGCACGGCAGAAAACGTACGCACCCTGCGACAGACTTCGACGCCATCGAGTTGCGGCAAGCTCAGATCCAGCAGCACCGCCGCCGGGGCCTGCGCCTGTACCGAACCGACTGCCGCGAGTCCGTCGCCGACGATGGTCACTTCGTAGCCTTCGGCGTGCAGGTAGTCGGTGAGGACGGCGGCGATCTTGCGGTCGTCTTCGGCCACCAGGATCCTTCGTTGTGGTTTCTCCATATCAGCCTCCCGCAGGCAGCTCGATATCGATGCGCAACCCGCCCAACGCAGATGCCGACGCCTTGATCTGCCCACCATGGGCCTCGACGATGGCCTTGCATACTGCCAGTCCCAGGCCGGTTCCGCCTTCCATCCGGTTGCGCGAACTGTCGGTCCGGTAGAACGGCTCGAACAGGCGCTCGATCTCGCCGTGGTCCGGTGCTGGCGCACTGTCCTCGATGGCCAATGCCGCGCCGCCGCCGTAGCAACCTGCCGAAACGCGGATCCGGCCAGGCGCATCGGTGTATTTGAGGGCGTTGGAGAGCAGGTTACCAAGCACCTGATCGATGCGTCCGATGTCCGCCGTCACCTCGATCTGTTCGCACGGGCTGTCGAATTCCAGATCAATGCCTCTTTGTCCGGCAATCGAGCGGAACCGCTCGATCGCGCGCCTGCACTGGGCGACCAGGTCGAACTGGCTGAGCCGGCAAGGCATCTTGCCAAGGTCGGCCACCGAAATCAGGTGGACATCGTCGAGCAATGCGCTGACCGCAATAATCTCCTCATGCAGCGACCGGATGACCGCTTCGGACGGTTGGCGGATGCCATCGTGGAGGCATTCTATTTCCCCGCGCAGTACCGTCACCGGTGTACGCAATTCATGCGAAATATCGGCCAGCCAGCGTCGGCGGGCGGTTTCGAGTCGCTTCAATGCCGCGACCATCGCATTGATGTTGCCGATGGCATCCGCGATCTCGATCGAGCCGCGCTCGTTCAGGCGAACATCGAAATCGCCCGCCGCAACCAGGGCCGTACCCGTCTGGATATCGCGCAAGGGACCCGCCCAGCGCTTTGCCATCAGCCACGATGTGATGGCGGAGCAGAGTAAAAGCGCGATCGCGGCCAGGGCAATCAGGGTGGATTGGTGGCGAAGGAAGTCCGCATCGATGCCATCGGATTCGACCGGCAGCGCCGCCTTCGCATAGGCGACGATAGTGCCGTCGACCGTGATCGGCAGTGACAGCAGGTTTTCTTCCGCGTCCAGTGGAAAGCCGGTGACCCGCATTCCCTGCAGGTCGTAGATCGCCACTCGACCCCTGAAGTCCGCATTCCGGGGTGGACGCCCGGGCGGCCCGGCGTGGTCGGGCCCGCCGGGTGGCAGATGGCCCGGCGGTCCGGGGAAGCCTTTTTCCTCCGGAGGAGTCGCGCCGGTGCGGCCCACGACGGTTTGCAGCATCTCGCGCATGAGCCGGGGATTGCCGCGAAGCGCATCCAGGCCCTGGTTGCGCGCAATCGCTTCGCCGGCTACTTCGGTG
>DAIMYT010000268.1:0-2301 GCA_036734345.1 Dokdonella sp. | reverse complement strand
CATCTCGATCTGGCGCAGGTGCTCGTCGAATGGACCGACCAGGTTGGACAGGCGCTCGCCGTCGTCGGGGTCGAGGGTGAAATCGTTTCGAATGGGATCGGTCATAGGTGCGCGAGGGTAGCGCGCAGGCGTGGCTTGTGCCAGAGGATCGTGACGACGTTGCGGCCATGGTTCAGCAATGCCGCGGCCAACCGGGAAGTGGGTTTGCATGCTGCAAAACGGGTTGCCGTCGCAAAACGATCGTTGCCGTCAGCATCGACCGAGTTTCATGATCCGCTATGCTGGAACGCGAGGCGACCGTTGCAGAATGGTGCGATCGGGAACAGGCTGCTGGCAATGACAAGCGAAGCTCTGCGAATTCTGATCATCGAGGACAATTCGATACTGCGCGACAACATGGCAGCCGTATTCGAGTCCCACGGACACACGGTCAACCTGGCCGGCGATGGACACTCGGGGTTGATGCTCGCACTGGAATCGCGCCCCGATGTCGTCGTCCTCGACTTGTCCCTGCCTGGCCAGGACGGCCTGCGGGTCTGCGAGCAACTGCGCGCCCGCGCCGATCGCCACGTCCCGGTGCTCATGCTCACCGCCAGGGACTCGCTGGATGACAAGCTGAGCGGATTCTCTGCCGGCACGGATGACTACCTGGCCAAGCCGTATGCCAATGCCGAACTGCTTGCGCGCTGCCTCGCGCTATCAATGCGTCATCGTGCGGGAAGGGATCATGTACTGCGCATTGGCAGCCTGCGGGTCAATCGCCGTGAACAGTCGGCCGAACGCGACGGCCAGGTCCTCAACCTGCATCGCACGAGCTTCCGCATCCTGCTCGAACTGGCCGAGGCGTGGCCGCGCACGCTTTCGCGCTCGGACCTGGTGACCCGGCTTTGGGGCGATGACGCACCTGACTCGGATCCCTTGCGTTCACACCTCTATCTGCTTCGGCAGGTGCTCGACAAACCATTCGGGCAGCCGATGCTGGAAAGCGTGCATGGCGTCGGATACCGCCTCGTGAGCGACAAGTGAAATCGTCTTGGACGATGCGACGACGACTGATGCTGGCTTTCGCGGCATTCACCCTGTTCGTTGGCTTGCTGTTCAGTGCGATCGCCGTGCTCTTTCTCTATACCGTGGAGGACCGTTTTTTCAGCGACGCCTTGCAGCACGAGGCGCAGCGCCAAACCGCCCATTACGAGCAGTTCAATCGCTGGACGCCGCCGCGCAGCGATTTCATGACCATCCACGAGGATCCTCATCAATTTCCTGACGACCTGCGCGAGAGCTACCTGGCGGAGCCGACAAGGACGGAATTCGCTGGAACCGACGGCAGGCACTATCACCTGGTGCGACTGAGCCCGGGCAAGACCAAAACCGGCGCCGCATTTCTCGTCGCCGAGGTCAACAAGCAACTTGTCGTGCGTCGGATGCGGGGTGGAATCCTCGAGATGCTGGCCTGGTCGGTATCGCTGGTGGTCATGATTGCGCTGGTGCTTGGAGCCTGGCTTGCGCGCCGCATGTCCGCGCCGCTGGCAAGTCTCGCCCAACGGGTCCAGGCAATGCGGCCCGACGATCCGCCGCTGGATGCCGGGCCGGAATCCAGCATCCGCGAAGTCGATGTCCTGGCCCGGGGCCTGGCCTCGCTGACCATGCGGATAGGCGATTTCGTCGAGCGCGAACGCGAGTTCACGCGCGACGTCAGCCATGAGCTTCGGACCTCGCTGGCCGTGATCCACAGCGCCAGTGAACGGATTGGGCAGGACATGGACCTGTCGGTTGCCGCACGCCGACAGATCGGCTTCATCAGGCAGTCCTCCTGGCAGTTGCAGCAATGCGTGGCGACATTGTTGTCGCTTGCGCGCGAGGAAGGTCAACCGGTCGTTGCGGAACAGCCGGTAGCCGTCCTGCCGGTCGTCGAACAGGTCGTCCTGGAGAAGAGCCTGCAGCTCGAAGGCAAGCCGGTGGAAGTCGAGGTGGCCGTGGATCCCGCTGCACGAACGCGTATCCCTGCGAATGTCCTGCATATCCTGCTCGGCAATCTTGTCGGCAATGCGTTTGCCCACACGGCCAAGGGGCGCGTATGCATCGATACCGACGGTGGCCGCCTGCGCATTGCGAATTCCCAGGCCATGCAGGGTCCGGCAATGGGAGATCTGTTCCAGCCGTATGCCAGGGGCGACGCCAGCGCGGGATTTGGCCTTGGACTCGCGATAGTCCGACGCCTCTGCGACCGCTACCGGATCGAGCTGCGGATCGAAACCGGCCCGGAAGGCACCTGCGCAAGCCTGAGACTGGACAGGGATT
>DAIMYT010000267.1:0-2310 GCA_036734345.1 Dokdonella sp. | reverse complement strand
TGCTTTCCGCACGCGAACGCTCGCTGATGCGCGAACGCGCGCTCTACGAGGAGCTTCTCGACTACCTTGGCGAACGCCTTTCCGGGCTGAAGATGGCCGCCAGCGCGGTTGCCGAACTCGATACGCTGGCCAGCCTCGCCGAGCGCGCCCATGCGCTCGACTGGAACCGCCCGGAGCTCAGCGGCGACAACGGCATCCACATCGAGCGCGGACGCCATCCGGTCGTCGAGCAAGTGCGCGACGAGCCGTTCGAGCCGAACGACCTGGAGTTCAATGAAACGCGGCGCATGCTGATCGTGACCGGCCCGAACATGGGCGGCAAATCGACCTACATGCGCCAGAACGCGCTGATCGTGCTGCTTGCCCACATCGGCAGTTTCGTGCCGGCGGCGCGCGCCGTGATCGGCCCGATCGACCGCATCTTCACGCGCATCGGCGCCGGCGACGACCTCTCGCGCGGCCAGTCGACCTTCATGGTCGAGATGAGCGAGACCGCCAACATCCTGCACAACGCCACCGCGCAGAGCCTCGTGCTGATGGACGAGATCGGTCGCGGCACGAGCACCTACGATGGCCTGTCGCTGGCCCAGGCCTGCGCCAGTCACCTGGCCACGCACAATCGCGCTTTCACGTTGTTCGCCACGCACTATTTCGAGCTGACCCACCTGCCCGCCGCACACGAGGGCATCGCCAACGTGCATCTCGATGCCGTCGAATACGGCGACCAGCTGGTGTTCATGCATGCGGTCAAGGAAGGCCCGGCCAACCGCAGTTTCGGGCTTCAGGTCGCCGCGCTCGCCGGCTTGCCCAAGGCGGTCATCGTGCAGGCACGCAGCATGCTTGCCAGTCTCGAATCGAGCGGCACCACGGGAATTCCGGCACCAGCGCCTTCGCTGTCCGGCTCGCCCCAGCTCGGCCTGTTCGCGCCGCCCGCACCCTCGCCGATCGAGGAGTCGATGCGCTCCATCGATCCGGACACGATGAGTCCGCGCGAGGCACTCGATGCGTTGTATCGCCTGAAAAAGATGCTCTGATGCCGGCCGTGAAATCGACCGGCAACGGGCAGCATGCCGGGGCGGCGCCGGTTCCCGCGTCGCCGCGGGCACCCTGGCTCCCCTACATCGACGGACTGCGCGCGATCGCCGTAGTGGCGGTCATCGTCTATCACCTGCGCGCATCGTGGTTGCCGGGCGGCTTCGCCGGCGTCGATGTCTTCTTCGTCATCTCGGGTTTCGTGGTCAGCGCATCGGTGAGCCACTGGAACCGTGGCGGGCTGCGTGAGCTGCTCGCCTATTTCTACGCGCGACGCTTGCAACGCATCGCGCCGGCGTTGATCGCCTGCCTGCTCGCAACCAGCCTCGCGTCGGCGCTGTTCATCCCTTCCTCCTGGCTCAGTTCGAGCAACGACCTGACCGGCCTGTTCGCTTTCGTGGGACTGAGCAACTTCCATCTGGCCGCCAACCACGAGAACTATTTCTCGCCATCGACGGACTTCAATCCGTTCACGCATACCTGGTCGCTGGGCGTCGAGGAGCAGTTCTACCTGCTCTTCCCTTTCCTGTTTCTCGCCTGGACCCGCGGCGGGCGCTGGCGCTCGCTGTCGCTGGGCCTGTTCGGAATCGCCTTGCTCGCTTCCCTCGGCGATGCCTGGCAGCGTTCACAGAGCGATCCGGGCGCCGCGTTCTATCTGATCTCGACGCGGTTCTGGCAACTGGCCTGCGGCGTACTACTTTATCTGTGCATGCCGAAAGGCAGCGATGCGCCGGAATCGCGCGGCGCGCCCGGATGGATTGCCGGCACCGGCGCAGCATTTGCATTCGCCCTGCTCGCGTGGTCGTTCTGGAGTTCGGCGCCGGGCGAATTCCCGTATCCCGGCGGATGGATGCCGGTGCTGGCCACGCTCGGACTGCTCGGCTTCCTGTACGGAAGCAATCCGCGATCGCCACTGTCGCGCCTGCTCGGCTCAGCCGCCATGGTGTATGTCGGCAAGCGCTCGTACTCGCTGTACCTGTGGCATTGGCCGGTCCTGGTGCTAATGCGCTGGACCAGCGGAGTCGATACGTTCGTCCTGCTCGGCACCGCCCTGGGCCTGACGTTTGCCCTTGCCGCGCTGTCCTACCGCTTCATCGAGGGGCCGCTGCGCTATTCGCCCAGGCTGCGACGCTGGACACGAATCCGCGTGATCGTGGCAGGTCTCGCGGTGATCGCGGTCAGCGCGACGCTCTCGCTGGCCCTGGTCAGGGGCAAGGCATCCATTTCGCTCAGTACGGTCATGCAGCATGCCGATGAGTGGTATCCGGAACCGCTGAA
>DAIMYT010000266.1:0-2398 GCA_036734345.1 Dokdonella sp. | reverse complement strand
CAGCGGTCGATGTCGAGGATGCGGCCGCTTTTTTCGGCCAGCTGGATGAAATGCACCGGCATGATGAGCTGGTCGGGATTGCGCTCGTCGATCATGCGAATCAGCGCCTCCAGGTGCGACAGTGTGCCATCCTCCGTCCGGTAGACGCCCTGGAAATGCAGCTGGAACAGGCCCTTGTCGAGCGCATTGCTGATGCGTTCTCCCCACGACAGGCGGTTGCGCATTTCGCTGTCGGCCTCGCGATCGGCGCGAAATACGCGCCAGGTATTCTTGCCGGCATCCTTGGCCTGATACATGGCGATATCGGCCCGGGCAACCAGGTCGTCGGCATCGGTGGCGTGCCCGGGATAGTAGGCAATGCCGAGGCTGGTGGTTAGCCGCAGGTTCTGCCCGTCGAAACGGAACGGAATCTGCGACACTGCGCGCACTACGCGCTCGGCCAATACCTCGGCCTCATTGCCTTCCACCGCGGGGATCAGGATGGCGAACTCGTCGCCACCCAGCCGCGCCAGGACTTCATTGCGCCGCACCAGGGCGCCGATTTCGCCTGCCACCCGGATCAGCAGCGCATCGCCGGCACGGTGGCCATAGCTGTCGTTGATGGTTTTGAATTCGTCGAGGTCGAAAAACATCACCGCGCATTGCATATGGTGGCGGTCGCTTTCCAGCATGGTGCGCGCCAGTTCCTGCTGGAAGCGGTGGCGGTTGTACAGCCCGGTGAGGGCGTCGCGTTCCGCCAGATACACCAGTTGTTCGGCAGTCTGGCGTTCGCGGGTGATGTCCTCGTAAATCCACAGGTGGCCGATGAAGCGGCCTTCGCGGTCGCGTACCGGGTAGTCGAGTTCGGTGATGACGCGGCCGTCGGTCATCTGGATTTCATAACTGTCGGACAGCTCGCGCGTTTCCAGTACCGACAGCAAGTGGCGCGAAAAGTGATCGGGGCGCGCCAGCACCGAGGTGGATTTGGCCAGCACTTCGTGCACCGGCAGGCCGATCAGGGCGGCCTCTTCCTCGATCATCCACATGCGGTTGAACGCGGGGTTGTGGTAGATCACGCGGTTGTCGGCGGCGACGAACAGAATGCCGAGATTCATCGCCGACAACAGCGAAACCAGGCGCGCGCGTTCCTGCTCGGTTTCCTCCAGATACTTGCCTTGCAGGCTTTCGGCCATCCGCAGCTCATTGATGGCCTGGCGCAGATTGGCCTCGGTCGCCTTGAGGTCGTCGATGCTGTGGATGCTGGCGCGGATGCCCTGGTAAACGCCGCTGTAATCGTGAATCGGCTGCCAGTTCACCACCGCCCAGAAATGGCCGCCATCCTTGCGGCATACCCGTAGTACGTAGCCTTGGCCGGAGGTGCCGCGCAAGGCCTGACGCAACTGGAATTCGGCTGCAGCGCGGTCTTCCGGATGGATGACGTCGGCCGGGAAATCCATCTGTTGTCCCATGCATTCGCCGACGCTGTGGCCGAGCATGCGCTCGACCGACGGATTGACCCATAGCAGCCTGCCTTCGGGCGATAGCCAGAATTCCAGGTCGTGGGTGTAGTCGGCAATGGCATGAAAGAGGGCCTCATTTTCGCGTGCACGGTCGATATTGAAGCGGACCGATTCGGCCATGCGGTTGAACGTGCCGATCAGCTGGCCGATTTCATCTTCTCCTTCGCCGGCCAGCTTGACGTCGAGGTCGCCTTGCGCCATGCGTTTGCTGGCACGGGTCAGTGCTTCGAAGCGGCGCACCACGCCGCCGGTCGACAAGGCCAGCAGGATGCCGGTCAGCAGCAAAGCCGCAACGGCAATGAAAAGGCTTTGCCGCACGTAGCGGCTACGCGCCTCGTGGATGAAGTCGCCCGACAGGACCAGGGCGATTTCGCCATAGCGCTGGCCGGAAAACTCGACCGGCTGCAGCAGCCGGAAATCGGCTTTGGTACCTTCGGTTCCGGCCTGGTGCACGATGCGTTTGCCGTTGTCGCGTACCGCGATCATTTTCAGGCCATCGTCGTGCTGCAAGGTTTCGATGACGTCGCGCACGCTGGCGTCATCCTGGTGCGACAAGGGGGCAAGCAGGGCCGCGGCGAGGGTTTCCCCCACTTCCCGCACGCGGTGCTCGGCCTGCTGCTGCAACTCCTGGCGGGTGAACTGGACGCTATTGATGATCAGAAAAGCCAGCATCGCGGCTTCCACCCCGAGCGCGGCGAGGGTGAGCTTGTAACGCAGCGAGAGTCGCCCGAACCATGTCTTCATCGGGTTGTTCGCAATATTTCCTGCGCCCGCAGGGCGTAGGGGTGGAAAGCGCGCAATTCGCTGCCATCCACGGCAGTGAAGCCGCCGTAGCCGCCGTGCTGCATGAAGCTGACGCCCTCGGGCGTGGCGGCGAAATCGAGCAATGCCTGGCGTAT
>DAIMYT010000265.1:1359-2423 GCA_036734345.1 Dokdonella sp. | reverse complement strand
ACGATGTCGGGATTGGCGCAGATCAGCGGTACCTTGCGCGCAAGCGCCTTCATCAGCGTCGGCCGGTAATCCTCGGCGGACTCGGTCTCGTCGTCGAACAGGCCGGTGCAGATGATATAGTCGGCGCTTTCCAGATCGGACATCGCGGGGTCGAGACCGCGGTGGATCGAGCTGTCGCGGTCCGGGCCCACCCAGTACAGCTTCTTGCCGGGATGGTCGGCCACGAAGTTCCGGGTCAGGTCACCCGAACTGACGATGGCGTCATAGGTTTCGTCGGCGACGCCGAGCTTGCGCAATTGCCGCTGTACGGAGTCGGCCGGCCGCGGCGCGTTGGTGATGAGGATCACGACGCCGCCCTGCTGACGATAGCTGTGCAGGGCCGCGCAGGCCTCCGGAAACGACTCCAGCCCGTTGTGCACCACGCCCCAGATATCGCTGAGCACCACTTCGACGCCGCCAATAACGTCGCGGAGCCTCTCGACAAAGCGCAGGTTCATGGCAGTGAGAGACGGTCAGTTCGGACCGACGGCGCGGCGCGCCAGTGCGGCATTGCCGGTCGCGCGCGGCGGAGGTTCGACGGCGGACGTTTCGAGCGGGGCCTCTTTGCCGGGACCATTGGCTTCCTGTGGCTTGGTGGCGGTGGCCCCGGCGGTAGCAGATGCCCCCTCGGGCCGCAACGGCCGCGGCGGGGCGAACAGGAAGCCCTGGCCGAACCGGACGTCATAATCGAGCAGATCCACGACCGCCCGCTCGCCCTCGATTTTCTCGGCAATCAGGTCGATGCCGAAGCGGCCGAGCAGGTCGGACAGGTCGGACGGGTGGATGTCCGAGGTGGAACTCTGCTTCGGATCGAGCAGCAGCGCGGCCGGCACCTTGATGAAGCGGACGCCGCGGTCGGCGAGTTCGCGCGGCTCGAAGCGCAGGTCGGTGACATGGTCGATCGAGAAGCGGTAGCCGCGCTGCGCCAGCGCCGCCAGATTCTCCGTCTCGGCAGGGCCCAGCTTGCGCAGGGTGGACTGCTTGAACTCCAGCACGAAGGACGGCGCCAGCACGCGGTTGGCCTC
>DAIMYT010000265.1:0-1317 GCA_036734345.1 Dokdonella sp. | reverse complement strand
GAACACGCCGACGTCCTTGTTGCGCACCATCAACCGGCGCAGCACCTGCACGCAGCGCAGCATCACGGCATGGTCGATGCGCCCGATCAGGCCGGCACTTTCGGCAGTGCCGATGAAATCTTCGGCGACCAGCACCTGGTCCTTGTCGTCGCGCAGCCGCGTCACCGCCTCGTAGTAACGGACCTTGCGCTGCGGCAGCGTCACCATCGGCTGCAGGTAGATGTCGAGCCGGTTTTCCTCGATCGCATTCTTCACCGCGGCGATGAGCTGGGTCTGGCTGCGCGAAGGGGCGCCGGAAGCCGCGATGGAGGATACCGGAGCCGTCGAAGGTTCGGCTGCTTCGGCTGCGCTGGCGGAAGCTGCTTCCGCCGCCTGCGGCTCAGCATCGGGTCGGCTCGGCGGAACTGGCGGCGTCGGTGCAGCGGGCGGGCCGGCAGCCAGCACCTCTTCATGGGTCGCAACCGTAGCCGCCAACTGCTTGACCAGCACGCCGAGCTCGTTGATCTCGCCGATCACGCCCTGCATGCGATCGGCGCCGGCGGAATTGGCCGACACCATCTTGCCCTCGACGGCTGACAGTCTCCGGCCGAACTCGGCGACCTGGCGGGCGAGATCGGCGGTGCCGCGGGAGAGGTCGGCGATCTGGCCGCCGACATCGGTGCGGTCGCGCAGCCGCATCGAAACGGCGTTGTAGAGGATGAGGAAGGTCAGCGCTGTCAGCGCCACCAGCGCCGATTCATAGAAGCTGATGCCGGCCCATGAATAGAGCACGAGGCCGAGCGAAGCTGCGACCAGCACCATGCAGATGGCGATGAAGATGGTGGAAATACGGATCATCGCGCGTACGCCCTCGCGTCCGGAACGCCCCCATACGGGAAAACACGGAATGCTTCAGGCATGATCTCGAATGCGCTCCCCCAAGGAGCGCAACCATAGCATCATTGCTGATTCGATGGGAGCGTCGTCCGCCCCACAACTTCAGGCTGGCGGCCGCGTGACCCGAGCGCCCCTGGAAGCAGGCCGGAGCGGTCCGGCCTGTTCCATCGGACCGGTTACGCCACGGCGCGGATGACCTTGCCGACCTTGTCGACGATCTCGCCGATCTGGTCCTCGGTGACGATCAGGGGCGGGGTCAGCGCCAAGGTGTCGCCGACGGCACGCAGCATGATGTCGTTGTCGTGGAAGGCGCTGTTTAGTCCGGCGAAGCCGCGCTTGCCCACTCCGTCGGCCGACGGCGCCAGGTCGATGCCGGCGGTCAGTCCCACGGTGCGAATATCGACCACGTTGGGGAATCCCTTCAGCGACATGATGGCGTCG
>DAIMYT010000264.1:0-2424 GCA_036734345.1 Dokdonella sp. | reverse complement strand
CTGCCGGGATCGTCCTTGTCGTGCCGGTAGCGGCGGAACCCGCCGGCGGCCAGCATCTCGTTTAGGCCGCCCGCCTCGCCACCGCACCAGACCCGCCCGCGGCGGTCGATGAGCAGGGCAGAAACGTCGTTGCTGGCCAGCGTGGCGGCGTCGTCCGGATCATGTCGCCAGACGCGGAAATCAACGCCGTCGTAGCGGGCCAGCCCGTCGCGCGTGCCGATCCAGATATAGCCATCGGCGCCCTGGCGCAGGGCGTAGATCTCGTTCGAAGGCAGGCCATCGGCCACGCGCAGCACCTCGAACCAGGGCGCCGCGGGCGGCGGCCCGGCCACCAGCGCGCCCGCCAGCAAGATGCCGGAAACGAAGGCCGCGAATCGTCTCATTGTGCATTCCCGAGCCATTGCGGGCCGATGGTGCCATGCCGGAAGAGCGTCCGGCCAGCGCGGGCGGAGCGCGGCTCAGGATAGAATTGTTCGATGTCGCAATCCCGCCTGCCCCTGCGTTTCATCCTGCTGGCACTGCTCGTCGTCGCCGCGCTGGTGCTACTCGGCCTCGGAATCAGCCTGGTCAACAGCCTGCTCGAATTCTACGAGCGCCTGGCCAGCCTGCCCTTGCTGGTTCGCGCGCCGCTGATCCTTGTCGCCAGCGCCGCGCTGCTGGGCCTGGCCGTGCTGGGCTGGAAGCTGCTGCGGCCATCCCGGCACAAGCCCGCGCGCGGCAAACCGGCCAGCCTGCCCAGCCGCGAATCGGTCGAAACCCGCCTCGCCGCGCTGCGCGAGCGCCAGGCCGAAGCCCGGGACCTCGAGCAGGAACTCGTCGAGCTCGACCGCCGCCGCCTGAGCGGCGAATGCCATGTGGCGCTGTTTGGCGAGATCAGCACCGGAAAATCGAGCCTGATCCGTTGCCTGACCCGCGAGCCGGCGCCTGAAATCGACGTCACCGGCGGCACCACGCGCTGGGTGCACCACTACAAGGGCGGGCTGCCTGATGGCCGCGAACTCGTGCTCGCCGACATGCCCGGTACCGGCGAAGTTTCCGGCAACCAGCGCGAACAGCTGGCGCGCGACGAGGCACTGCGCGCGCATGCGGTGATCTACCTGGTCGACTCCGACCTGACCCGCGCACAGGATGCCGAACTGCGCTGGCTGGCAGGATTCGGCAAGCCGCTGATCCTCGCCCTCAACAAGTCGGATCGTTACGACGACTTCCAGCGCAGCAAGCTGATGCGCGCGTTCGGCCAGCGCTACGCACCGGTCACGCGCGCGATCGTCAGCATCAGCGCCGGTGGCAGCGAACGTTTCGAGCGCCAGCTCGGCGATGGCCGCATCGAACGCGTCGAACGCGAACGGCAGCCCGACGTGGACAGCCTGGTCGACGCCCTGGCCAAGGTCACGGCGGCCGGCGCGGAAGCCCTCGAGCCGGCGCGCGAACAGGCCGTGCTGGCCAGCGTCGACCAGCGCGGCCGTGCGCTGGCACGCGTGGTCGCGGCGCGCGAATCGGAGGCCACGGTGTTCCGCTACACGCGTCGCGCGGTGATCGGTGCAATGGCCGCGGTCGCGCCCGGAACCGACATCATCATCCAGGGCGCGCTGGCCACCGCGATGGTGCGCGAGCTGGCGCGCATCCATGAAGTGCCGGTACGTGAACTCGATGTCGAAAGCCTGCTCGCCCGGCTTGGCCTGACCATCCGCAACACGACCGCCATCGTGCTGGCCATCGCCGGCAATGCGCTCAAGGCGTTCCCGGGGCTTGGCACGCTCGGCGGCGGTGCTTTGCACGCGGTTGCCTATGGCCTCGCATTCGATTCGATCGGCCGCGCCGTGGCCATGACCCTGGCCGAACACGCCGAGCTCGACCAGGTCGAGGCCGAGCGGAACATCCGCGAACTGCTGGCCAAGCCGAGCAGGGAGCGCATCGAGCGCGTCGCCCGCCTGGTCGTCAGCGGCCTCGGCAAGGACGATTGATCAGGCTGGCGAAACAGCGCGTTCACCGCGCCGTGCTGGCGATCGGCCGGCCATTTTGCCAAGCTGCATGCATGGCGCCCCGATTCCCCATCATCCTGCTCGCTGCCCTGGCCGCGGCTTCGTGCGCCGGCAATGCAGCATGGGCGGCCGCGCCGAAAACCTACCTGCTCGATCCGGTGCACACCCAGATCGTGTTCTTCGCCGACCATCTCGGCTTCTCGCACGGCATCGGCCGGATCCGCATCCGCGAGGGCTGGTTCCAGTTCGATGCCAGCGACTGGAGCAGCGCGCGCGCCGACATCGTCATCGATGTCGCCAGCCTCGACATGGGCGAGCCGGCCTGGAGCGAAAAGGTCCGCTCGGCCCAATTCCTCGATACGACGCGCTGGCCCACCGCGCGCTACATCGGCAATGCGATGGAGAAGAAGTCCGCCAATACCGGCATCCTGCATGGCGAGCT
>DAIMYT010000263.1:716-2600 GCA_036734345.1 Dokdonella sp. | reverse complement strand
CGGAAACAGGACCCGCCGGAATACCGGTTCGTACCAGTCGTTCACGGAAAATCCCTGGTCGCCGTGCGCCCGGACCATTCCAGCAGTCGCACAAGGGCGCGCGGCTGGCCCCTGGCAAACCGGCCGTGCAATTGCAAAAGGTGCTCGATGTCGTCCCGACTCCAGCATCGCAGGAGCAGGGTCCACAACGCATACAGGACAATCGTGGCGACTCCGCCAACGGCCAGACTGAGCAGGGGCGGGCCGATTCCCCTCAGCGGCAAGATCAGGATGGCGGTGATCGCGGCAGCAAGGATGATGCGGGAAATGCGAATCCAGTTCGGTTGCATGCCGATCATGCGCAAGGCCAGGACCAGATTGGCGATCGCGCCGATCATGGCGACGGTGACGAATGCCGCCGTCGCGCCGGACAACCCGTAGGCGCGAATCAGCGTCACGTCAAGCAGCACCTTGACCAGTCCGGAAGCGACGACCAGGACCAGTATGGTGAGCTGGCGGTCGGCGCTGATCAGCAGGCTGGAGCCGCTTTGCGATACCGTCGACAGTGCGCAGGCAAACAGCACCACGGCGAACACGGGTGCCGCGCTTGCATAGGCATTTCCGTACATGAAGGCAATGATCGGCACTGAAAAAACCGCTCCGAAAGCAACCAGCGGTGCTGCGAGCAGGGCAAGATAAGTCGTCGACGCCACGAAACGGCGGCCGGCCACATCGCGCCCCTGGCTCAGCGCATTAGCCATCATCGGCAGCAGCAGCGCGCTGATGACTCCTGGCACCAGCATGGCCGCACCCGATGCCAGCAGGTAGGCGACCTTGAAGTTGCCGGCCGCATCGGGCGTGCCGAACATGTTGAGGAAGAAAACTTCCACTTCACTGGCCGCGAAGAATCCGATGGTCACGGTCACCGCGACAAGGCGCATGTATCGACGCAGTCTCCGTAGCAGTTCGGGCGGCAACTTGATGCCTTCCACGGCCGGCGGAATCAGCCGCGCTGTCTGCCGATGCGAAATGGCATAGAAGATCGCTCCAGAAATCAGGAATACCGCGAGCAGCGCTTCGACCTGGGCGTCGAGCATCCAGGCGATGACAACCATCAGGAGGTTGATCGGCGTGGCGACGCTCGCGACAATGGCCGTGGCACGAAAATTCTCGAATCCCTTGGCAATGCCGACATTGAACATGTACTGCGAGCGCAGCGCCACTGCGATAGCGAGGAACCCGAAGATCATCCAGTGGTTGAAGCCCGGCGCGACGTGGTGCCCCGAAAACAGCAGCAACAGGCCGACTGCAGTCAGCACGACGAGCAAAAACCATCGCTGTGCACGGCGCAGGTACGCAATCGTCGGAGCGATCAGCTCCCAATTTTCTGACCCGCGCAACTCGGCGACGAACTTGATCACTGCACTTGCGGTGCCCGCATTGGTCATGGCCACGCCCATCGCCACCAGCCAGATGATCGCGCTATAGGCGCCGTAGTCATTGGGCCCCAGATGCCGGGCGATGAATATCGACGTCAGCATGCCGAGGAAATACTCGGTGTAAATCCCCACCGACGAAAACATCGTGTTGCGAAGCGCTTGCGCGCGAGCGGTCATGAGGTCACCAGCAGGATCTTCACTAGCAGATAGAGTCCGATGATGCTGGCGACTGCCACCAGCGGCCAGCGGATTAGATCACGCAACAACTCGAAGCGGGGAAGCGCAGGATAGCGCCGCCGCACGCCCGTGTAGTAGCCGAGCACCAGCGCGGCCAGCAGGTAAAGCAGGATCACGTAGCTGCGGCTGAGAAAGAATGCGGCCGTGAAGAAACCGGCCTGGGACAACAGCAAGGTCATCGCCAAGCTGCGTTCCAGCTTCCAGTCCTCGATCTCGGTCGCGCTGGCCA
>DAIMYT010000263.1:0-706 GCA_036734345.1 Dokdonella sp. | reverse complement strand
CCAGTTCCGGCTGGTGCCTTAGGACGGCGGCCATCATCATGAATCCATAGCAGACGAACGCAAGCCAGATCGTGAACCCGACATAGCCGGTCTCGGCAAGCACAAGCACCAGGGAATTGTGCGCGGTCAGGTTGAAATTGTTTTCGGCGAAATTGCCCGGCCCGATTCCGAACAGCGGGTGCGCGATGAACATCTCCAGCCCGCTGTACCAAGCATCCACGCGTCCCGCTGCCGACGCCTCGCCAGCGTCGATCTCGCCCATGCGCGATGGGAGCATCATGATGCCACCGAGCGCGCCTGCCCCCAGCAACATGGCCGTGACCACTCCGCGCCGGCGCCATATCCAGACCCCCACTACGGCGATGAGCGCCAGCAGCGCGCCGCGCGAGCTGGTCAGGTAGATACCGTAGAGGAGCATGCCGCCACCGGCCCCCCAGAACAGGCGACGCAAGCCGAGCAGGCCTCCACGTGCCGACAGGAACATCGCCATCGGCAGGGCCATGATGAAGAGAAGCCCCAGGTCGTTGGGATCATTGAAGATTCCAACGTACTGGATACGCGTTTCCCGGGACAGGCCCACACCGGTCCAGCCAACTCCCAGTTCGACCTGCTGGATTCCTTGGATTGCCAGAAGGACCGAACTAACCACGATGAAAACCATCATGCGGCTGACGAGACTACGATCCGCCGCTACGTCGCTCATGAC
>DAIMYT010000262.1:1239-2727 GCA_036734345.1 Dokdonella sp. | reverse complement strand
AGGCCTACCCCGCGGGCGAGCTCAAGCACGGCCCGCTGGCGCTGGTGACCAGCGCCATGCCGGTCGTCGCCGTGGCGCCGCACGACGCGCTGCTGGAAAAGCTCAAGAGCAACCTGCAGGAAGTGCGCGCGCGCGGCGGCGTGCTCTACGTGCTGGCCGATGCCGACACGCGCATCGAAAGCAGCGAGGGCATGCACGTGATCCGCATGCCCGAGCACTATGGGCAGCTCAGCCCGCTGCTGCATGTGGTGCCGCTGCAGCTGCTGGCGTACCACACCGCCTGCGCACGCGGCACCGACGTGGACAAGCCGCGCAATCTGGCCAAGAGCGTGACGGTGGAGTAAGGATGCGGTGCTGAATTACATCAGCCGCCTGACTTGGTGACCCAGCCAGGCGATGGTCTTGTCCATGGTCGGAGTCCAGGCGCGGCTGCAATTGAGCCGAATGAAATTTTGGTACCCGCGGCTGGCAGAAAAAATCGGCCCAGGCGCGATACCGACATTGGATGTTGCCGCCAGATCGAACAGGGCAAACGCGTCGACCGCCTGAGGCAACTGAATCCAAAGTACGAATCCTCCCTTTGGCTGGGTATGGCGCGTTCCTGCAGGGAAATACTTTTCCACCGCGCTCGTCATGCCAGCCAATCGGGATTGCAGTTCCCCCCGGAGCTTCCTCAAGTGGCGATCGTAGGAGCCGTACTGCATGTAGTGGGCAATCGCAGCCTGTGTCGGGGTGTTGGTGTCAAAGGTGGTGACGAACTTGAGCCGGGCGACACGCTCCCTGAATTTTCCCGTGGCGAGCCAGCCAATCTGGTAGCCCGGCGCCAGGGATTTGGTAAAGGAGCCGCAATGCAGGACGAGTCCGCTGCGATCGAAGGCCTTTGCCGCGCGGACATGCCGCAGGTCGAACTGAAGCTCGGTGTACACGTCGTTTTCGACCAGCGGGACTTGGTGCTTTTCCAGCAGCTTGACGAGCGCATTCTTCTTGTCCTCGCTCATGGAAAAGCCGAGCGGGTTGTGGCAGTTCGTCATCAGCAGGCACGCGGCGACCTTGTGCTGATGCAGCGTCTTGTCCAACTGGCCCAGGTCGAGACCGTCGCCAGGGTTCGTCGGCACCTCAACCGTGCGAAGGTAAAGCTGTTCGAGCAACTGCAGACCTGCAAAGTACATCGGAGAGTCGATGAGCACCAGGTCGCCGGGCTTGGTGACGGCCTTCAGCGCCAAATAGATGGCTTCCATCCCGCCATTGGTGATGATGATTTCGTCCGTCGGAACGGCGTAGCCCAACTCGAGATACCGGTGCGCGATGGCCCGACGAAGCCGGGGCAATCCCAGAAGGCTGTCTTGCACCGGGGCTGAAAAACTCGGATCCCTCATGCTTGCGATCAACTCTTTTTGCAAGGCTTTCAGGGGGAATAGCGACGGATCGACGAACGAGGAGCCCAGGAACGTCGTCTTGGACGCGGTCAGGTCACCGAGGATTTTGTGC
>DAIMYT010000262.1:0-1229 GCA_036734345.1 Dokdonella sp. | reverse complement strand
ACGGGGCCTTGACTCGCTCAGCCCTTGCGCTTCGAGCACTCCATAGGCGTGGACCACGGTGCCGTTGCCTACCCGATGCTGGGCTGACGCCTGGCGGATGGATGGGATGGGATCGCCAGGCCGCAGAGAGCCCTTGGCGATGAGGTCCGAAAGGCTGCGTGCGATCTCCAGGTATCGGTTCATTCGGTCTCCCTTCTGTATCTATTGATTGTTCGGCAATCTGTATCTGTTCTATTAATTTTTTCTGCATTAGAGTAGAACAGATTTTAGAGCGCAGTGATTGATGTCCGTCAATTCAAGCGCAAAAAGTCAGTCGAAAACCGGTGCCCGACTTGGGGCTTTGATCCGTGCATTCGGCTGTTGATGTTGGATGGATACAAGGAGCAACACATGTACTTTCGTTTGCCGGACAGCCGGCGGATCTGGTATGAAATGTTGGGAGACCCCGAATCCCCAGTCGTCTGCTTGACCCACTCCCTGACCGCCGATAGCGGTATGTGGGCCGAGCAGGTGCCTGCGTTGCTGCAGGCGGGATACCGGGTGCTTCGAATGGATATCCGGGGACATGGCGGCAGCGATGCCATGGAGGGCGCCTATACGCTGGAAAACCTCGCCGACGATGTGTCGATCGTCGTGCAGGGGCTGGGGCTGGATGGTGTCCACTATGTTGGCCTCTCGATTGGCGGCATGTTTGGGCAGGCATTTGCCCTCAAGTACCCGCAATTGATGCGCTCGGCCATGCTGTGCGACACCATGCCTGCCTCGGCATCAGGCGCTGAAGGCATGTGGGACGAGCGGATCGCCACTGCACGCTCCGCCAACTCCCTTCTTCCTCTGGCTGAGGCTACGCTGGGCCGGTGGTTCACGGAGGACTTCAGGCGCCGCTCGCCTCTCCGGTGTCGGCAGGTTCATGAAAGCATTCTCGCCACCAGCGTGAATGGCTTCGAAGGGTGCGTCAGGGCGATCCGGCAATTCGATTTCTCCGAGGCACTGCCGAAGGTGCAAGTGCCCACGCTGGTGGTTTGCGGGAGCGATGACCCGGGAACGCCGCCTGCGGAGAACCGACGGTTGGCTGAACTGATTCCTGGTGCGCGGTACGAGGAAGTACCGGGGTGCCGGCACCTTCCGAACATCGAGAGGCCGGAGGCGTTCAACGCCGTCCTGACCCGTTGGCTGGCGGGCCTGCGCTCGTCGGCCATCACGAAGCGTTGACGGGAGGGCAGCAGACA
>DAIMYT010000261.1:0-2736 GCA_036734345.1 Dokdonella sp. | reverse complement strand
ACATATTGAAGCAATATTCTGCACCGCAACAAACGGAGCTGCATACCGGTATGGCCGCCTTGATGGCGTACGCCTGGTACCGGCCCGGCAAGGCGTCCGGCCCAGTGGGCGCCATCCAGTCTATTGCGAGGGTTCGATGATCAGAATTTTGCTGTTTCTCCTGGTAGCCGTGAGCACTCCGGCATTGGCCAGGGAGTGGTTCGTCTCTACCAGCGGCAACGACAGCAGCGGCACCGGCTCGCTCGCCTCGCCTTTCCGCACGGTCAAGCACGTGTTGAGCACGTCCCTGAACATGACCAGCCCGGGCGACATCATCACGCTGCGTGCCGGCACCTACAACGAATGCGACGTGCGCCTGCGCAAGCCGTTGACGCTGCGTTCGTACGGCAGCGAGCGCGCGCACATCCACTGCGACATGAATGTCAGCAACAGCGTCACGATCCAGATCGACACCGGCGCCAGCGGCAGCCAGCTGAGCCAACTTGAAATCAGTGGCGGGCAGTACTACGGCGTGATGCTGCAAACCGACTGGGACCCGGATCCCTGCTGCCAGAACGCCTCTGGCCCCTCGAATGTCGTCCTGCAGGACCTGAAGATCCACGATACGGGGCGTGATGGCGTCAAGATCACCCCGAAATCCAACCATGTGACGATCCGCAACAACGAGATCTGGAACACCGGCGCGATCTATCCGCCCGGGACGATCCTGGACAACCGGAACGCGGATGGCATCGACAGCGTGAACGTCTCCTTCCTGCTGATCGAAGACAACTACATCCACGACATTTCCACGACGGGCCTTTACTTCAAGGGTGGTTCGAGTGATGTCACGGTCCAGCGCAACCGCATCGAGAACACCGGCATGGCCGGCATCCTGGTCGGTTTCGACACGAGCGTGGAATTCTTCGACCTCAGCATCAACCCGCAGTTCTATGAATCGATCCGCGGGACGGTGCGCAACAACATCATCCGCAATACCGTCTGGGAAGGCATCGGCCTCTATTCGGCGAAGGACGCCGTGGTCGCCAACAACACGATCATCAATACCGCCCAGGACGGTCACGCCGCGCTTTATTTTGGCGTGCCAGCCCAGGACTGGGACCCTGCCGCCGGTCGACCGCCCAGCGTGAATCCGATCATCCGCAACAACCTGGTCATCCAGTACGGCGGCAAGTGCATCGAGATCCGCTACTGGAATGACATGGGCGGCGTCTCCGGACTGAGCGGCAACCCGAATACGGACTGGAACGGTTACACCAACAGCAATGGTGCGTGCGTGTTCCGCGATGCGCGACCGGGCAGCCCGATCAATGGCAACGCCACGCTGAGCCAATGGATTGCCTACGAGAATACCGACACCCACAGCCTGTATGCGGCCTTTACAGTCGACTCGAGCGGCCACCTGATGGCCGGCAGTCCCGCCATCGACGCCGGTACGGTGATTCCGCAGGTCACCGACGATTTCGACAAGCAGCAGCGCTACGCGCCCTATGACATTGGCGCCGACGAAGTGGCTGCTCCGCCACCCAACGAGATTTTCGGCAGCGGCTTCGACTGAGCGCGACAGCCGGTTACCCCGACGCCGCAGTGGCGTCGGAGCGAAGAATCCGCCTGATCCTTTTGCAATGAAACGGACGAGTCCGCATCGACTCGTCCGTTTCTGCATGCGCGTCGAGCCGTGGAATTTCCTCGCGCAGCGGGCTTTTGGGTTAGGATCGGGCGATACGCACGATGGCTGTGCGTACCTGCCGGAATGGAAACCCGAAGATGCCCCGAACGCTGCTGGCGCTGATGCTGCTGCTGATCGCCTTCCCGGTTGCAGCCAGGGAGTGGTTTGTCGCGACTGACGGCGACAATACCCTGGGCGATGGTTCGAAAGCCCGGCCGTTCCGCACGGTGGGGCGGGTCCTCGACACGTCGATCGGGGTGATCCAGGCGGGCGACACGGTCAGCCTGCGTGCAGGCACCTACCACGAATGCGACGTGCGCCTGCGCAAGCGCATGACGCTGCGGTCGATTCCCGGCGAGCATGCGCACATCCAGTGCGATCTCACGGTGAAGGACAGCGTGGTCATCCAGATCGATCCGGAAGCCTCGGGCAGCCGGATCGCCGACCTCGAAATCAGCGGCAGCATGTACTACGGCATACAGTTGCAGACGGCCTGGTACCGCGGCGAAGGCCAGCAGGGACGCGGCGCCAGCAACGTGATCCTCGAGAACCTGAAGATCCACGACACCGGTCGGGATGGCATCAAGATCACGCCGAAGTGCGACCACGTGACCATACGGCGCAGCGAAATCTGGAATACCGGGGCGGCGGATCCTCCCGGCACGCCCCTCGAGGACCGCAACGCGGAGGGCATCGACAACGTCGGCGGTTCGTTCATGCTGGTCGAGGACAATCACATCCACGATACCGCCACGACCGGCGTCTATTTCAAGGGCGGAGCCAGTGACGTCATCGTGCAGAGGAACCGGATCGAGAACACCGGCATGTCCGGCATCCTGGTCGGCTTCGACACCAGCGAGGAATATTTCGACCTCGAGGCGAATCCCGGCTACTACGAGGCGATGCGGGCGATCGTCCGCAACAACCTGGTGCGCTATACCGGCTATGCCGGCATCGGCCTCTACGCCGCGCGCGACGCGGTGGTCGTCAACAACACCATCATCGACGCGGCGCGACTGGGGCATGCCGCTCTCTACTTCGGCATTCCGTTCCAGGACTGGGATCCG
>DAIMYT010000260.1:0-2797 GCA_036734345.1 Dokdonella sp. | reverse complement strand
ATGATGGTTCCTGGCGACACAGCTGGCAGCGCCATGAAGGCGAACCCTATGCCGCAGAGTCAGACGTGCGGGGTGCATCGCCGTGGATGAGCGAGAACATCATCGATGGGCTCTGGCATGCCTGGCTGGCGACCGCTGACCCGCGTATCCCAGGAATGATTGCCGGCTTCGGGCAATATCTGGAGAAATACGGCTGGATCTCACCTGATGTCTTCGTCAAGGCCGGTCACAGCTGGCGCGACGACTGCAGCGGTCCGGACGGACAGATCGCCTGGTATTGGTCGTCCTCGCAGGCGCCGCTTGCCAGGCTCATCGCAATGCAGGACGAGGGTGGCGAGTACAGCGATGCGCACACCGTGGAACTGGGGCTTGCAGTGGCCGCGGCCCGATATTTCGAAACCGACCCGGCGCGTCAACGGCAACTGGAGTCCCGGCTCGACCTGATTGCCCATTCGTATGCGCTGGAGTGCGCACGCAACGGCGCCACTCCGCGACGCTTCAACTGGAACAACCGCGGAGCGGGCGTGGTGGCCTGGTTCAAGCTCAACTTCAATCGGCCGGACCCTGCCGGCATTCCGCAGCGCCCGCGCTGAATCGCTGCAGCCGGATCATTCCCGGGCTATGCAGCCCGGAGCCGCAACTGTGAGAGCTCAGGGCTCGAAGCCCCCGTTGAAGATCGAGTCGCCTGTTGTCAGTTCAACGACGAAACCGGTGTTGGCCGAAGTGCCGCGAACCTCGAGCTTCCAGCCCGAGAGAAAGTCGCTGTCGACATTGCGCCAATTGACAGCGGACAAGGTCGCATTCGACGGCTCGATGACACGGATGCTCAGCCTACCGGCCTTGGCCGTGTTGCCCGTGATGATCGGTTGTACCGGGGTATTGACCTGGAATATCGCCTGGGTGCCCGAGAGCACCGAGAATTGATCGGTGACCAGCAGCTTGGTGCCGGTGAAGTCGAGGCTGCGCTGCCAGGAAGTGACGCCTGCGCCGCTGGCATAGGCTGCCGAGAGGTTCCCGGTGACATGCACCTCGCCGGGTCCCGGACCCTGCTGTGTGACATTCATCGTCGACTGCGACGGACTGCGCTGGCGAACGATTGCGCCGTTGCGCTCGAAACGTACCACGTTGTGGACTTCGGTCCCCTGCTGGATGCCACTGTGGCTCCAGATGTTTTCGGTGACCGCGAGCCAGTCGCCGGCAAACAGGGTGAAGGAACCCTGGTCCTGATGCGCATGGCTCTGATCGTAGGAGCCTGCGGAGAAGGTAAGCCAGGTCGCATCCGTTTCCCAACTGGTGCGGGTAAAAAGGTGGCCGATTCCGGTCGCCCGGTAGGTCAGCGGCGCGGCCGGCAGGGTCGAGGAACTGCCCGCTGGCAGCAGGTCATCGCGGAAGTTGAATCCGCTAGACATCTGCTGCACCGAATTATGGTTGATCCACCACGACGCCAGGTCACGGGCTGCGGCGTTGTTCGTCATGTAGCGCGCTTCGAGCAACAGGTGCCGGTGATAGTCATAAAATTCCGGATTGGAGTTGCGCGACTGGTCACCGTAGGGCGCGAAGCGGTTGCGCGTGGGCACCGTAGCGTGCAGCCAGTAGGAAATCGTGTCGGTCAGGTGCGAATTGGCATTCGCCAGATCCGTTCCCATGGAATCGCGCCAGACCCGATACAGTTCGAACAGCTTGTGGTGCGAGGTGCCGTAGCCGGTTCCTTCCTCACTGCCGCCACCTGGCAACATCGCGAAATAGTTTTCCAGCGGTGGTAGCTTCTGCGTCTGCAGGTACGAGGTCCAGGCGCTGCTGTTGCTGGCCAGGGCCCAGTACATGGTGGCGCGCAGGAAGCTGTAGTAGTAGTTGTTGGCCGGATCGTTGGTGCCCCAACCGGACCACGGCGCCGAGCGACCCGCCCATTGCGCCTGGGAGGGGTTCCAGATGTTGCTGATGGTCCGTTCCGTATACGCAGCCCAACGCGTGCGCTGCGACGAGGTAATGTATGTCGAGCACCAGTCGTAGGTGAGCGCCAGGTCTCCGATCATGGCGCCTGCGTAGAGGTAGGAGTCACCCGCAACCACCGGATTCTGGTTGGCCGCCATGGCGGATTCCGCGGCGCTGACCTGGCTCTCGACCATGTTGCGGGCCAGGATACAGTACTGTGACTGGCCGGTCAGGCGGAACATCAGGACAGCGTCATTGGCGGAGAACTCGTAGCCCGGATTGCCGGCGACGGCCTGGTCCACCCAGCCCTTGAAGCGGGTGTATTGGGTCGATTGCATGTTCACGTAGGCAAGATCGGTATTGATGGCCGCGTGCGATGTGCCGGAAGCGCAGATCGCCAGAGCGAACATCAGGGCAGATTGGCCGGCAAATGGGGTGCGTGTGAACATGGGCAGGGGGTCTCGCAAGCTTTGATAAAGCAATCGCAGCGAGCGAGGTCGAATCCGGCCAGCTCCACTGCACTTCAGGGAGCGTGACCTTACCGGGACCATTGCCCCGAAATTGAGGACCGCGTTCAGAAACGCGCAACGACCGGCCCAATAGTGTGAACTGGCACGCAAGTCCGTAATTTCTTTGGGATTCCGACCCGCCCGGGGGATGGCTATCCGCCCACCGGGGGCCGCATCGGGCGCGGCTGCTGATAGCAGCCGGAAAAAGGGAGCGGACACTCAGCGGCGCTTGGCCAGGGCATTCCAGGCGTAGTGCAGCATGTACTTCAGGGTGCCCGGCACCGAGAGTCCCTCGATATCGCGATAGATTCGCCATTGTCAGCCGGCGGCGCGCAACTTGTTGGCCGACACCGAAC
>DAIMYT010000259.1:0-2831 GCA_036734345.1 Dokdonella sp. | reverse complement strand
GGGGTGAATAGAGGCATGCGTGAAGGGAGCACTATTCTACCGCCGGCGATCATGCTGGGTCGCTAGATCCATAGATTCATGCTGTCGATCTCGGGCCATGCGTATTGCTTTGGGGAACACCGCGGCATCCGTTCCACTCGCCGGAATCGAAGGATCCCGGCGAGCTACTCGGTTGGATGGCGCTTCAGTTGGCGTCGAAGCCGTTGGCAAAGATCACATCGGAGTCCAGCAACCGCTCGTAGGCGCCCGAATCCTGGGGCCCCCAGGCATTGGTCACATACGGCAGATCGATGACTCTCACGCCTCCGTCACTGGTAACTGCACTGACAGCGGCGGGGCCGTAGTCGAGTGCTGGCGACGCGGCCTGCAGACGGAAGTTTCCATTCGCCGGATCGACGAACAGCGGGTTCCCCACCGAAATGTACTGCTGATCCACACTGGGGACGTTGTCCAGATTGGAGAGCGTGTTGTAACGCACGCAGCCAGCTTGGCCTACACCGGGCGTGAGGGTTTTCCCGGGCTGCCAGACGATGCTGCCATGGACCCTTATACTGGGAAAGGCGGCGTTGATCGGACAGGATGAAGCAGCCCGGCTGATGATTCGGCTGGCGCCAATCGTGTTTTCTGCGATGGTGCTGTTGGTGATATCAACGCGCGTGTTCGACTCGGCGTAGATCAGGTTTTCTTCGGCGATATTCTGGTCCACGACTGCACCATTCAAGGTGAGCCTTGGGAACGAATTCGAGAAGTACTTGACCTCCATCGTCGACGAACCCCGGTTGCGGATCACCCGAGTTCCGATCAGCTCGGCATCGGACACCCCACTGTCGTCACCAGAGAGGCGGATGGCTCCACCCGGCTTGAGCGTGCCGCCTGCCGCTTCTGCGAGATTGTTCTCGATCCGGTTGCAGACCTCAGGTTGCGTACAATTGAAGGCCTTGCTGAAGGTGGCCGTATCACCGTTTGGCGTAGCGGCAGTGAAATAGCGGCTGGCGACGAACGTGCTGAAATCAGTCGCTCCATCGTCGTAGAGAGCGACAGCACCACCGCCCCCACGCGCGATGTTGTTCCGAATGATCATGTCCCAGGCATAGACTCTGGCACCTTGCTCGATATCGATGCCGCCGCCGAAAGTGTTGGCAGTATTGTTGCTGAGAATCTGCGGATTGCCGGGGTTGATATTGTAGAGATGCATCACGGACTGACTGCCGTTGGCGAAGATCCCGCCACCTGCGCCATTTGCGTTGTTACCATCGAAAACGACTCCTTGACCACCGATATTCACCAGGCAGTCGTCGGCGATCAAGCCGCCACCGTAGCCAACGACGTTCGGCATGACCGTGGCGTCACCGGCGGTGTTCTGGAAAATGAAATTGTTTACACCCTTGATATCAAGGCTGGCGCCGCGACAGAAAATGCCGCCAGCGCCATGAAGGCCCGCGTTCTGCAACACGATGTTCCTGGATGCCATCTGGACATAGACGCCACCCTGCGAGGCAGTACCATTGCGAATGCTGATCGCACCGCCAATGCCAGCGCGATTGTTGAAGAAGCGATTTTCTTCAAGATAGATCAACGCGTGCGGGCCCTGGGTGATATCAATGGCACCGCCATAGCTTGAGGTATCCGTCAGCTCATCGCCGCTCTGGAAATCGAGCAGGTAGATTCCGACAACGACTGTCGAGCCCCGGATATTGAGGATGCTGCGGGCAGCGCCGCCAGAACCGTTGAGAACGGTCTTGGTCGAATCACGCGTGGTCTGCTGACAATTCGCATAGCCGCCGAGCAGGCGCACATTCTTGCCGTCGATATCAAGTTGCTGTGCGTTGTAGGCCTGATCCCTCGCAATCATGATGTTGGTGATGCCGTTGACCGGCAAGGCGCTGTTGATGGCGGCCTGAATATTGTTGTAGTTGCAGCCGGCACCACCGCCAACGCGCACACCGATATCGGCGGTTGCAATATGGACCAAAAACAGCCCCGCCATCGCCGTGAAAAGAACTGGAATTCGCATGAGTGTCTCCGCAAGTTGCCCCCGCAATGCAGCAGACGCCTTTTGATAGGGCGAAGCGACATCGGCAATCCATTCGGGCGGTTTCTCACCGATACCGCAGCAGCGAGATGCACTGATTTCAAGCCAGGCAACTGTCCACGCCATCGCGAGCGCGGACAGGGCGGGTCATCGGCGAATCGGAAGTTCCGCTCAAGTCGCGGGCGGGTCAAAGCCATCTGCAAATACAGTCTCGCCGGTCTGTCGCTCGAAGGCACCGGCGTCGTACGCGCCACCGATATTGGGAATTTCGGGCAAATCCACGCCGCGCAGTTCGTCGCGAACATCACGGTTCAAGTAGTTCGACTGGCTGCATGCATCGATGGCGCCGCTGTCGATGCGCAAGCGATAGTCGCCGTTGCCCGCATCCATGAAACCGGGATCGATGACGCGCACGTCGCCGCTTGCATCGAAGTTCTCATGCGAAATCACGCAGTCGGTGCTGACCGTACTGTTACCGGTGACCGACGCGGCCGTCCGCCCCGACTGATGGACAATCGATTCGGACAAGAGCATTTGTGCGTCGGCGATGCCGAGCAGGGGGCCGCTGCCGAGATCATTGGTCAAGGTAATGCCCTGCAGATCCAGGCTCGCCGCACTGCTCGCCTGAATCGTGCCGGCATTGCCGACATTGCCGACTACCAGTGCAGACCACACCTTGAGCGTGGCATTGGTGCCTGCCGCCATACCGGCACTTCCCTGCCCGGACTGGTTACCGCGCAGCTCACCGACAAAGAACGTGGCGTGTCCGTTGGGACCCGCGTAGAGACCGCCACCCTGG
>DAIMYT010000258.1:2068-2872 GCA_036734345.1 Dokdonella sp. | reverse complement strand
ATTCGGCCGTATCGGCGCCCGTCCGTTCAATCTCGAGGAAATGCGCCGCCTGTTCTTGCGTGCGGATGGATCGCCCTGGTATGTCAGCAACGATGCCGACGACCATGGCACTGCGCAAGCCGGCAGCAGCGACTCGCTGCCGGAACGCGGCAAGGGCAACGGTCCCGCCACCTCGCCCGCGCCATTGCATTGAACGAGCCCGGGGGCTCCCGCCGACCCGGGAACCCCCTCGCCATGAGTGCTGCCGAAAACCTCGCGACCCTGAAGCGCTTCCATGCCGCATTCGCCGCACGCGACGGCGTGGCCATGGGCGAGTGCTACGGCGCCGACGCCACCTTCCGCGATCCCGTATTCGATCTGGCTGGAAAGGACATCGGCGCCATGTGGCGCATGCTGTGCTCGCGCGGACTCGACCTTCGTGTCGAATCATCCAACCTTGAGGCCAACGCGGATAGCGGACGCGCCGAGTGGGAAGCGTGGTACTCCTTCTCCGCAACAGGCCGGCCCGTGCACAACATCGTCAGGTCCGAATTCCGCTTCAACAGCGGGAAAATTTCCAGCCAGGTCGACCGCTTCGATTTCTGGCGCTGGTCTCGCCAGGCCCTCGGGCCGGTCGGCGCCCTGCTCGGCTGGACACCGCTGCTGCGCAACAAGGTGCAAGCCAATGCCCGCGCCGCGTTGCAACAATTCATGTCATCGGAACAGCGGACGCGCTAGCCGCGGTTGCCACTTGCGATCGTCCAATGACCCGCGCCGGTCGTCGCCCCGGTGGCAGGAATTCCGTGTCCAGACGTTCCCGCCGAC
>DAIMYT010000258.1:0-2058 GCA_036734345.1 Dokdonella sp. | reverse complement strand
TCCCCGGGTCCGCGATCCGCATCGACACGCTGACGGACGCCCGGCTGCACTGCACGAGCCCACTGCGTGCAATCCGTTCACTTTGCCAAGGCTAGAATGCCTGCATGTCCATCCTTCCCTCAGAACTAACCTTTCGCGGTCCGGCTGCCGGCCTGCGCCTGCTCGCTGCGCAGGCCTTCAGCCGGGCGGCCGGCGCGCCGCTGATCGCGGGCAACCGCGTGGATCTGCTCATCGATGGCGAGCGCAATTTCGATGCCTGGCGCAGCGCCATTCGGGGGGCCACGACCCGGATCCTGTTCGAAAACTACATCTTCCGGGACGATGACCTTGCCCGCGGAATGCGCGACGCCCTGGTTGAAAGGGCCGCCAGCGGCATCAGCGTACTGGTCATCCGGGACTGGCTCGGCTGCCTGGGCCAGTCGCCCCTGAGGTTCTGGCAACCGCTGCTGGACGCCGGCGGCGAGGTTCGCACCTACAACCCGCCGCGGCTGGGCAGTCCGTTCGGCTGGCTATCGCGCGACCATCGCAAGCTGCTCGTCGTCGACAACGAGGTCGGCTTCCTCGGCGGTCTCTGCGTCAGCGCCAAGTGGCTGGGTGATCCACGGCGAGGCGTCCAGCCGTGGCGCGACGGCGGTGTCGCCGTGCGCGGGCCTGCAGTGCACGACCTGGCGGCGTCGTTCGCCGACACCTGGTCGGGGCTGGGCGAACCGATGCCCGAATCGCAGCTGCTGCTCTCGACGGGCATCGAACAGGCCGGCGAAATCGATTTGCGGGTCGTCGCGACCGTCCCCAACGCGGCCGGGTTGTATCGCGTCGATCAACTGGTTGCAGCCATGGCCGAGTGCCGGCTGTGGCTTACCGACGCGTATTTCGTCGGCATGGCGCCGTACGTGCAGGCACTTGCTTCCGCAGCGCGCGATGGCGTCGACGTCCGCCTGCTGGTGCCCGGAAGCAGCGACATTCCCGCGGTAGGCAACCTGTCGCGCGCGGGATACCGGCCCTTGCTGGAGGCAGGCGTCCGCGTGTTCGAATGGAACGGCTCGATGCTGCATGCAAAGACCGCCGTCGCGGACGGGCGCTGGGCACGCGTGGGCTCCAGCAACCTCAACCTGGCAAGCTGGATGGGCAACTGCGAACTCGATATCGCCGTCGAGAACCAGGCATTCGCCCGGTCCATGGAAGCCCAGTACGAGGCCGACCTGGAGAATGCCACCGAAATCGTCCTCGGCAACCGTTCACGCGTGCGCCGCGAGAAACCCCGCACCATGGCCTCGCGCTCGCGTGGCGGCAGCTCAGGCAGGGCGGCAGCCGGCGCGCTGCGGCTGGCCAACACGATGGGCGCCGCCATCACCAATCGCCGCACGCTCGGCCCAGCGGAATCCGTCTCGCTGGGAAGCGGCGCGCTGTTTCTCGCCATTGCCGGGGTCGCGATCCTGTTCTGGCCGCGCCTCATCGCATGGCCCGCAGGAATGCTGGCCGTCTGGTTTTCGGTGATCCTGTTCCGCCGCTACCTTGCGGCGCGCAAGGCCCAGTCCGGCAAGGGTCGCGACTGACTTCAAGTGCCGGCGACAACCGCGCAGGGACACCGAAATGCCCGGCCCGATCAAGTTTCGCCTTCGGCCTCGTCTGCGGCATTCTGCTGGACCGCCGTGCCCTGCATCGAGATCGCCTGAACGAGGCCTGCTCCAGACGGATCCTGCCGGGCGCTAGTCGCGCGGCGGCAGCACGACGATGGTCAGCCAGAAGTTCTCGATGCTGCGGATGACATCCATGAACTCCTCGAACCCCACGGGCTTGGTGATGAAGCAATTGGCATGCTGGTCGTAGGCACTGAGCAGGTCCTTTTCCGCCCTTGAACTGGTCAATACGACCACCGGGATCTGCTTGAGCGCGGGATCGGTCTTGATCTCCGCCAATACCTCGCGGCCATCCAGCCTCGGCAGGTTGAGATCAAGCAGGACGAGGTCGGGCCGCGGTGCCCCGGCGTACTCGCCCTCGTTGCGCAGGAACTGGAGGGCATGCTCTCCATTGCTGACCACATGGAGGCGATTGCGGATC
>DAIMYT010000257.1:0-2887 GCA_036734345.1 Dokdonella sp. | reverse complement strand
CGACCCATGCCCGCGATGGCCTCCACGCCGGTGGCGCGGATGCCGTTTTCGCGAAACAGCGTGCGATAGGCTGACTCCATGCCCCTCTGCGTTATCTGGTCCAGCAACGGCGTCGTGAAAATTGAGATCGCCGTTTCGCGCAGCTGCTGATCCGCGATCAGACTGATGGTGCCGGTCGATACCAGCTCATCATAGGTTGCGCGAAATCGGACGTTGTAGATGTACTGCGTGGAACGGTAGGCGCTAATCAGGAATTGCTCGTCCGACAGGGCAATTTCTCCGGAAATCGCGTCGAGTGCCTGTCGCTGATTCTTGTTGACTTCGCGGTTGTAGGCGACGATCGATTCGTAGCCCCAGGCCTCCTTGCGCAGGTCGTCGGTCAGGCGCGCGGTGAATACCTGGGCCTTCTGGCTGATCTCGCGCTCCTCGTTCCAGTTCGACACCTGCATGCCGATGAACACGCCGATGATGACGATCACAAGCTCCGTGGCAATGGCTCCCCATTGATGCTGTTTGAGGCGCTGCAGAAAGCGGCGGAAGATCATGACGTAGCTGTTCCATTGGGTGCGCCGCTGACGGCTGCGCGGCGCTGGCTGGTGGTGAATCGTTTAATCATTGCCAAGGTCCGGAAGCGCATCTGGCACGTTTACCGTGCTCGCCCACGGCGCTTTCAGAAAGGGGGTCAGAAAGGGGGTCAGAGACCCTTTTCGTCTTGGATAGATGAAAAGGGTCTCTGACCCCGTTTCTACCGGACGACAGACACGATTCGCGGGCACCGCGGGCAAGCCTGATGCCCTTCGAGGTCCCGGCTCGTGGAGCATCGCGACTGCCTTCGATGGCTGGCTGGCAGGCCAGGCCGCTCCTGAGCGAGTGCATCTGGCCGGGCATCTAGTTCGGGCCGCCTGCCGTGGCGATCCAGCCGCGCATTTCCTGTTCGATCACCGGCAGCGCCGAGGACTGGATCCTGAGCAGGCGGTCGTGGAATTCGCGGATATCGAACCTGTCGCCGAAGACGGCCTCGGCATCGCGGCGCAATTGCTGCAGCTTGAGCATGCCGATCTTGTAGCCGAGCGCCTGGCCCGGCCAGACCACGTAGCGTTCGATTTCCGACTCGGCCGCGCCCGCTTCGACGCCCTCGGTGCTGACCATGTAGTCGATGGCCTGTTCGCGGCTCCACTTCTTTGCGTGCATGCCGGTGTCGACGACCAGGCGCACGGCGCGATGCAATTCGTCGCGCAGGCGGCCGAGGTTGCCGAATGGATCATTTTCGTAGAGCCCCATCTCCGCGGCCAGTGCCTCGGCGTACAGCGCCCAGCCTTCGGCCGCGGCGTTCGAGGCAAAACTCTTGGCCAGGAACGGCATCGGCTGGTCGATGGCGATGGCCATCTGCATGTGGTGGCCCGGAATGGCTTCGTGGTAGGTCAGGGTCGGCGAGGAAAACTTCGGCAACTGCGCGGTGTCACGCAGGTTGACCCAGTAGATGCCCGGTCGCGATCCATCGGGAGCGGGCGGATCGTAGTAACCGGCCGGCGCCGAGTCCTGGCTGAATTCAGGCACTGCACGCACCTCGAGCGGATGCTTCGGCAGCGTGCCGAAGTACTTCGGCAGCAATGTCCGCACATTGGCCAGATCGGTCTGGATGCCGGCCAGCAACGCAGCCTTGCCTTCGGCCGTATTGGGAAAAACGAAGCGAGGATCCTTCGCCATCGCCACCATGCGCTCGCCGACCGTGCCGTCGACATAACCCTGCGCACGCAGCAAGCCATCCATCTCGCCGCTGATTCGCGCGACTTCATCGAGTCCGGTCTGATGCACCGCTTCCGGATCGAGATCACTGTCGGTCATGTGCCGGATCATGGCCCTGTACAGGGCCGGGCCATTCGGCAAGCGCCAGAGCCCCGCGTCGTGCGGTGCCTTCGCTCCGATTTCACCAAGGTAGGCGCTGATGCGCCGATAGGCCGGCAACACGCCGTTGGCAACGAGGCTCAGCGCCTGCGCCGAAAGCGCGTCGGCATCGGCAATGCCGGCCGCCCTGAGCTTGCCGACGAAGCTGGCGTAGAGCACGTTCTCTTCAGCCGGTGCCGCACCGAATGCGTCGACCACCGCCTTGGCCTTGGCGATGATGAAATCGGGAGGAATGGCGCCGAGCTCGACATCGTGGCGTAGCCGGGCCAGGCTGCCGTCGAGTATCCCGGGCAAGGCTTCGAGCCGGCTCAGGTAGGCCCGTGCCTCGTCGGCCGTGCGCACCGTCTGCTGCGCCTCCATCAGTTTCGGGATGTCGACCGTGGGACCGGAGTTCTGGTTGATCGCATACGGCAGGTACCAGATGCCGTAGACATCGAAGCTGGTGCCATAGTCGACGATGCGCGAGGGACCGAGCGCGCCATCGAACAGGGTGATCAGGGTGGCGCGTATGCGCCGGTGGCCGGCATCGAGCGATTCGGCGTGGGTCGCCTTGAGTGCCGCGAGCAACTCTTCCAGCCCGGCGACACGGGCCTCGTCACCGGCCACCGAGCGATCGTTGAGCCGGGCATCGGCGTCCCCGGCAAGTTCCGCCGGCGCGCCGTTGTAGGTCGCCGCTTCGGGCACCTGCCGGTAATAGCCCTTGGTCAGCGCATCGACAGCCGCCTCGAACCCGGCGGTCGCCTGCGCCGTGTCCGTGGCGACCGGCGCCAAAGCAGGCCCGCCCGTTGCGTTCGGCGTCCGCTCGCCGCAACCGGCCAGTACCAGGATTGATGCAAGGACCCACGGCTTCGTTCGTGACATCAATCGGTCTCCTGCAGAAAGGTGGACTTGCGGCTATTCATTGGCGGCCTTCTGCATCAGCAGCGCCTGGAAGCGCGGATCCTTGCGCAGCGGATCCCAGACCGGGTCGAGCCGGAGCCGT
>DAIMYT010000256.1:0-2893 GCA_036734345.1 Dokdonella sp. | reverse complement strand
CGCCACCTTGACCCAGGCGGAGGCCAGTGCGGCGCCACTGAGGCTGCAGGGCGAGCGTCTCTATTCGGCGATGTATCTCAACGAACTGGTTCTGCGCCTGTGCGCGCGCGGAGATCCGCACGGCGGACTCTTCGAGCACTACGGACTCTGTCTCCGGCGCCTGGCGAATGGCGAGCCCGAGGGATGGACCTTGCGCCGGTTTGAGCGCGACCTGTTGATGGTGCTTGGTTACGGACTCGTGCTGGATCGCGATTGCGAGACCGGCGCGAGCCTCGATCCAGGCTGTGACTACACCTACGTGATCGACGCCGGCCCACAGGCCTGGCGCGACGACCCACGCACCTTGCGCATCAGTGGGGCGGCATTGCTCGCGCTGGCCCATGACGAGATGCCAACGGCATCCCAGGGCGGCGAGTTGCGACGCCTGATGCGTGCGATGCTGCAGCATCAGCTCGGTGGTGGCACGCTCAATGCGTGGGCCTTGAGCGAACCGGCGGCCGGCAAGGCGCCCCGGAACGCCTGATTGCGTGCGTGGCGCCTCAGCGCAGCGCCTCGCGCGTGCGCGCGCAGACCGCAAGGAAGTCCACCAGCGCCGAGTCAGGCCAGGCTGAACCGGCATCGATTTTCGCTCGAAGGGTGGCGACCGCCTGCGCCAGCGATGGCGTGCCGCAGAATCCGGCCGATGCCTCGAGCCGGTGCAGGCGCTCGAGCAACGCCTTTCGATCGGCATTGCGAGCGAAATCCCCGATTTCCGCCGGCAGCGCCTGGAGCTCGCCATCCAGCAATTGGCGCAAGGCGGCAACGACCGTTTCGCTGCCACCCGCCTTTTCCAGCGCCAGCGCATGGTCGAGCAGGATCGCATCGCCGGGCTCTCCCTGTCCGAGGTAGCGCGCGAGCAATTCGTGCAGCGCATCGATGGCGACCGGCTTGATCAGCACTTCGCCGAAGCCGGCATCGAGCAGCCCGGGTCGGGAAATTCCGGCGTCTGCGCTCGTCGCCACCGCCGGGGACTGCCGTGAAGGTCCGCTTCCGCTGCGTATGGAATGCAATGCGGCCGGTCCGTCCAATCCCGGCATGCGGGTATCGAGCAGGAGCAGGTCGAAGCGTTGGCAGGCGGCGGTTGCAACCGCCTGCCTGCCATCGGCGGCGGTGGTCGCCAGATGGCCGGCAAGTGCGATGGCCTCGGCGAAGAACGCCAGGCTCAGCGGATTGTCGTCAGCTACGAGGATGTGTCCCAATGCCGGAATCCTCCCGTGCGAATGGCTTTCAGGATCGACTGAACGGGTCTTCTGGTCAATCAGGGCAGGGCGGAACGCGTGCATCACGGCGCCCTGCCGATCGCTGCTACCATGCGGGCCCCAAAAATCAGCTGCGGCTGATGACCTTTCCGGAACGTGCATGCAGAACCTGGAAGTCGAGATCGACAGCCTCACCCACGACGGCAGGGGCGTTGCCCGCGTCGATGGCAAGGCCTTGTTCGTTGCCGGCGCATTGCCTGGAGAGCGCGTGCTGGTGCGCTACTCGGGACGCCACCGAAATTACGACGAGGCCAGGGTGGTCGAGTTGCTGACGCGCTCACCGGATCGCATCGAACCGCGCTGTCCGCATTTTGGTGCCTGTGGTGGCTGCTCGCTCCAGCACCTGCCTGCGGAAAAGCAGATCGAGGCCAAGCAGGCCGTCCTCGCGGAGAATTTCGCGCGTATCGGCAAGGTTGCTCCGGCGAACTGGCTGCCGGCGCTGACCGACAAGTCCTGGGGTTATCGACGCAAAGGCAGGCTTTCGGTCAAGTGGGTCGACAAAAAGGACAAGGCCCTGGTCGGATTCCGCGAGGACAATCCGCGCTTCGTGGCTGATCTTTCGATCTGCCATACCCTGCTTCCGCAAGTCGGCGAACGCATTGAAGCGCTCTCGGTACTCATCGGCTCGCTCGAGGCGCGTCGTGAAATCGCCCAGATCGAGATTGCCGCCGGTGACGATGCCGTCGCCCTGGTGTTCAGGCACCTGGTGCCTTTGTGCGATGGCGACCGCGACAAGCTGCTGGCATTCGGACGCGAGCACGGTCTCGCCATTCTCCTCCAGCCAAAGGGTCCGGACAGCGTGCATGCCTTGTGGCCGGAGCGGATCGACCTGCATTTCCGCATCCATGACTCCGATATCGACCTGGCCTTCCTGCCGCTGGACTTCGTCCAGGTCAATGCGGGCATGAACCAGCGCATGGTCGCGAGGACGCTGGACCTGCTCGAGGCAGGTGCCGACGACAGCGTGCTCGATCTTTTCTGTGGCCTCGGCAATTTCACCCTGCCGATCGCGCGCCGCGTTGCGGAAATCGTCGGCGTGGAAGGCGACGAGGGATTGGTCAGGCGCGCTGCCGGCAATGCCGCGACAAACAACGTCAACAATGCCACCTTCCATGTGGCCGACCTCGCCATGAGCCAGGCGACCGCGCCATGGGCCACCAGGCGCTACGACAAGCTGTTGCTCGATCCGCCGCGATCCGGTGCGGCGGCCGTGCTCGAGTATCTGCCGCGCAAGGGAACCGATCGCATCGTCTATGTATCCTGTCACCCGGGTTCGTTGGCACGGGATGCGGGTACGCTCGTCAGCCGGCACGGGTTCACCCTGCTGCAGGCTGGAGTGATGGACATGTTTCCGCATACCGCGCACGTGGAATCAATTGCGTTGTTCGTGCGCTGATCGACCGGTAGGATGTCATGCACGGGATTGGGCATCCATTACAATCCGCCATCGAAGAAGCCGCCACCGCACATGATGACAAGCACACCCGAGGCAGATGACGCATGCTGATCATCGGCATATCCGGAAAGACCCTGAGCGACGACGATCGAGTCTGGCTCTCCGCGCCGCAGGTCAGTGGCGTGATCCTCTTCACGCG
>DAIMYT010000255.1:1531-2935 GCA_036734345.1 Dokdonella sp. | reverse complement strand
GCCGCCAACCCGCAGGCGATCCGCGACGAGGTCAAGGCAACCCTCGCAAGTTTTGGCCAGGGCCCCGGCCATGTCTTCAACCTCGGCCACGGCATCACGCCCGACATCGACCCGGCGCATGTCGCCGTGCTGGTCGACGCCGTGCACGAGTTCGGCCGTCGCTGAAGAATGCCCTCCCCTTTGCTGTCGTTCCTCGCCATCGCGTGCAGGGTGTTCCTGCCGATGCGCAAAATGTTGCTGATGCTGGTGCTGCTGGCCGCGCCACTTTCCGGCGCCGCCGACGAAACCGCGAAGGAGTCGGCGGATCCCGAAGTTTCGATCCTGCAGACGGTCGTCGTCAGCGGCGAGCAGCCGGGCCCGGGCATGTGGAAGGTGAGCAAGGGCGAACATGTCCTCTGGATACTCGGCACCTTGAACCCGCTGCCAAGGAAGATGGAATGGATCTCGCGCGATGTCGAGGCCACGATTGCCGCTTCGCAGGAAGTCATCCTCAGCCCTGGCGCTTCGATCAACGTCAAGGGCGGCATGCTGGGCGGGCTGTTCCTGTTGCCCTCGCTGATCGGCGCACGCAACAATCCGGACGACGCCCGGCTCGCCGATGTCGTGCCGGCCGATCTCTACGCGCGCTGGGTCGTGCTCAAGGCCCGCTATATCGGCCGCGACAACGGCATCGAGAAGCGCCGACCGATCTTTGCCTCGCAGGAACTGTTCGTCGAGGCGATCAAGGATTCGGGCATGTCGCTCGATGACGTGGTCGGCAAGGTGGTGAAGAAGGCCGCGCGGCGCAACAAGGTCGCGATCGTCGAACCGCGTGTCGAGTTGCGCATCGAATCGGCCCGTGCCGCAGTCCGCGAGTTCAAGAAATCCGAGCTCGACGATATCGATTGCTTCGCGAAAACCATGTCCCGTCTCGAAACCGATATCGAGGCGATGAAATTGCGCGCAAATGCCTGGGCCAGCGGCGACGTCGAGGCGCTGCGCAGCTTCGGTTACGACGACCAGTTCCAGGCGTGCAGCGATGCCGTGCTCAAGGCCAGCGTCGCCGAGGAACGCGGCCTCGGCGACCTGCGCGAGCGCATCGCCAGGGTCTGGCTCGATGCCGCCGAATCGACGTTGGCGCGCAACCCGAGCAGCTTCGCCGTCCTGCCCGTGCGGCACTTGCTCGAAGCGGACGGATTGCTGGCCCGCTTGCGCGATCGCGGCTACCTCGTCGAAGCGCCCGAGTAGGCCGGCAGCGCAGGCCCGCCGGCAGCAGCGGCGCCGGATTTGGCGTTACACTCGCCCGACTCGGGGAGGGGGAAGCGCATGCATGACGTGACCGGGAACGGCGTGATCACGCGGCGCCAGGTATTGCGCATGATCGGCATGGCGGCCGGCAGTGCGGCGATGTACCAGGCCATGACC
>DAIMYT010000255.1:256-1521 GCA_036734345.1 Dokdonella sp. | reverse complement strand
GATTCGCCGCCGAATCGGGCTTCACCGGCATGCCGCAACTCGGCCAGGCGCCGAAGGGCGCAACGGTCCTCGTGCTCGGCGCCGGCATCGCCGGCATGGTCGCGGCCTACGAACTGAGAAAGGCCGGCTACGCGGTGCAGGTCCTCGAGTACAACGAGCGCGCCGGCGGCCGCAACTGGAGCCTGCGAGGCGGCGACCGCTACACCGAGCTCGGCGGCGCGACCCAGCAATGCGATTTCGCGCCGGGGCTCTATCTCAATCCCGGTCCGTGGCGCCTGCCACATCACCATCGCGGCATCCTCGGCTACTGCCGCCAGTTCGGGATCCCGCTCGAGAATTTCGTCCAGGTCAACTACAACGCCTGGCTGCACAAGAGTTCCGCACCAGGCGGCAAGCCGCAACGCTACCGTGAAGTGCTCGCCGACTACCACGGCAACGTCGCCGAACTGCTTGCCAAGACCACCCAGGACGGCAGGCTCGACGCGCCCATGAGCCAGGAGGACCAGCAGAAGCTGCTGGCTTCCCTGCAATGGTGGGGCGCCCTCGACAGGAACTACAGGTACAGCCGCAATCGCGACAGCAGCGACCGGCGCGGCTACGCCAGCGATCCCGGTGGCGGGCTCTCCGGCGAACCGCTGCCATCCACGCCGGTCGGCCTCAAGGACGTTCTCGACAACAGCCTGTGGAGCCGCCTGCCGATCGCGGAACTCTACGAAATGCAGGGCACCCTGCTGCAGCCCGTTGGCGGCATGGGCCGCATCGGCGAGGCGTTCGCGCGCGAATTGCAGGGGCTGATCCGCTATCGCGCGAGGGTCGTCGACATCCACCAGGATGAAAACGGCGTGCGCGTTGCCTATGAAGACGGCGCCACGTCCGGCAGCCGCCGCGAGGCAAGCGCCGACTGGTGCGTCTGCACGATCCCGCTTTCGATACTCGGCCAGATCCCGATGAATGTCGGCCAGGCCATGGCCGATGCGATCGCCGCCGTGCCCTATGCCGCGTCGGTCAAGATCGGCCTGCAGTTCAAGCGCCGCTTCTGGGAGCAGGACGAGGCGATCTACGGCGGCATCAGCTATACCGACCTGCCGATCGATACGCTCAGCTATCCGTGCCATGGCTACAACGAGCCGGGCAAGGCAGTGATGCTCGGGGCCTACATGTTCGGCAGCAATGCGTCGAAATTTACCGCGATGAGCCCGGCCCAGCGCATCGAGGCCGCCGTGGCGCAGGGCAGCCAGATCCATCCGCAGTACCCGGCAGAGTTC
>DAIMYT010000255.1:0-246 GCA_036734345.1 Dokdonella sp. | reverse complement strand
CGACAACGGCATATCCGTGGCCTGGCATCGTTCGCCATTCACGATGGGCTGTTTCGGCCTGTGGACGGAAAAGGCCCGCGAGCAGCACTACCGGAATCTCTGCGCATTCGATGGCCGCATCGTGCTGGCCGGCGAACATGCCTCCTGGCTGCCTGCATGGCAGGAAGGCGCCGTCACCTCGGCCCACGATGCGATCGACCGCCTGCACAAGCGCGCTATCGAGAAGGGAGCCGCGACATGAAATGT
>DAIMYT010000254.1:0-2965 GCA_036734345.1 Dokdonella sp. | reverse complement strand
TTCTAACGTTCGGCCTGCGGAGCTGATCAGCAAATACAGTCAGTCCACGGTTGTGCAGACCGGTGCAGGCGAACCCGGCTGGCAGTTGGGTAACCGCTACACGCTGAACTGGAGCGGTCCGGTACTACCCGAGCAAACCGTGAATCTGATCATAGCCTCGCCCTGGCTGGTGCGACTGCTGCGCGTGCTTCTGGTCGGCCTGCTCGTCGCACTATTGTGGCGCGTTGCGCGCTCAACGCCATGGCGTTGGCAGCCGGCTGCAACAGGCGCCATGGCGAGTATCGCCATTATTTGCGCATCGCTGTTGAGTTTGCCGGTCGCGCACGCCGCCGACTATCCATCGGATGCCTTGCTGCAGCAGTATCAGGCGCGCCTTCTCGAATCGCCGTCTTGCATCCCGAACTGCGCATCGATCGCTTTGGCCGAAGTGTCGGCACGGGGTGACGAACTGCGCGTCGATATCGAGATCCATGCGCTGGCACGCGTGGCCGTTCCCGTACCTCTGGACGAAAAGGCCCTGGTGCTGCGCAGGATCACGATCGACGGCCAGGTCAGCGACGCGATGGCCCGCTCCTTCAATTCCCGGATCGCAGTCAACCGTGGCGTGCATCGGGTAGAGCTGGTCTATGCGGTTGCTGACGATCGCGTCGCGCTCTCGTTTGCCATGCTGCCCGCACGCGTCGTTTTCAGTGGTGACGAATGGCAGGCGAGCGGACTGACCGATGATCGATTGATGACCGAGACACTGAGTCTCCTGCGTTTGCGCACCGGTGCTGGCCAGCCCGCGAAGGCTACGGCGCAGCATTTTCCTCCCTATGTGAGCTTGCGACGCTTCCTGTTCCTCGACCTCAACTGGCGCATTGAGAATAGGGTCGACCGAATGGCGCCGCGCGAAGGCGGATTCACGACAAGTCTTCCTCTCCTCTCCGGCGAACACGTGACGACGCCCGGATTGAAAGTGAGCGACGGAATGGTGGCGGTAGCCCTTGCGGACAAGGAAGGCCAGCTGAAATGGGACAGCACACTGGACCAGACTCAAACCATCACGCTGAAGGCGCCGGACCTTGCCGACCATGCCGAATCCTGGGTGATCATGGTCAGCCCAACCTGGCATGTCGAATTCAGCGGCGTTCCGGAATTCGTCCAGCAGAACAACAGTTATCCGGACGACTATTACGCGTTCCAGTTCTACGCGCTGCCGGGTGAAACCCTGACCCTGCGCGTCACGCGTCCCGAGCCGGTCGCTGGCGCAACAAGGGCTGTCGATCGACTCTGGCTGTCGAGCGATTTCGGACTGCGCGCGCAAACGCATACGCTGCAGTTCGACTTGCGGGCCAGTCAGGGTGGCGAGCAGTCCATCCGCTTGCCAGCCACGGCTGAACTACTCGGCGTGACCCGCAATGCCACGAGCCTCGGCGTTCGCCCCATCGATGGCAAGCTCAGTGTGCCGGTCAGTCCGGGCACGCAACAGTATGAAGTGCGCTTCCGCGAGAACGCGCCGGTCGGATTTTCGCTGTCAACGCCACTTGTGGATCTCGGCTTGCCTGCCGCGAATATCAGCCTGGTTGCCACCCTGCCCAACGATCGCTGGCTGCTCGCCGCGTTCGGTCCGCCGGTCGGGCCGGCCGTGCTGTTCTGGGGCGAGCTGCTGGTCGCGATCGTACTGGCCTGGCTGCTGGCGCGCTGGCGCAGTGGCACGCTGCGCTTGCATCACTGGCTGCTGCTCGTGCTCGGATTCTCGACGTTCTCGTGGCTCGCGCTGCCCGTCGTCGTCGCCTGGCTGTTCGCGCTCGACTGGCGCGCTCGCAATGCGCCGGCGACCAACTGGAAATTCAATCTGCTCCAGCTCGGCCTCGCGGCGCTCAGCGTGGTGGCCCTGGTCTGCCTGTTCGAGAGCATCCGCAACGGCCTGCTCGGTTCGCCGGACATGGTCGTGCGTGGCAATGGTTCGTATGGCAACCAGCTGCAGTGGTTCGCCGATCGCAGCGTCGATGCGCTGCCGACGGCCAGCGTGATTTCGCTGCCGCTGTGGGCCTACAACATCGTCATGCTGTTCTGGGCGCTGTGGCTGGCCTGGGCCGTGGTCGGCTGGCTGCGCAGCGGATTCGGCGCATGGACGAGCGGTGGCTACTGGCGGCCGTGGCGCGTTGCGCCGGCCGAGCCCACCATCGACCTGCCGCCGACGCCGCCACCGGCCACCTGAGCCGCCGATGCCGACGATCCGCGCGCTGCTGGCCGAGTGTTCCAGGGCAAACGAGGCCGAGGCGAGGCACGAGGCCGAGATCCTGCTCGGCCACGCGCTTGGGCAGTCGCGCGCGTGGCTGTTCTCTCATGCAGACTTCGAACCCGCTGTCACCGTCGAGGAATACTTCCGCGAGCTGCTTGCCGCGCGCCAGCGCGGCGAGCCGGTGGCCTACCTGACCGGCAGGCGCGGCTTCTGGACGCTCGACCTCGATGTCACCAGCGACGTGCTGATTCCGCGACCGGAAACCGAGTTGCTGGTCGAACTCGCGCTGCAGCGCATCCCGCCGGATGGCACATGGCGCGTTGCCGATCTCGGCACGGGGTCGGGTGCCATCGCGCTGGCCCTTGCCAGCGAGCGCCCGCGCGCTTGGATACTGGCCACTGATGCGTCGGTTGCCGCGTTGCAAGTTGCGCGGGATAACGCCATGCGGCTGGAAATCGGCAATGTCGAATTTGCCCTCGGCAATTGGTGCGATGCGCTGGACGGCGCGCCGTTCGACCTGGTCGTTTCCAATCCGCCCTATATCGCCGCCGGCGACGTGCATCTCGGACGGGGCGACCTGCGCTTCGAGCCGTCATCCGCGCTCGCATCGGGGGCCGATGGCCTTGATGCGATCCGCAGCATCGTGCGTGCTGTAGCGCGCCATCTTGCCGAGCGTGGCTGGTTGTTGCTCGAGCATGGCTACGATCAGGGCGAGCGTGTTCGCGCGATTCTTGAAGG
>DAIMYT010000253.1:1860-2979 GCA_036734345.1 Dokdonella sp. | reverse complement strand
CAAACATGCAGGGGATCACCGTCGCCGGCAACAACAATACGATCGGCAGCTCAGCCAGCCGCAACCAGGTTGGCGCCAATGCCGGTGTCGGCATAGGTGCGGCGGGCAACGGCAATGCCGTGCGCTACAACTACATCGGCGTCACCGATACCTATGCCCGCATCAGCAATGCCTCCATAGGCCTGTCGATGATCAACGGGGCCGGTGTCCGCGCCGAGGGCAATTTCATTGGACACAACCAGAGTGTTGGAATGCTCTTGTTCAACATTTCCAATTCCGTATTCCTGATTGGCAACTTCATCGGGGTAACTCCGGCCGGCGACAACATGGGCAACGATGGAGCCGGCGTGCGCATCCTCAATTCCAGTAATTCCGACCTGCAGCAGAACCGGATTGCGTACAACGGCGGCAACGGCATCGAAACCGACAACAACACCAGCGGCATGGCCTGGTTCCAGAATTTCATGTACGGCAACGGCGGAATCGGCATCGATCTCGGCCAGAACGGCCCCACCCCGAATGATCCCGGCGATGTCGACGAAGGCCCGAATCGCCTGCAGAACACGCCGCTGATCGAAAGCGCGATCCTGGACACCGTCGCATTCCCGCCCACGCTCACGATCAGCTATCGGGTCGACTCCAATTCCGGCGCCTCGGCTTATCCGTTGTTCGTCGATTTCTACTGGAGCGACCTCGATGAAGATGCCCAAGGCCGATTCTTCCTGGGCACCGATTTCGCCTACTCGACCCCGAACGCGCTACGCACGGTAACGCTCAATTTCGTCGACGGCGTCCCGGGCGGCTGGCTCACGGCCACGGCCCTCGACCAGGGGCGCAATACCTCGGAACTCGCCGCACGCTTCCAGTTCGGCGATCCGTTTGACCGGATTTTCGCCGACGGCTTCGAATGAGCGCAGGTTCGGCGCAATCCGCCCATCGTGGTTGCGCCGTCCGGCTGGAAAGTCCATGTTGATTCCGAATTGAATGATCAAGGGTCGTCGTGATGCAGGATCAGGATGTCAGTCAGTGGCAAAGGGCAGTGGCCCTTTACCGCGACGTGCTGCCCTTGTCCGAGGGAGCCCGCAAGCAGCGCCTCGACAGTCTCGACGAGGCGCCGGC
>DAIMYT010000253.1:0-1850 GCA_036734345.1 Dokdonella sp. | reverse complement strand
GCGAAGTTGCTGCAGCTTCTTTCTGCCTCCGATAACGACGACGCCGACTCCGTCGAAGAAAAGGTCGATCGCCTGATCGACCGACTCGGACGCGGCGCGGGTGACGATGGGACCGACCCTGCCCTTGCCGGTGAGGCGCTGATCGGCCGGTTGATCGGCAACTGGACCCTGCTTCGAGAGTTGGGCCGAGGCGGCATGGCCACGGTATTCCTGGCCAAGCGCAATGATGTCGCCTTCGAGCAGTACGGCGCGCTGAAACTTCTCTCGTTGCTGATGCTGGCCGCCGGTGGCGCCAAACACTTCGAGCGCGAGCAGCAATTGCTCGCTCGCATGCACCATCCCAACATCGCGATGCTGCTCGATGGCGGCGTTGCCGGGGATGGCACGCCGTATCTGGTCACCGAGCTGGTCGAAGGCAGTGACGTTCGTGCGTACTGCGAGCAGCACGCGCTGGCTCCGCGCGAGATCGTGCGCCTGCTGTTGCAGGTTTGCGCGGCGGTCAGCCACGCGCACGGCCACCTGATCCTGCATCGCGACATCAAGCCTTCGAACGTCATGGTCACGCATGACGGCCGGGTAAAACTGGTCGATTTCGGCATCGGCAAGCTGGCCGAGGACGCCGCTGAAGGCACGCAGACCAGGGTTTTCACGCCGAAGTACGCGGCTCCCGAGCAGTTGAGCGGCGACGCGGTGACCACGGCAACCGACGTGTTTGGCCTGGGGACCCTCGGCCGCACCCTGCTCGGCACTCGAATTTCCGCTTACCGCGAGCTCGAACGCATTCTCGACATGGCAACGCACGACGAGGCCGCCCGCCGCTACGGCAGCGTCGAGAGCCTCGCCCGTGACCTGCACAACTGGCTCGACAATCGACCGATTGCTGCCGTCGCCGATTCGCCGGGCTATCGCCTGCGCAAGTACCTGCGCCGCCATCGCGGCGGCGTGGTGGCTGCTGGCGCGATTCTGCTCACGGCTGTGGTCGGCCTGAGCCTGGTGCTTTGGCAGGCCCGGCAAACGCGTGAACAGCTGGCCGTTTCGGAGCGCACCACGCAATTCCTCGTGCAGTTGTTCGAGCTGGCTGATCCGGTCGTCGCCAAGGGTTCACCGACCACGGCGCGGGACTTGCTCAGCCGGGCACGCAGCACGCTCACCACGATCAGCGACTCCGCGGTTCGCGATCGTCTTGTCATCGCCATTGCCCAGGCGTACTACGGCATGGCCGATTTCGCCGAGGCGGAAGAACTGCTGGCCAAGCAGCTGTCTCGGCCTATTGCCGAACAGCCGCTCGACGCGCAACTGCTGCTGGCCCGATCGAGCTTCGAGAGTGGCCACACTGCCGAGTCGATTGCCTTTCTCGAAGGCGTGAAAGCCGCGCCAGAAAGTGCCTACCGCGTGCGCGGCCTGCTCGGACGATATTTAAGTTCTGATGGTCAATTCGCGCGAGCCGATGAGGAACTCGCGGCCGCGCGCGCAGCATTGCCAGAGTCGGCCTCGGCGCCCGATGTGATCGACGTTCTCGCCGCGGTGGCACGCAATGATATCCGCCAGGGCCGCTACGCCGAATCGCTGCTTGCCCTCGAGTACGCGCTTGGCCAGGCAAGAATCACGCAATTGCCACTGGATGAAGGCAGGATCGAACAGATGCTCGCTCACGTCGCCAATATTCAGGGACGGCACGCCGACGCCCTCGTACACATCAAACGGGTACGCGAACTGTTCGCGCCGATCTACAGCGAGGAACACAGCTCGATGATCGAGCTCGACAAGACCGAAGCGGATATTCTGAAAGCCCTCGGCAGGCACGCGCTTGCCGTGGAAATGCTCGAGCGAGCTGTCCGCAATGCACGCAG
>DAIMYT010000252.1:986-2989 GCA_036734345.1 Dokdonella sp. | reverse complement strand
GCGGCGGAGGGCATGGAGCAACCCCAGCACTACTGGAAGGTTTCGCCGGCCATCAGCGGCATGGCTTTCTATACTTCCGATCGAATGCCAGGCTGGAAGGGCAATCTGTTCATCGGTGCGCTGGCCAAGACCAGTCTGATCCGCCTCGAACTCGATGGCGACCGTATCGTCCACGAGGAACGCCTGCTCGGCGACCGCGGCGAACGCATTCGTGACGTGCGACAGGGGCCCGCCGGCCTGATCTACCTGCTCACCGATGCGGCCAACGGCAAGCTGCTGCGCGTCGAACTTGCCGGCCAGTGACGTCGCTGATTCCCGCCTGGCGCGCGCCGCCTCAGGATCGGCGCAGAAACGCTTCGTCGAGCAGCATCGTTGAAAGGATGCCGACGAAGGCCTGGTTGTCGGCGAATCCCGTGGCTTTTCCGGCCCTGCACTTGTCGAGCAGGCGGCCGACGCTGGCCGCATCGAAATAACCCGCCTTGCGGATGCGCTCGGAACTGAGCAGGTCGGTGACATAGTCGAGCGCCTGGCCGTCGACGAAGAAACTCTGGCTGTCGGGTGAGCGATAGGGTTGCTTGGTGCGCGTCACGATATCGGCCGGAAGCAGGTCGGCGAGTGCGCGCCGCAGCAAGTATTTCTCGGTCAGGCCGCGGATCTTGAGATTCGGCGGCAGCCGGTTGCCGAACTCGATGACGCGGTGATCGAGATAGGGAACCCGGCCCTCGACGGAATTTGCCGCGGCCACGCGATCGCCTTGCGCAGCCAGCAGGTAACCGGCCAGCAGCGACTTCGCCTCGACATACTGATCACGCGCCAGCGGCGACCAGGACATGATTCCGGCAGGCAGGTGTTGTTCGTACCAGTCGAGCGCGTTGCGCGGGCCGATGCTGGCGCGCATATCCGAGGACAGGAAATTCAGGGCGCGCTGCGAAGTGGTCCAACGCGGCACGTGCGCAAAAATCGGCCGGTTGATGTGTTCGAGGCCTTGTCCGAAAAAGGATTGCGCGAATGCCGGATTGCGCACCGGCGAGTTTTCCAGGTATCCATACAGACGGCCGAGCAGCTTCGGACGCAACGTCGATTCGGGCTGCCGGGCCCAGAAGCGGCGGACCTTGGCTTCCTTGAAGATGTCGTAGCCGCCAAATACTTCATCGGCGCCTTCGCCGGTCAGCACGACCTTGTAGCCTTCTTCGCGAACCCGCTGCGAAAGCAGCATCATCGGCACCGGCGCGGTGCGCAGGACCGGCGTCTCGGCGTGTCGGATCAGGCGCGGGAACGCGGCCCCGATCTGTTCGCGCGTGCAGTGCAGGGTGGTGTGGTCGGTGCCGAGATGCCGCACCATGGCCTGCTGGTGCTCGCTTTCGTCGAACTCGGCATCCGCGAATGCAACCGAAAACGTGCGCACCGGCGTTTGCGTGAAGCCGCGGATCATCGCCACTATGCCGGAGGAGTCGAGTCCGCCGCTGAGGTAGGCGCCGACCGGGACGTCGGCACGCAGCTGCAGGCGCACGGCGTCGATCAGCAGCGCCTTCAACTCCTCGGTAGCCTGTTCAACCGAGGCAAACGGCGAGGGCGTGCCGGCGACCGGGAAGGTCCAGTCCCAATAGCGGGTGAGGGTCTCGCGGCCATCCTCCTCGATGGCCAGCAAGTGGCCGGGCGGCAGGCTATGGATGCCTTCGAACAGGGTTTCCGGGTCGACTGGCGCCCAGTAGGTCAGTGCTTCGACCAGGCCATTCGCATGCAATGTCGCGCACTCCGGGAGCACGGCCAGAAGGGCCTTGATCTCCGAAGCGAACCAGGTGCGGCCGCGCGCACGGGTGTGGAACAGTGGCCGGATTCCGGCGCGGTCGCGTGCCAGCACGAGGCGACGCCGGCGTCCATCCCAGAGGGCGATCGAGAATTGTCCATTCAGGTGATCGACAAAGCGGTCACCGTAGCGGTCGTAGAGGTGGACTATGACCTCGGTGTCCGACTGCGTGTAGAACCGGTGTCCGCGGGCGACC
>DAIMYT010000252.1:0-976 GCA_036734345.1 Dokdonella sp. | reverse complement strand
TTCGACGTAGTTGAATATCTCGCCGTTGAAGACGGTCCAGACGTCGCCGCGCTCGTTGTGGATGGGCTGTTCGCCCGTGACCAGGTCGATGATCGAGAGCCGCGCGTGGGCGAGGCCGATGCCGGGGCCGACATGGTAACCATAGCCGTCGGGCCCGCGATGATGCAGGGTATGGATCATCGTCTCCAGTTCGCTGCGGGCGTCTTCCGTGCGCGACCGGGCGCCGCTGAATCCTGCAATTCCACACACGGCTAGGCTTGCTCCCCTGATTCGTTTCCATGTGCAGCCATCGCTTCGGCGCAGGCCGCGAGGGTCTCGTTCGCCACGTCGCTCCAGCTGCGCGAAAAGCGCTGCGACAGAACAGATTCATCCCATTCGCGCCCGAGTACGGCAGCCAGCGCTTCGGACAGAGCCGTGGCATTGCGAGGCGGCACAAGGATGGCACAGGTCTCGTCGACAACTTCGGGTACCCCGCCAACCGGCGTGGAAACGACCGGGCGCCCGCATGCCAGGGCTTCGACCAGCACATTCGGATGGCCCTCCGAATAACTCGGCAAGGCCAGCAGGTTGCAGGCCGCCATCCAGCGCGCGACCTCATTCGGCTGTTGCGAACCGACCAGGCGCAGGCCATTTGCCGGATTCGCCGCAAGTGCCTCCATTTCGCCGCGCAGCGGACCGTCCCCCAGCAGCGCAAGTTCGGCTCGCGGGCGCGATTCGCGCAAGCGTCGCATGGCCTCGACGAGTTCGCGCAGGCCCTTTTCGGCAACCAGCCGGCCAACGTAGAGAACCAGTTCGCTTGCGGGATCGACAGCGCACAGCGCGCGTGCCGCGGCGCGGTCGCCTCGATGGAATGTCGCCGCATCACAGCCATTGGCAATGACCCGGACCGAGGCCGGGTCGGCGCCGTAGTCGCGCACCGCGAGACGGCCAAGATCGGCACTGACCACGAGCAGGCGCCGGGCATGGCGTACCACCG
>DAIMYT010000251.1:0-2991 GCA_036734345.1 Dokdonella sp. | reverse complement strand
GGCAAGGACGACCTGAAGGGGCACTGGAGCCTGCTCTATTTCGGCTACCTGCAATGCCCTGACATCTGTCCGACGACCTTGCGCTCGCTGAGCGCGATGCGATCGCTGATGGCCGAAGGGGGGCAGGCTGGTGAAATTCCCCGCATCGTCTTCGTCAGCGTCGATCCGGCGAATGACACGCCGCAGAGGATCGCCAGCTATCTCGGCTTTTTCAGCAGTGAGTTGATCGGTCTTTCCGGTGAACCGTCCCAGCTTGAAAAGCTGGCGCGCTCGCTTGGCATCGTCTATGCGGAGAACATCGAAGCAAGTGGCGTGCGCAGCATGGAGCACACGACCTCGATCATCGTCGTCGATCCGCAGGCTCGCGCCGTGGCGGCATTGCCGGCACCGCACCAGCCACGGGTCATGCTGCAGCAATTCAACGCGCTGCGCGATTTCCTCGCGCATTGACCGGCAAACACTCCGCTCGGCCAGGCGCCCGCCTTCGCCGGGTGATGCTCAGGCCGATTCGGCTGGCCGCGTTTGCCAGAACCAGCCGGCGGCGATCACCGCGCTGAGCAGGAGCACGGCGCCACCCTGATGCAGGGTACCGAGCCAGACCGGCACGACCCAGACCAGCGTGGAGATTCCGAGGCCGACCTGGATCAGCGCCATCAGCAGCAGGGCCTGCCGCGAGCGGACTTGTGCGCGATCCAGCGCCACCGCGCGCATCCGCCACCACGCCCACAGGGTGGCCGCGAGCGTGGTCAATGCCAGCGACCGGTGGATGAACTGCACGGCCACCGGATTCTCGAAGAAGTTGCGCCAGACCGGTTCCATGGCGAACAGGCCCGGCGGAACCAGATGCCCTGCCATGAACGGAAACGTGTTGTACATGTGCCCGGCGCGCAGGCCGGCGACAAAGGCGCCGAACAGGATCGTGAGCGCCACCAGCGAAAGCAGGACGCCGCGCGGCCAGCGTTTCGCCGGCTTGCCATCCGCAGCGGCGACGCGTGGCAGCAGCAGGCCGAGGGCCAGGCGCAGCATCAGTGCATAGACGAGCAGGGCGAGAGCCAGATGGGCCGCCAGCCGATACGGACTGACCCGCGGCACGTCGACCAGGCCACTCTTGACCATGAACCAGCCGAGGTAACCCTGCGCGGCGCCGAGCGCGAGGATTCCGAGCAGCGGCCAGCGCAATCGTGCAGGAATCGCGCCGCGCAGCCAGAACCACAGCAGCGGCAAGGCAAACCACAGGCCGAGCAGCCGCGCCAGCAGGCGATGGAAGTACTCGAACCAGAAAATCGTCCTGAACTCGCTCAGGTCCATGCCCTGGTTGACCGCGGTGTACTGGGGGCTTGCCTGGTAGCGCGAGAATTCCGCCTGCCAGGCCGCCTCGCCGATCGGCGGCAGCACCCCGGTGACCGGCTTCCAGTCGACGATGGACAGGCCCGATTCGGTCAGGCGCGTCGCCCCGCCGACCATCACCAGGGTCAGCAATACGACACAGCAACTGAGCAGCCACCAGCCAACCGCGCGCGGTCGTGCACGGTCATCAAGGTTCTGCTTCGGGATTGGCTCGCTCTCCGCCACGTCTCGCTCCAGTCAGGCCCTGCCAGGGCCGGCAGGATCCCCGACCGTTCCGCCGATGTCATCCCCCAGGCGGGGTATTTCTGGCCGCGACTTGATCCAGATCATGGATGCGCATCGTGGATCGTCCGTAAATGGGCGAGACCTGCCAGCTGGGTGGACGGTCAAGACTAACGGCGGAGAAGTCTATGGAAACCTCGCAGGCGCACGATGAAAAGGTTCCGATGATGCAGAAATTGCTCGACAACCCGTTCCTGCTCCTTTTCATCGGGGTCCTGGTTCCGATGGTGGTCTACATCCTCTGGGGCGTCATCGACATCCTGACCATTCCGGTTGCCAAGTAAGCCCGAACGTTGCATCAACCCGGGGGGGACAACTCATGAGTGCAATTTTACCTCCAACCGAGCGACTCTGGTGGAAGCATCCGCTGGATCGCGTCGAAGGCACCTGGATCGCCATCGCGTTCGTCTGGTGCATGATCATGTTTTTCATGATGATCTACTGGCACATCTACGGTAAGCAGAACCTCTCCACCGAAACCTACAAGACCACCTCGGAGCAGTTCGCGGCCAAGGCCCAGGCCATGGTCGACAAGTACACCGTGCGCACCGAGACCGACATGCAAACCCCGGTCGTCGCGCCGCCACCCGGCAGCGATGTGTACATGCTCGCGCGGTTGTGGAACTTCTGGCCGATCCTGGAATTGCAGCAGGGCCAGACCTACCGGCTGCATCTGACCTCGATGGACTACAACCACGGCTTCTCGCTGCAACCGGCCAACATCAACATCCAGATCGTGCCCGGCTACGAGCATGTGGTGACGGTCACGCCGAACCAGAGCGGGACCTACTCGGTGGTCTGCAACGAATTCTGCGGCATCGGCCATCACACGATGGTCGGGCGCATCTACGTGAAGGCGGAGGTCGGCAATGTCCCATGACACAACCTATCGGACCTGCCCGCGTTCCGGCCTGCAGTTCGAGTCCCAGGCGGAAAAACTGATAGTCGCCAACGCCGTTGCGGGCGTGATCTTCCTGCTCATCGGCGGCATCCTTGCCATCGGCGTCGTGCTCACGCGTTGGCCGACCATCCACTGGCTCGAAGCCAGCACGTTCTACCAGGTACTGACCGCGCACGGTCTCGACATGCTGGTCTTCTGGATCATCTTTTTCGAGATTGCGGTCCTGTATTTCTGCTCGTCGACCCTGCTGCGTTGCCGGATCGCCACGCCGAAGATCGCCTGGGCGGCATTCGCGCTGATGGCAGTCGGCGCGGTCATGAACAACGTCGCCGTCTACCAGGGCGGTTCCAGCGTGATGATGACCTCCTACGTGCCGATGATGGCGGCGCCTTCGTTCTATCTGGGCCTGATCCTGTTTGCGGTCGGCGCCCTGATCGGATGTTTTGTCTTTTTTTGCACCC
>DAIMYT010000250.1:0-3045 GCA_036734345.1 Dokdonella sp. | reverse complement strand
GCGGTTTCGCCGAGCAGATCGAGGCCATCGAGTTCCGCGCGGATCGCGCCGACCGGTGGCCGGTGCACCAGCGGCGCCTGGTGCGCGATCCAGCGGTCATTGCGCCGCCCGATGGCATACACGGCGCGGCGCACATCGCGGCTGGCGCGCAAGCGGTCGCCGTTTCCCTTGAACACATCGTCGAGCGCGCGCGGCTCGCCGATGCGGATCACGAGGCGCTTTTCGCGCGCAAACATCTCGCGCGCCAGCAGGCTGGTGCCGAGCGGCCTGAAGAACGCGGATACACCGTAGAACAGCACGGAATTGCGACCTTCGATGCGAACCGGCACGACCGGCGCGCCGGCCTGGTCGGCAAAGCGCAGGAAGCCGTGCCGCCAGCGCCCGTCGCGGACGCCGAGCGCGGTCATGCGCGACACCTCGCCGGCCGGGAACACGATGACCGCTTCTTCGCGCGCCAGCGCCGCGTCGATCCGGCGCAGGCTTTTGGCTCCGGGTTTTGCGCCGAGCATGCGCAGCGGTATGAAAAGGTCGGAAAGTCCTTCGAACGCCGACAGGAAATCATTGGCGACGATGCGCACGTCGCGCCGCACGCTGCCGACCATGGCCAGCAGGGCCAGCGCATCGAGCGCACCGAGTGGATGGTTCGCGACGATGACGACGCGGCCGGTTTCCGGAATGCGTTCGCGCTCGACCTGGTCGACGAGGAAGCGACAGTTGCGCCAGGCCAGTGCAGCCTCGACCAGCGCCAGTCCGCGCAGGTGGGCGTTCTCGCGCAGGAACTGCTCGATCGCATCGATGCGCGAGAGCTTCGCCAGCGAACGCACCAGCGGTCGCGCAAAATCACCACGCCGCCCAGCAAACCAATGCGGAAAGCGCGACTCGATTCTTGATTCGAGATTGAGCATGCCGTGGACTTTCCTCTTCCGTGTCGCGCCATGCTCGGCAGGAAACGTTTCACCGCGATGACGTATTCCATCATTTGGCTGTCATGCAACGGACGCAGGATGCGACCCGAACGCAGCCTTCCGGATCACGGCGAATGTCAGACATCCTGCCCGCTACCCGCCCGAGCCTGCGCGACCGCATCGACAGCCGCGTTTTCGATGCGATCTGGTCGCGCAGCCTCGTCTACAACACCTGCTGGGAAGATCCGGCAATCGACCACCAGGCGCTCGCCCTCGGGCCGGACGACACCGTCCTGGTCATCACCAGCGCCGGCTGCAATGCGCTTGATTACGCCTTGCGCGGCCCGAGACGCATCCATTGCGTGGATGCCAATCCACGCCAGAACGCCCTGCTCGAACTGAAGATCGCGGCGATCCGGACGCTGGCATTCGAGGACTTTTTCCTGATCTTCGGCGAGGGCTACCATCCGCGCTTCGAGTGCCTCTACCTGGATCGCCTGCGCGGCGAACTTTCGCCCTTCGCGCGGTCCTGGTGGGACCGGCACACGCGCTGGTTCACGAGCCGCCAGGGAAGCTTCTATTTCCACGGCCTGTCCGGCGTCGTCGCGCGTTGCGTACGCAGCTGGTTCCGCTCGCAGCCAAAGCTGCTCGCCGCCACGATCGACCTGCTCAATGCGCGCGACGTCGAGGAACAGCGTCGCATCTACGACGAACGCGTGGCCCCACGCCTGTGGAACCGGGCAGTCAACTGGACGATCTCGCGCCAGTTCGTCATGACCCTGCTCGGCGTGCCGCATCCCCAGCGTCGACTGGTCGAGGCGCAGCACGCCGGCGGCGTTGCAGGTTTCATCCGCGAATCGGTGCAGTACGTGTTCCGCCAGCTGCCACTTTCCGACAACTACTTCTGGCGCCTCTACCTGACCGGGCGTTACGGGCGCGACTGCTGCCCGGAGTACCTCAAGGCGGACAACTTCGAACGGCTCAAGAGCGGCCTCGTCGAGCGCATCGCACTACATACGACGACCGTGACCGGCTTCCTCAAGGCAACCGCGGAGGCGATCAGCCGCTATGTCCTGCTCGACCACATGGACTGGATGGGTTCCTACCATCCGGCCGCACTGCGCGAGGAGTGGGAATCCATACTCGACAGCGCCACGCCCGGAGCGCGCATCCTGCTGCGCAGCGCCCAGGCAAAACCCGCCTGGCTCGACGCGCTGCGCGTGGGCCCGCACGATCGGCCCCTGCGCGACGTCCTGCGTTTCCGCGACGAGATGGCCAATGCCCTGCAGGCGGGCGACCGCGTGCACACCTATGCCGGCTTCGTGATCGCCGATGCGCCGGCTTGAGGCCCTTCGATCCGATTTTTCCGTGCTGCGCGCCATGGCCCGCGGCATGCCTAGAGCGGCCTCACAGGCGGACAGCCTGGCTGCCTTCTATGCTCCCCAGATCGAGCACTACGACCGCTTTCGCGAGCGCCTGCTGCACGGCCGCGGGCAGTTGATCGACCGCTTGGTCGTTCCCGGGAATGCGCACGTTGTCGACCTCGGCGGCGGCACTGGTCGCAACATCGAGTTTTTCGGCGAGCGCGCCTCGCGGCTGGCGTGCTACGAAGTGGTCGACCTGTGCCTGCCAATGGTCGAACGGGCACGCCAGCGCGGCCGGCGATATCCACAGATACGCGCGACCCACGGCGATGCGACGCGCTGGCAGCCCGCGCAGGCCGTGGATGCCGTCATTCTCTCCTATGCATTGACGATGATTCCGAACTGGCGTGCCGCGGTCGTCAATGCAATCGCGATGCTCAAGCCGGGCGGACAACTGGCCGTGGTCGACTTCTACGTGGCCGCGCAACGCCCCTTGCAGGGACTGGCCCACCATTCATGGGCGACGCGCAGGTTCTGGCCGGCCTGGTTCGGCTACGATGGCGTGAACCTCGACAGCGCGCAGTTGCCGACCCTGTGCAGCGTGCTCCCGGACTGCGAAGTGACCGAGGCGCGTGCAAAGGTCCCGTACCTGCCATGGGCGCGTGTGCCCTGGTACGCCTTCATCGGGCGCAAGCCATGACCGCAACGCGCGTGCGCTCGGTGTTCATTTCCGACGTGCATCTGGGCACCCGCGCCTGCCAGGCCGAACGCCTGCT
>DAIMYT010000249.1:0-3068 GCA_036734345.1 Dokdonella sp. | reverse complement strand
CAGGCTGGCCGGCCGGGGCAATGGCAAGGGCAGTCGCAGGAATAAATGTATCGATCTGCGTAGGGTGGGTTAGCGAAGCGTACCCACCATCCTGTCGCAACAACACCAGTGGGTTACGCCTGCGGCTGACGCCCCTACGCATCGTCACTTATCCAGCCACACGTCCTCGAACCGCGAGTTGTTGTACTGGCTGTTGCTGTGTGGCTTGTAATTCTTCACGTAAGGCTGCCAGCAATTGGCGGCGGCGTTGTGCTGGATCACCGGCCGGGCGGCGTCCTCGACCAGGATGCGCTCGATGTCCCAGACGATCTTGCGGCGCTTGTCCTTGTCCAGTTCGCGCGATTGCGCCGCCAGCAGCCCGTCGACCTCGGCGTTGCAGTATTGGGTGTAGTTGCGCTCGGAATTGCAGGAATAGTTCTCGACGAGATTGCCATCGGGGTCGTCGACGGAAACGCCGGTGAGGTTGAGCCCGATGGTGTAATCCTTGCGCTGCAGCTTGGCGTACCAGCGCGGCGTGTCGAGAATGTCGAGTTCGGCGTTGATGTAGATCTTCTTGAGCTGATCGGTGAGAATCACGGCGGCATCGCGATAGCTCGGCAGGTTGCGGGTCTGCACCTTGATCGACAGCGGTTTGGCTTCGCTGTAGCCGAGCTTTTGCATGATCGCCTGCGCTTCAGCCAGATTCTTCGCCGTGTCGGGGCCATAGCCCAGAAGCTGCGCCAGCATTTCCGGCGGCATGCCCCACTCGCCCTCGTCCTTCGGCAGCATGGCGCCGCCCATCCGCGCCTGCCCCTCCATCAGGATGGTGTTGAACGCCTTGCGGTCGAGTGACAGCGACATCGCCCGCCGGATGTCGGGGTTGTCGAATGGCGGGTTGGCGCGGTTGACCATCAGGTTGGTCAGCACGCCGGTCGTGGTCATCTCGCAGACCGCGTTCGGCGAACGCGCCTGGATGTCCTTCATCAGGGGCACGCTGACGTCGGAGGGAAAAGTGATGTCGAAGTCGCCGGTCGAGAACGCCAGCATGCGGGTGGCGCGGCTGTCGATGGTGCGTACCGCGATCTCGTCGAGATAGGGCCGGTCCTTCCTGAAGTAATCCGGATTGCGCGTCAGCCGCATCGACTCGCCGCGCTTGAACTCGGCGAACTTGAACGGGCCGGTGCCGATGGGCCTGGTGCGCATCACCTGCTGCGGCACATGGCAGGGATAGACCGGCGAAAACGCGCTGGCGAGCAGCGCCAGCAGGCCTGGCTGCGGTTCGCTCAATTCGAACGTGGCCTCATGGTCGCCGTTGGTGCTGACGTCCTTCAGCTTGGTGTACCAGACCTTGCGCGGATTGCGCTTGAAGTCCTGGGTCTCGGCCTTGCCGATCAGCATCCGCCAGGTGCACTGCACGTCCCTGGCCGTGAACGGCTGGCCGTCGTGCCATTTCACGCCTTGGCGCAGCTTGAACGTCAGCCTGGTGTTGGTGGAATCCCACGACCAGCTTTCGGCGAGGTCCGGGATGACCGTAACAAGGCTTTCGTGCGGCTTGGCCGGATCGAACACGACGAGATTGTTGAACACGGCCGCGAACGGCATCACCGAGGCGATGGTCGATTCTTCCAGCAGCGAGGTCGAGGGCGGATTGTCATTGTGATAGAGCCGCAGCGTGCCGCCCTTCTTCTGCGCCGACGCCGGCGTTGCGGCGATCAGGATGACGCCGAACAATGGGGCGCATGCCGCTCGTGATAGCCGGCTGCCCATGCGACCTCCCTTGTGTTTTTCTTTTTATAGGACCGCCGTCAGACCGGCGCAATCAAAGCCTGGCGATCCTGTTCCCCTGCACGGAATAGCGGAGTTGCAGAAGCAGCGTTCGACCTTTCATGCTAGCATCACGGCTGTCAGCAACAGCACCCGCGAGATTATCCATGGCGACCGTCAAGCTGCTTTCCGACGACGAACTTTCGAGCGAGGCACGCGCCGTCTTCGACGACATCCGCAAAGTCCGGCAGTCGGATTTCGTCAACAATTTCTGGCGCGCGCTCGCGCACGATCCCAAAACCCTGCGCCGGACCTGGGAGAGCATCAAGGAGGTGATGGCGCCGGGCGCGCTGGAGCCCAAGGTCAAGGAAATGCTCTATGTGGCGGTGTCGATCGCCCACGGCTGCAGCTACTGCATCCATTCGCACACGGCGGCTGCGCGGGCCAAGGGCATGACCGAGGCCGAATACAATGAACTGGTCGCCATCGTCGGCATGGCCGCGGAAACCAACCGGCTCGTCACCGCGCTCGGCGTGCCCGTCGACGATGCCTTTTTGGTGGATGCCGCCGCGGCCCGAGCACCGGAATCATAGGCCCGCGCCGGCGGGGCCGCGATAGCAACTTCGGCAAACGGTCGATCAATACGCGCAGTCGCGGTAGCTCGAAGCGTCGCAGGCCTGCATCATCTCGCGCGCCTGCGAGATTTCGGCGGACGTCATCTCCTTCGATACCTCCGCCAGTTCCGCCTTCGCCCCGGCGTCGCCGCGCGCCGCGGCCATGCTGAACCACATGAAGGCGCGCGCCGGGCTGCGGGCGACGCCCTGGCCCTTGCGGTACATCACGCCGATCACGTTCTGCGCCTTGGCATTGCCGGCCTGCGCCAGCGGCCGGAACAGCTTGATGGCCGGCACATAGTCGCCGCGATTATAGGCCGCCATGCCGTCTTCCCACGGCCCGGCCCAGGCCCTGGAAGAAGCCGCGGACGTGCCGGCGAGCAGCACGATCGCGACGCCGATCAGGATCGATTTTCGCATGTCTTCCCCCTGCCCCGGACCTGATTTCTAGCCGTTCGGCCATCTCCCCGCCATGCCCGTGCCTTGGGACCACGGGAGGGGGAATTGGGGTTGGAGGCCCCCCTGAAATTCGCTACTAGTTGCGCCGCCCCCGGTTCGGGCGTGTTGGGGACCTGGAATGACCTATTGTTGCGGAGTGCTGGTAAGGGACGGTCTGGTCATGATCGCCGACACCCGCACCAATGCCGGCCTCGACAACATCTCGACCTTCCGCAAGCTGCACGTCTATGCCAAGCCCGGCGAGCGCATCAT
>DAIMYT010000248.1:0-3147 GCA_036734345.1 Dokdonella sp. | reverse complement strand
AAGGCAATGCCCAATCGCGCCGCGTCTATCGCGTGGCGCTGGACGGCGGTGCATTGAAGGCGCTGACGCCGGCCGAAGGGGCGCATCATCCGCTGGTCTCGCCCGACGGCAGGCACCTCGCCGACCTCTATTCGAACGATGTCACGCCGCCGGACCTTTACCTGCAATCGACCGCTGCAAGCACGACGTCGACCGCTCGACGGCAGGTCACGCATTCGCCGCTGCCTGAGTTCGGCGATTACCACTGGGTCGCCGCGAAGTACGTCGCCTTCCCGAACGTCAACGACGGCACGCCGGTGCATGCGCGGTTGACCCTGCCGCCCGATTTCGATGCGGCCAAGAAATATCCGGCGATCCTCGGCTCGGTCTACAGCAACTCGGTGCACAACGAGTGGGGCGGGCGCGTCTACCACCCGACCTGGGGGCTCGACCAGTTCCTCGCCCAGCAGGGCTACGTGGTCATGAACGTCGACATCAGCGGCAGTTCGGGCCATGGCAAGGCATTTCGTCGACGCATCCGCGAAGACTACGGCGGCGTCGACGTCGATGATCTCTACAGCGGCACGCGCTGGCTGGTCGACCAGGGTTTCGTCGACGCGAAGCGGATCGGCATCTGGGGCAGCAGCTACGGCGGCCTGCTGACCGCAATGTCGATGTTCCGTTATCCCGATGCCTACCAGGCCGGCGTGGCCGGTGCGCCGGCGACCAACGTGTTCCACGCGCTGACCGGCGAAATGCAGACGATGATGGCGCCACAGGATCACCAGGCCCAGTACGCGAAATCCTCGGCCTATCTGCGCTCGGGCGATCTCAAGGGCCATCTCATGCTGATCCACGGCATGCGCGACAACATCGTGCTGTTCAAGGATTCGGTAAGCCTCGTGCAGCGCCTGATCCTGCAGGGCAAGGATGTCGACTTCGTCGTGCTGCCGAATGCGCCGCACGGCTGGGACACGCGCGGCCTCGCGCAGACGCGTTACGCCTTCCGCAAGCTCTACGGGCACTTCCAGCGTTATCTCGGAGGAAAGGGAGCGGAGGAATTTTCTGCGGAACGCCCTGAATAGCGTCCTGGCGTTCCGGCCGGGGTGTGCGCCTGCAGTCTAATCCGGGTCCGGCCAATGCAAGGCCAATCGGCACCGCGCCCCGGAAGGCCCGGGATCTATTGCATTGACACTTCGAAATCACTGCCAAACACGGTATCGCCAATCATGCGCACGACCTGTACGTAGCTGTTGCCTGTACCGAGCGTCGTAGATCCGGCAACAACGATCTTGCCGTCGGGTTGCACGAGCAGGGAACCGGCTTCGGCGCTCAGGCTGCCGGAGCCGCCGTCGAAAGTGATACGACCGTCGTTGCCGAAGGAGGGATCGACCTGGCCGCTGGCAAGCAGCCTGGCCACGGCCATCTTCTGCCAGGGATTGCTGATCGATGCACTGCCCGCCATGAGGATGCGGCCTTGTGCGTCGAGGCGCGTCGCGTAGGCGTCGTCGGTCTTGTTGCTGTCGAGGTCGAACGGGACCAGGGCCGGATAGAAGCCGCTGTCGAAGGCGCCGCTGGCGAGCAGACGCACGCAGGCGAAGTCGGAGTTGTACGGGGAGGCCACCAGCGCGGCGCCGCAGAGCAGGAATCTTCCATCAGGAAGAACAACCATCCCGGTGGCCACGTCGGCCAGCGTGCCGGCGATATCGAAACCGAAGGTCACCATGCCATCGCCGCCAAACGTCGTGTCGAGGCTGCCGTTGCCGAGCAGGCGGGCGATCGCGAAATCATAATTGCCGGACACTGCCGCGCCTCCGACTGCATAGATGCGTTGGCCGTCAGCTGCCGCCAGCACGCTGTAGGCGAGCGCGGTATCAGCCAAGCCGCCGCCAAAGCTCAGCGTGACCTTGCCATCACCATCGAACGCAGTGTCCAACAGTCCCCCGGGCGTCAACCGCGCTATCGCCATGACGCTGCCGGCAGCAGTTGAAGCCAGGCCGACTACCACAATCGAGCCATTCGCCAGCACGATTCCCTTGGTCGCCTGGTCACCGCGGCGCGCGGGTGTCGAACCGAGATCGAAGGCCACGGTTGCCTTGCCGCCGCTACCGAAGCTGTTGTCGAGCGAGCCGTCCGCGGTCAGCCGAACCACCGCCATGTCGATGCCGCCAACGCCACCCGCTGCTTCGCCGAACAGCACGATGCGACCGTTCGCATCGACATCCATGCCGCGAACGATGTCGGAATTGCTGCTGCCCGGCCGGTCAAACCCGACGACACGGGCGCCACCGACACCGAACGTCGTATCGAGCGAACCGTTGGCGTTCAGGCGCATGACGCCCATATCCGAATCCGCCGGTCCGCCAGTCGCGACCGTCGCCGAAACGAGCAGCTTCTGGTCCTGCAGCAATTTGACGTCGGCGAATCTCTCGACGATCGAGAGTCCTCCCGGGAATGGCATGACAACCCTGCCGGCCGCGCCGAAGCTGCGGTCAGGATCACTGTCGCGAGCCGTCGAAGGGATTGGTGTTGCGCAAGACAAGCCCATGATGACGAGCAGGAAGACCGAGCGAGTTGTCGAAGGAAGCATGGCGAGGGTCCAGATCGGCCGGGGTTGGCTGCCTCCGGGTAACGTCGTTTACCCCCGAACCCGGACATTTCGGGAAAGTTGGCGGGCATCGGTCCACCCAGCCAGTCCCGCCCTGCGTCTGGTTGGCCCCTTGCGCCACCGGATTGCGTGACAACGGATAGCTGAAGCTTTCCGAGGTCCCCCGATGTCGATATTTCCGATTGTTTCGCCAGCGGCCGTGAGCGGCCGGGCTTGTCCCACCTTTCTCATCCGAGTGCTGCTGGTGGTGCTGGCTGTGCTCGGCAACACGCCTGCCCTTGCCGCGGGTTATGCCCTGAACCAGACCCTCGGTGCCATTGCTTCGGGCGAGGGCGTGCCCAACGGTATCCTCGGCAATTCCGTGGCGATCGATGGCGACCTCGCCGTGGCCAGCAATCTCGGCGATTCGCCGATCCCGGGCATCGTCCGCACCTATGCGCGCAACGGCTCCGCGTGGTCGCACCTGCCCGGCCAGGACATCGAGATTCCCGGCGACTCCAGCGCTCGGCTCGCCTTCGACGAAGGTACCCTGGTCCTTTCTGCCTACGACAGCACGAGAA
>DAIMYT010000247.1:0-3227 GCA_036734345.1 Dokdonella sp. | reverse complement strand
CACAGGGCCGGTTTGGCAGCTCCGTGGCCATCGAGGCCGGCACCCTGGTCGTGGGTGCGCCCGGCGAGACCGCAGGACAGGCCCAGGCCGGCGCAGCCTATGTGTTCGAGCTGACCATCAACACCTGGTCGCAGGTCGCCCGGCTGGTCGAACCGGCGGCAGGCGATCATTCGCAGAACCGCTTCGGCACGGCAGTCGCCATCAGCGGCACCGACCGCGCGGTACCGGACCACATCGTCGTGACCACGCTTTCCAATCCGGCGACCTCGCGCGTCGGACGCGCCTACAGCATCACCCGCAGCGGCGGCACCTGGTCCCTGTTCGGACCGATCCTGCTCAGCGGAGCGGCGAGTGATGGCTTTGGCTGCGCCCTGGCCATGGATGGCGTCTGGGCGCTGGTCGGCTCGTGCTCCCGCGCGGGCCAGGCCAGCGCATCCGGCGCCGTCGTTCTGCTGCAGTACACGCCGGATTTCAGCAACGCGACGGGCGTGGTCGCCGCGGACCCGCAGGGTGGTCCCGACGAGTACCTGGGCAGTCGCATCGACATCGACCGCAACGGCCCGAATGTCATCGTCGGCAATCCGCTCGCGGCGCGCTTCGGCAACCCCGCGCAAGGCGTCCTGTTGTTTGCCAGCGTGCAGTCGCTGGCCACTTTTGCATTGACCCGGCAGGCCGATCTCGGCCAGGGCCTGACCGGTGCCTATGCCTCGGTGGTGGCCGTGGATGGCGACACCCTGATGATCGGCGCCCGTGCGGAAGACGTCGGCGCGCAGCTCCAGCGCGGCGCGGTCTATGTCTACCAGCGCGATGCGAACGGATCCTATGCGTTCCAGTCACGTTTGCTGGCGCCGGACGGCATGACCGATGATGGATTCGGATCGGTCATCGCCCTGCAGGGCGACATCGCCCTGATCAGTGCAACAGGCCGCGCGTTCAATGGCGAGCCGCAGGGCGGCGCGGTCTACGTATTCCACCGCGATGCCGGCCTCTGGTCGCTGGAGGCGCAGTTGTTTCCGGCCGTCTCCGGCTACGAGATCACGTTCGGGTTCAGCCTCGCCCTCGACGGAAGTACCGCCGTAATCGGCGAATTCGGCGAAAATGCAACGGTCTACCAGCGCAGCGGCGGCGGCATTTGGACACCGACGCAGAGTATCCCGCATCGCGCCTGGGCCGCGCAGATTCGCGGCGACCTCATGCTGCTCGGTGACTCCAATGTCGATCTCGGCACCAGCGACGTCGGCGAAGTGGCCGTGTACGTGCGCAACGCCGGCACCTGGCAGCCGCAACCCGCGCTCGTTGGAACCGGCACCGGCCAGGGCTTTGGCCGCGGCATCAGCTTTGACGGCAGCCTGCTCGCCGTCACCAGCCTCGAAGCCATGCGCCCGGTCGTGCTCTACCGGCGCACCGCGAACAACTGGTTGCCGGAAACCAACCTGCTGCCCGATGACGCCAGCGCAGACATGATCTGCTCGCAGGTGTCCCTGCGCAACGACGTGCTCGTGCTCGGATGCTCGAAGCCCGCCTACCAGGGCGCTGCCTACGTGTTCAGGAAGGTCGGCGGAATGTGGTCGCAGGTGCAGAAGCTCGAGCTGGCCGATGCGCGGGCCAACGACCTGTTCGGATTCGATCTTGCGCAAGGCGACGATGGTTCGCTGTTCGTCGGCGCACTCGGGCGCGACATCGAATTCGTCAACCAGGGCGCAGTGTACCGCTATGTCAACGACACGCTGTTCGCCAACGGCTTCGAGTAAGCGCGCAATCGCGTGGGTTCAGGTGCGCGTGAATTCCATGATCCAGTTGGTTTCCCAGGTCTGGCCGGCGTCCGAGGAGAACGCCTGCTCCCAGCGCGCCCTGTCCGGGGCGGCATAGGTCCAGGTGAAACGGACGCGCACAGGCTTGCCGTCGATCGTGTCGTCGGCATGGAAGCGGCCGATGCCATTTTCGAAACGGCCCTTGACCGGCGGATCGAGTTTACCGTGGGGGCGGCGGCCATCGATCCACCAGATCGCCCAAAGGCCAGTCTCGCGATCGTAGGCGCGGACGGCCATGGCTCGAATGGTGCCGGAGGGCAGTTCGATCACGTTGTCCTCGACGTTTCCGGCGCCACCCATGGTCGTGCGCGTGCTGCTCGTGCCATTGAACTCCTTCCAGTCCTGCCTGCCCGGATCGGTGCGCTGGTGGCGCACGTGCCAGCGGCCGACCATGTAATCGAAATCATGCAGTCCCGACAGGTCTTGCGCAGGTCGGGCCGACTGCAATGAGTCGCGCGCGGGAACCGATTGCGGGCTTGCCGCGGGGGCTGCAGGTGGTGCCGCCGCGGACGGGTCGGTTGTGGAAGTCATGGCGGCGGGCCTCTGTGTTCGACAGTCGCGGTCACGGCGGACCAGGGCCCACAGGCTGCACCGATGCGCCATGCGCAGAAAGGGCCAAACGGGGAAGGGGCCGTGGAGCCACTCCGGGCTAGTGAAGGGCCGGCGAGCGCAACCACGCGGCGAGCGCGAACAGCACGCTGGCGACATACAGGGGTCCGAAGATCTGCTTGTTGTAGCGCGCCAGCCATTGCGGCAGGTAGATGTCGAAGTTGGGGCGCCGGTCTTCCGTATAGCGAGCGGCGACCGAGGTGAGCGGGCAGCTCCACTGGTTGAGCGCCAGCACCAGGACCTCGGCAAACACGATGGCAGCCAGCCATGCCGCGGCCATGTGCTCGCCGAGCAGCGAAGCGATCGGGATGGCAACGATGCAGCCGGCGAAAAGCGCCCAGACAACCGTGTGCAGGACCTTGATCGCGATCAGGCGCTGCGAAGCGGTGGCAGGGGCGTGGTCTTGCATGGCGTGATTGTAATGCGTGGCGCCGGGGAGTAGCCCCCGCGTCCCGTTTCTCGTCGTGCGCGCCTATCGACCCAGCCGCGGCATCGCTTTGGTCGGCCTGGCGTCATGCGCCGGCACCATGACGATTTGCGGAAACTTCCGGTGCAGCGCGGCCAGGCGGGTGATCTGTTCGCGGACCTGGCTGGCGTCGAAGTCGACCAGATGGCGCGAGATCCAGGGCCGTTCCGCAGGACGTTCGATGCCTTCGCTCTGCCAGACGACATCGCCGACGAAGGCGTAACGCACAGTGGGCAGGTTCACGAAGATCACCACTGATCCTGGCGTATGTCCCGGCGCCGGTACCACCACGATCGAGCCGTCGCCCCAGACGTCAAAACTCTGCGCATAGCCGAGGTAGG
>DAIMYT010000246.1:0-3268 GCA_036734345.1 Dokdonella sp. | reverse complement strand
TGGTCAAGGCATCGGGCATGAAGGCCTCTCCTACGAAGAGCCGAAACTGCGGCGCGGGGTTCCTGGGCGGTGCCTGCGTTGCCGCTTTGTTGTAGGAGCCCCCTTCAGGGGCGATGCTCTTCGTCACGTGACGGCTTTCAACAGCCGAACGGCTGGTCAAGGCATCGGGCATGAAGGCCTCTCCTACGAAGAGCCGAAACTGCGGCGCTGCAGACAGCGGTGGGGAAGTCCTCGGGGAGCGGCGCTTTCTTTCACCCGCTGGCTGGCAATCAGACAGCAATAGCACCATCAACTCAGGGCAAGTCCGCCGAAGCGAACTGTCAGCGACGATCTGCGGCCGCGACGAGACGGGCATGGAGAGGATGGGCATCTAGGCCGGCCTTGGCCAGTTGTTCGATGCCGAACCGGACGTGCGATGCAGCGGCGTCGAAGTCTTTCATCGCATAGGCGATCTCGCTGGCCAGTTCCTGACGTCTCGCCGTGTCAGCGGCAAATCCGGGTTCGAGGTTCGCGTCGGAAACCAGTGCTGGCGCGAGTTCGCGTTGGGCCCGCACGGCATCACCGGAAGCGAGTGAACAGCGCGCATCCGCCTCGGCATAGGTAGCCGATTCAGCGGGCGCGATCTCCTTCAGCGTGGCCAGGGCCGCGTGCATCCGGCTGCGCGAAGCCTCGCCCGGCACGACATCGCCGTGCCCGCAATGGACGATGGCCAGCCATGCCGCGGCGGTCGCGACCGGCTGCGCGTAAGGCGCCGGCCTCAGCGCCAGCGCCGACTCGGCGCGCGTCAATGCGGCGATCGCCTCGTCGCGTCGACCGGCCTGGGCCAGCGCGATGCCGCGATTCCACTGGAAGAAATCGTAGTCTTCCGCCCGTGCAATCCCGCGCACTGCGGCGTTCTCGCGATTGCCGCGGTCGAGTTCTTCCACGGCCTCGTCGAAGCGTCCGCGGGCCAGCTGCAGCAGGCCGAGCCCGACATGCGCACTGCCGCGGTATTCGGACTGACCTTCCAATACTTCGTCGTAAATCGCGATGGCTTCCCTGGCCTGGCGCTCGGAAGCTTCGAAAGCGCCGATCTGGCGGTTGCCGATCGAGACATTGTTCAGCGCAAGGGCGACCCGGAAGTGCCGATCGCCGAACTGCTGGCGCGTTTCCTCGAGCGCCTTTTCACGGAAGGGCAGGGATTCGCGTACCTGGCCGCGACCCGACAGCGCGATCGCCATCGAACCGAACAGGCTCCTGCGTTGCCGCGCCGAAGACGCCGGGGTCGACCCGCCCGCCTCCAGCAGCGGACGCAATACGGAAAGGGCATCGTCGAAGCGGCGCTGGGCCAGCAGGGTGTCGGCCATGGCCAGTTCGACATCGGTCGCGAGCGGCTGTGCGGTGATCCCGGCCAGCAATCCGCGTGCTTCCTCGAGGCTGGCCATCGATTTCTCGTAGTTGCGATCGATGCGCTCGACGATGGAGCGCCGCATCAAGGCTCGCGCGCGAACGGCGGCGCCAGCCGGGCCCATCGAATCGGCGAGGCCCAGCGTGCGCTCGACAAGCTGGCCTGCGTGCTGCGCGTCGCTGCGCGCCAGTCGCACCTGGGTGATCGCATCGAGCATGTCGGCGCGGACACCGGCATTGTCGACCGTCGAGCTCAGTGCGAGCCGCTCGCCTTCGTCGAGCAGTTCGGCGGTGCTCGGCAGTTCGCTGCGCGGCTTGCCCGGCGACTGCGTCTCGAAGATGCCGATCAGGTAATCGCGCAAGGCACTGGCGCGATCGAGCGAATCGATGGCCTCGGCGCGAGCGGCCAGCGCGCTCGTCGCCTGGGCGCGGGCTTCGCGTGCCTGGTCCCAGGCAACCACACTGCCGCCGACCAGGAAAACCAGCGCCGCCGCGGCAAGTGCCAGCGGCAAGCCGTTGCGACGCGCGAACCGCGTTGCGCGTTCGCGCAAGGTCGCATGGCGTGCAGAGATCGGTTCTCCCGCCAGCCAGTGCTGCAGGTCTTCCGACAGTGCATTGACGGTGGCATAGCGGTCAGCGGGCTCCTCGCCGAGCGCCTTCATGACGATCGCATCGAGGTCGCCGGCGGCCGCAGCGGCGGCCGGTGCAGCGCTCGAGGGCATGCGGGCAGGTGCCGTCGAGCCCGGCGTGCGTGGAGGCTGTCCGGTCAGCAGCGTGTACAGCACGGCACCGAGGCCAAACACGTCGATGGCGGTCGACTGCGCGGCGCCGCTGAACTGCTCGGGCGCGGCATACGACGGCGACAGCGCGCGCCAGTGGGTGGCGGTGTTCTCGCCGAGGGTGTCGTCGAGCAGGCGTGCGATGCCGAAATCGAGCAGGCGCACGTGGCCCTCGCCATCGACGAGGATATTCGAGGGCTTGAGGTCGCGGTGGACCACGAGGCTGCGATGCGCATGGGCCACCGCCGCGCAGACCTCGAGGAACAGGCGCACGCGCTCGCGCAGATCGAGGTCGTGCTGCTCGCACCATTGGTCGATGCGCAGTCCATCGACCAGCACCATCGCGATCCATGGCGTGCCGTCGTCGGCGATGCCGGCATCGAGCAGGGTCGCGATGTGGGGATGGTTGAGCCGGGCAAGGATCGCCTGCTCGCGGCGGAAGCGCTCAGCGCCCGGTCCGGCCAGCGCGCCGAGGGTCAGCAGCTTGAGTGCCGCGATGCGTTCCGGTGCGTCAACCGCATGCGCGCGATAGACCACCGACATGCCGCCGCGACCGATCTCGGACTCGATCATCCAGCGGCCGATCCGGCGGCCGGGCAACGCACCGGCCGCGGCGGTCGGGAATAACGGGCCTTGCCCGGCGGCGGACAAGGTGCGGGTTCCGCGATCGGCCTCGAGCAGGCGTTCAACGCGCCTGCGGACATCCGCATCGAGGCTCATCCGCATCAACGCGGCGCCGCGCTCGGATTCCGGCAGTTGGAGCAGGCCGTCGAAGATCGCGTCGGCCGCCTGCCATTGCCCGATCTCGTTCTCACCCATGCGCGCACCCAGGCTGCCGGGGCTGGCGGCGATCGCCAACCGGATCCTTGCCACAGACTAGCCCAGAACACGGCGTGGATTCACGCCTGCTACCGGTTCGGACACCGTTTCCGTACCATCAATGTCCGGCGAGGCCGCCAAAAAACGATTGACAGTCAATCGCCTAATTTCCGGCGATCTATGGAGGGCGTCATGCGTGCTTCGGCTTCCCTGTTCTGGCTGGCCGCCTTGCTCGGCCTGGCCGCCGCGCCGGCCATGGCCGTTACCCTGCGCGTCGGTGTCGG
>DAIMYT010000245.1:618-3276 GCA_036734345.1 Dokdonella sp. | reverse complement strand
CACGGCGGCCGCCCGCACTGGGGCAAGCTCCAGTACCTGACCGCGACCCAGGTCAACAACAACAACGGCGCAACGATCACCTGCCCGATCAAGGCCGAAGGCGTCGCGCCGAACCCGACGACGCCCACCAGTCCCGAGCCGGGCTGCCTGTGGCGAGCCGTCAGCGGCATCGAGGCGCATCTGCTGATCAATACGATCGACGAGATTTTTGAACTGGACCCGACCTCCAGAAGTTACCGCTATACGTTCGATGCGACCGGAGGAGCGGCGGGAGCGACGGTTGACCAGAATACGCTTCCGTCCGGACTGGCGATTGGCAGCATGTTGCGTCGCGAATTCATCGCGCAGATTTCCAATCGAAACTACAACCCATGAGGGATGGCAGGCTGATGAACATTCCCAACTATTTCAATTCCTCCGGGCGACGCCAGCAGCGCGGCGCCGTGCTGTTTGTTTCCCTGATCTTCCTGATCCTGCTGACCTTGCTGGCACTGACCGCAGCCAGCACGTCAATCTTGCAGGAGAGAATGACGGGAGGCATGCGAAACAGGCAGCTTTCCCTGATTGGTGCCGAAAACGGTGTGCGAGGTGGCGAGGCCTTTCTCTGGAAACTGAGCTATAACGGTGCGCAACCGTTGCCGCCCTGCATTGACGATAGTGGCTCAGCCAACTGCGTTTATCGACCGATGCCGAATGGTACCTTGCGTCCATCCGTTCAGACCTTCAGGACCAGCAAGAGCTGGCTCGTCCCCGGTTCAGATGCTGCGCGCGACTACGAGTTCACGCTTACAGGCCTCACTGGTAGCGCGGAAACGGCCAGTTTGAGTAGCCAACCAAGGCTGATGATCGAGAATCTTGGCCCAGATGTTCCGCCCGGTGCGGGGAGTGGCGATGGCAACCGAGATGGAGAAAAAAAGACGCTCGCAGGCAAACATGAGTGGTACCGGATCACTGCAAGAAGCCAGGGTGGTACCGACGCAGTCGTCCGCGCAGCAGAGAGCGTCTATTCAGCCATAGATCTAACCAATACCGGCTTCAATCCCGGTGCTGGGGCCGGCGGCCCCTGAGACGGTATTCCGAAAGGACCATGACCATGAACCTGCATTTTTCGATTGCCTCAATCCGTTCAACTGCGCTGATCGCAGTCCTCGTGCTTGCCGCAGGAGCTGGCGTGGTGCCGGACACGGCACACGCTGCGGCCGCCGCCGGTACTGTCGATTTGTTGGCCACACCACCGGAGCTGACCTCCACGGTTTCGCCGAACCTCGTGCTTACCTTCGATGATTCCGGTTCGATGGCGCGCACCTACATGGGCGACTTCCGGCCATTCTATCCGCCGGGCACTAACACCGGCTGGGGAACGGCCAACTCGAGCAATCCCTGGCTCTGCGCCGGCGCTATCGATCCGCGCAGCACCGATCCGGCTGATCCACGTTCGTTGCCTATGAACGGGGTCTATTACAACCCGAATTCGATCTACAACCCGCCAATGTACAAGCATGGCGTGACCTCGTTCCCGCCGTCGCCTTGGGGGGCAGCCTGGGACGACGGCATTGTCGTCAACCGTCCGAGCAGTCCGGGGACCAGTACCACGCGCAATCTCGGTTCCTATTCGGGGTTCTGCGGCAGCAAGGCTGGATACTACCGGCTGAAAGCGGCCACTACGCTGGCTTTCGATCCGGCGACCGGGCGCCTGGACGCCACGAGCCTGACCAAGCTCTATACCTCAGGCAACTGGGAATGGGTGGCTTTGCCAACGGCAGAACAGCAGAATTTCGCCAACTGGTATTCCTATTATCGCGACCGCCAGAATTCGGCAATCACGTCGGTCTCGCGCGCGTTCGCGCCGTTCGATCAGAACGTGCGCGTTGCCTGGCAGAACATCAACTCCAACCAGATCAACAACAACACGAAGATCTACAAGTTCGTCGACGACGCGACGACGAATAATGTAAGGACCAACTTCTACAACTGGCTTTTCGCCATCCCGGCCAGCGGTGGCACGCCAAACCAGGCGGCGGCCGATCGAGTCGGCAAGTTCTACCAGCGCGCCACGGGCGCCGCCGACACCAACCCGTACTGGGATCGCGACCTCAATCGCGAGCTGAGCTGTCGGCAGAACTTCCATATCCAGATGACCGACGGCCTCTGGAACGGCTCCACGGTGAACACCGCGACCGACGACAACGACCCGACGTCGCGCACCCTGCCGGACGGGCGTAGTTACAGCACGAGCATGGCGGAAAGCAAGATCATGTGGAACGAACTCGGCCCCAATGCGCGCAGCATGGCCGATATCGCCTTCCACTACTGGGCGACCGACCTGCGTCCGGATTTTACCGCCCAGGCATCGACCCGGCTCAAGGTGCCGCCGTACCTTCCGGACAAGTCTCTGAGCCTGTTTGGAGAGTCGCCGGTGGCTCCCAACGAGGATCCGCGCGACAAGAAGGAAATCTACTGGAACCCGGCCAATGATCCGGCCAGCTGGTCGCACATGGTCAACTTCATGATCGGTTTCGGCGCCTCCGGCACAATCCTGCAGAACGATGCAAACGGCAACCGGCTGCGCCTTGGTACGATTGCCTGGCCGGCCACCGTGCTCGGCACTGATGACGATCGCAAGATCGATGACATGTGGCATGCGGCGATCAACAGCCG
>DAIMYT010000245.1:0-608 GCA_036734345.1 Dokdonella sp. | reverse complement strand
TCACCGCCAGCAGTCCGCAGGAACTCGTCTCTGCGCTAACCAACATCATTGCCAGCATCATTGCGCGCCGCGGTTCCTCGACACCGGCCACGATTTCTACGCCGCTCTTCACGGACACTACGACGGCTTACAAAGCCGGCTACGACACGACCGACTGGTCAGGCACGCTGACGCGCGTGGCCCTGGACCCGGCAACGGGTGCTGAAACATCGGTCGTCTGGGACGCGGCCTGCGTTCTGACCGGCGGCATCTGCCCGAGCAACCCACTTGCGCCGCCGACCACGCCACGTGACCCGAACTCGCGCATCATGATCACGACGGACGGTGCGCCGGGCACCGGCAAGCCGTGCCGCTGGGCCAATCTCAGCGTGCAACAGAAGCTGCGGATGAATGTCGATCCGGCCACGATCCGGCTCGATCTGATCCCGCAGACCTGGACCGCCGATGCCTACGGGCTGCAGCGCGTCGACTACATACGGGGCGACCGCACCTTCGAAACTACAACTACACCGCGGTTCCGCTCGCGCAGTTCGGCCATGGGCGCCGTGATCAAGGGTGATCCTGAATACGTTTCCTCGCCAACCACGGGCCATCGCGACACCTTTCCC
>DAIMYT010000244.1:0-3326 GCA_036734345.1 Dokdonella sp. | reverse complement strand
GGAAATCTTCTTGATCTTCGAGCGCGGTTTCGATTCGATCTCGCCGAACTTGCCGAAATCGACCTGCGGCCACGGCAGCAGGTCGAGCCCGCCACCACTGCCCGAGGCCGCCGCGCGCGCCGGCCCGGAAGACAGCGCACGCTTGACGAAATTCTGCACGTCTTCCTTCGTGATGCGGCCCTTGCGCGCGCTGCCGCTGACCTTGAACAGGTCGACGCCGAGCTCGCGCGCGAACAGGCGCACGGCCGGGCTCGCATGCGGGATCTTGTCCGGCATGATCGTATCGGCGCCGAAGGCGACCGGTGGCGTTTTCGGCCCGGATGCTTCCGGATCGAGATCCGGCGCGAGCGCCGCCGTTTCAAGCTCGCTCAGGCGCGAGGGCTGGCTGGTGTCGATCGTTGCCTTCGCCGAAGTTCCCTCTCCCGCCAGCCGTGGCTGCGCCGAAGGGGCGGGTGCGGGTTCGGTTTTCGCGGGCTTGTCCGGAGCGGCCGGCTTCTTCGGCTCTTCCGCCTTTTTTGCAGGTTCGCCGCCGGCATCGGCGTCGATGATCGCGACCACGGTGCCCTCGGAAATCTCGTCGCCGAGCTTGACCTTGAGTTCCTTGACCACGCCGGCGACCGACGAGGGTACTTCCATGGTCGCCTTGTCCGATTCCAGCGTGACCAGGCCCTGGTCCTTGGCCACCGTATCGCCCGGCTTGACCAGCACTTCGATCACCGGGATTCCGGTGTAGTTGCCGATATCGGGGACTTTCACTTCGTGGCTGGCCATCTAGCTGCTCCGGGATGGGGTCGTCGGGGATGCGTGCGGGAACGGCCATTGTCGCCTTGATGGGCGCCTACGCCAACCGCCTGCGCTCCCGAAGCCCGGCGGTGCTAGCGCGAATCGCGCGCGGGTGCCGCCTCGCGGCTGCGCGGGTCGCTCCAGACCACATGCTCTTCGCTGCGCCGGGCGGCGAAGTCCGGGCATTGGCCATCGCCCCGGCCGCTGAAGCCGCCGTCCGGCGCGCAGATCACTGCGCCGTGTTCGTCGTAGAGGGTGCTCGGCTGGTCGCAGCAGGTCGGCGGCACGTAATAGACGGTATTTCCCCGGTAGCGGTAACTCAGGATGCGCTGCGGCGGATTGGCCACCGGTTCGGCTTCGTAGCGTGCGATCAGCGCGTCGATCCGGGGGGCTCGGTCCGGCGGATTCGCCGAGCAGGCGGTCGGTCCGGCGAGGATGGCGGCAAGCAGGGGCAGGACGGTCAATGCGGGCTTCATGGCGACTCGATCTGGATGCGGCGTGGGCGAGTATCGGATGATTCGGCTGAATGCGCGTCGAGCCAGGGAGAACCCATGCGTGGGGTAGCCAATTGGAACCTCATGGTCCCGCGCGCCGCAAGCGCGCCTCGCAGCCCGATGGCTATTGCCGTCATCCCTGCGCAGGCAGGGGTCCAGTGTCTGCAGATCGCGCGATGACGACGCTGGGTCCCGGCCTGCGCCGGGACGACGAGACGGCAAGCACCCAGGTTGGGGTGAGCGCGAGCGAACCCCAACGGCTTGCGATTTGGCACGCGTGATGATGGTCGGGAAGCCGGAATGTTGGGGTTCGCAAGCTCACCACCAACCTGCGGGAGTTGGAGATCGCGATGGCGTCGGAGGACTCTTGCCGTCGCCCCGGCGCAGACAGGGGCCTGATGCCGACAGGCCGCGCGCGGGGGACGCTGATTCGAAACACGGCTTCCCGTACAATGGGCGGTTGCCATGTTGTGCCTGCGGCTTGCGCACGCGTCGCAAGCGCCGCCCCTGTCACTCCGGAACACCGTCCCATGATTTCCTTCCGCAATTTCGCCCTGCGCCGTGGCGAACGCCTGTTGCTGTCCAAGGTCGATATCGCCCTGCACGCCGGTTGGCGCGTCGGCGTGGTCGGCCGCAATGGCTGCGGCAAGACCAGCCTGTTCGCCGCGATCCTCGGCGAGGTCGAAGCCGATTCGGGCGATCTCGAGAAATCGCCGAAACTGCGCATCGCCTGCGTCGCCCAGGAAACACCGTCGCTGCCCGACGCGGCGATCGATTTCGTCGTCTCCGGGGACAGCGAGGTGCATGCCGTCCTGCAGGCCGAAGAAGCGGCGATGGCGGCCGAGGACTGGGATGCGGTTGCCGTCGCGCACCAGCGCATGGCCGAGATCAACGGCTACGACGCCAGTGCGCGTGCCGGCAAGCTGCTGCACGGACTTGGATTTCCATCGGACACGCACCAGCGCGCCGTGTCCACGTTCTCGGGCGGCTGGCGCGTGCGCCTGAACCTCGCCCGCGCCCTGATGATGCCGAGCGACCTGCTCCTGCTCGATGAGCCGACCAATCACCTCGATCTCGATGCCGTGCTCTGGCTCGAGCAATGGCTGCTCAAGTATCCGGGCATGCTGATGATGATCTCGCACGACCGCGAGTTCCTCGACGGCGTCGGCACGCACATGCTGCACCTGCACGACGGCACCGCCAAGCTCTACTCGGGCGACTACACGAGCTTCGAGCGCCAGCGTTCCGAGCAGTTGCGCCAGCAGCAGATCGCCTTCGAGAAGGAACAGGCCGAGCGCGCCCACCTGCAATCCTTCATCGACCGCTTCAAGGCCTCGGCGGCCAAGGCCAAGCAGGCGCAGTCGCGGGTCAAGCGCCTGGCCAAGCTGAGCGGCACCGAGGCGGTGCGTGCCGAGCGCCAGATCCACATCAGTTTCTCCGAGCCGGTCAAGCTGCCGAACTCGCTGACCCGCCTCAACCACGTCGATGCCGGCTATGGCGACATCAGGATCCTGTCCAATGTCGGCTTCGGCCTCGAGGCCGGCGACCGCATTGGCCTGCTCGGCCCCAACGGCGCCGGCAAGTCGACCCTGGTCAAGACCCTGGTCGGCGAGTTGCCGGTGCTGGCCGGCGAGCGCAGCGCGCACCCGGACATGGAACTCGGCTACTTCGCCCAGCACACGGTGGAGTCACTGCACGAGGGCCAGTCGCCGATCGACCACCTGCGCGACATCGCGCCGGGCACCGGCATCCAGGAATTCCGCGATTTCCTTGGCCGCTGGAACTTCGCCGGCAATCGCGCGTTCGAAGTGGTCGATGGATTTTCCGGCGGCGAACGCGCGCGCCTTGCCCTGGCCCTGATCGCCTGGCGCAAGCCGAACGTGCTGCTGCTCGATGAACCGACCAACCATCTGGACCTGGAAATGCGCGAGGCCCTGGCCGAAGCGCTGAGCATCTTCCCCGGCGCGATCGTGATGGTCTCGCATGATCGCCACCTGATCGGCCTGGTCTGCGAAACCTTCTGGCGCGTCGCCGACGGCAAGGTCGAGG
>DAIMYT010000243.1:0-3359 GCA_036734345.1 Dokdonella sp. | reverse complement strand
GGGTCTATCGCCAGGCGATCGGATCGGACCAGCACTTGGTCGCCTGGATGGAGGTGAGGCTGTACCGCAGCGGCGCCGTCGAAATCGTTCCGTGGATCGAGAACGGCTATCTGCTGCGCGCGTCGCCCGGCGAACGCTCAGGAACGGCCACCTTTTCGATCAATGGCACAACGCGGTTCAGCGGCAGCCTCACACTGTTCAACCACACGCGCGCAGTGCTCGCGAGTGGGCAGGCGCTGTCGCACTGGCTCGGCGGCGACCCGGGAATTACGTTCCGGCACGACATGGGCTACCTCCAGCTGACCGGTCTGGTGCCGGCCTATCGCGCGCGTACGTCGGCGAGCAGCGCGATCTGGAGCCGGATCTCGACCAGCTATACGCCGCTCGCTCAGCATGACTTTCCCAACGGCATGGGTGCAGCGGGTTTCCACCCGTCGATCGGTCCGCTGCCCGAGTGGGACGTGGCCTACATGACCAGTGATGGCGATCCGCGCGCATGGCGCGCAGTACAGGTCAATGGCTATGCGGCGGGGCGCTACGGCATTCACTTCCGTGACGAGGTGACGAATCGGGCCCCGCGGTTCTCGTCCTATCCGAATCTCGTGCTGAATTCGGGTTCCGGTATCTCCGGCACCGGCGCGTCCTCCACGAGCCAGTACACCCCGGCGACAGGCGGCGGCAGCCCACCCACTTTCACGAACTCGCACATGCCCGCCATCGGGTTCATGGCGTACCTCGTCTCTGGCAGGTGGTACTTCCTGGACGAAATGCAGCTGCTATCGTCCGCAATGTTCCTGAAGCAGACGGACACTCAGCGCAACTTCACTCAGGGTGTGATCCTTGCGTCGGTCGGCGCCAACACCACGCGCGGCGCGGCGTGGACGCTTCGCGCGCTGGCCGATACGGCCGCGATGACACCCGACGACGATGAGCCGATTCGCTCGGAGTACGTCGGCAGCGTGCAGAGCAACATCGATGCCTATCATTCTCGCTACGTCGCCCAGCCCAACAATCCACTGGGCGTCGTGCAGCCCTACAGCGACTACAGTTCCGGCGACGGAAAGATCGACTCGGCCGCCTGGATGGAGGACTTTCTGACCTGGTCGTTCGGCAACATCAAGTCGCTGCAAGTCTACAGCTCGGCCTTCGACTCCAAAGTCGACCAATTCATAGCCTGGAAGTACCGTTCGATCGTGGGCCGGCTCGGGCTGAACCAGTCGGGGAGTTGGTCCTACCGGAACGCCGCGGTCTACACGATGCCCTATGCACCGTCCGAGTCGCCTGACTGGACTGGCGGAACGGGACCTTGGTACTCGAACTGGGGCGAGGCATACGTTGCCAACGGGCTGACCTACGCGGCGGGCAACACGCTGCTCGGCTCCTACATCGACGGCGACGGCCTGTCGACGAGCTACTGGGGCAACCTGCAGCCCGCGATCTCCTACGCGGTCGAGCACGGCGCAGCCGGGGCGCTCGATGCCTACAACCGGATGGTCGCAGCGCCGAACTGGCTGTCTAGTGCAGCGCACTTCGACACCGACACGCCGGTCTGGAGCGTCAGGCCGCGCAACGTCGCCTACTGACGAGTTCGAACCGCCGCAGGCAAACCGCCATGAAATCCAATGAAGTCGATCTCGAACGGCGCAACTTCGTGAAGTCAACTGCAGCAGGCGCGGGATTCATGGCGCTTGCGGCATGTGGCGGAGTTGAGCCGTCCGGCAGTTCCAGCGTCGCGGAGAGGGGGGCGTCAGTCACGCCCTCGGCGGGACTTACGGGATCTGAAGCGTTGCCAACTGGTCAGCAGGTGCCCCCACCGACATCGCCGCCCCCCGTGCCTTCGCCCGTCCCCGCTCCCACGGCCACCCTTCCCGCCAACTTGCCCCCTTGGGCCGCAATTCTCCCGCCTTGGCAGTGGTACCAGATTCCCAATACATCGCTGCAGGCCTTTGACAACGCGAATCTACCTGTCCGACCGCCCGGCGTCACTGGCCCGTCGTCGAAGATCGTTGCCTGGTGCGGAGCAACGCTGAAGCGCCGCGGATCACTCTACCTTCTGGGGGCGGCCGGTGGCCACGCGGACTACGCAGGCAATGAAGTAAACGCGCTGGACCTCAGTGCGGCGAATCCGCAGTGGGCCATGTTGCGCGCCCCCTCGTCCACCGCAGACATCATAGACAGTGCCCCCGTCTATCTGGACAACCGCAGAGCGGCGACCCACACCTACTACGCGACGCAGTTCTGGGAAGCCGGAAACCGAATGATTCTGATGGCTGCGCCCGGCATGGGGTTCCCAAGCTTGCCTCAGCCACCATCAGGATTTCGATGGACGGACTACAACGCTCTGAACATGATGTTCGGCCTCGACAGGGCGGACTGGGACGCGCCCGACGTCAACCCTGGATTCCCCGGTTCGCCCAATTCCGACTGGACTGCGTGCATGGCGTGCACGGATGCCTCGACGGGCGAGATCTACTATGCGCGGTCAGGTGATAATGGCCGATTCTGGAAGTTCAACCCGGCAACGAAGGTCTGGACACAACTGCCAAACATCAACCATGGCAACTACGCGGGATCGGCCGTCGACCATACCCGTCAACGGATCCTGATCGTGGGTGGCTATAGCGCGACCGCACCGAAGGTCGTGACCACCTCGGGCTTGAGCGTGGACGCCCGTTTTGGAGGGCTTGGCGCTTCCGCCCTGACCGTGGCTGGATATCCTGCCGTTGTCTATGACGACGCGCTTGACGCGTTCCTCGTGTTCGTGAACACGAACCCCCTGAGCGTGTACGTCGTGAATGCGAATTCGTGGGAGGTGTCATCGCCGAGTACCACAGCCTACGCTCCGAGCCCTACCAATGGCTCGAAACCAGGTTCGCGGCAAAATGGCTTGTTGAATGCAGTGCAGTACGCTCCCGAACTCCGTGGGGTAGTCGTCGCCAACAGCTACTCCGGGAACGTCTACTTCATGCGCACTAGTTGAGATCGCCGCGACTGCGCAAGGGCCCTAATCCAGCATGCACCCCTTATTCGTACGCGTTCGCGTTGATCCGCGACAGTCTTGAGCCGAACCGACATCGGCGCAAGAGGCCACGCTGGCAACAAGGCTGCGACGAACTGACCGCGGCCAATCTCCGGGAGGCGGAAGCCGGCCGCGCGACTAACGTCCTTCGATCGGTGCACGCCCTCCGCATCCTGCGCGATCTGCCAACCCCGGAAGCATCTCCAGCGTGTCCCCGATGACGGCGCGCCAACGTTCCGGATCCGAAAAGGTGTGGTCCGCGTCTTCCAGGCGCATGGCGCTCGTGTGCACTGCGCCCACGCCGGCAACGTTCATCGCAATCTCGAACTCGGCGGCGGTC
>DAIMYT010000242.1:0-3425 GCA_036734345.1 Dokdonella sp. | reverse complement strand
AACCAAGGGCTGCGGCCTTGGCGCCGACCAGGAATGGGGAGTGGGGAGAGGGGAGTGGGGAGTGGATCAACAGCCGTTCTGTTGGCGAGTGTCCGGGTTTGGACTCTGCCGGGCATGGTCAGACGCTAGGCATCGCCAAAATCACAATCAAACAGCACCGGCACGCGCTTCAACAATTCCCTATTCCCCATTCCCCATTCCCGACTCTAACTATTCCCCATTCCCCATTCCCCACTCCCGACCCTTCAACCCAACAACGCCTGCTCCCTGAGCCGATGCAGCTGGTCGCGCGCCCGCGCGGCTTCCTCGAACTCGAGATCCTGGGCGTGCTTGTACATCTGCGCTTCCAGCTTCTTCATGCGCGCGGCGACCTGCTCGGGCGACAGGCTGCGGTAGTCAGCGGCTTCCTCGGCGGCCCGCCGTGACTCGGCCGAGACCTTGCCCCAGCGGTCGCGCTTGGGGCCGCGAGCGGACTCGGCCCGCGCACCCTCCATGATGTCGGTGATCTTCTTGGTCACGCCCTTCGGGGTGATGCCGTGTTCGAGGTTGTACTCGACCTGCCTGGCGCGGCGGCGGTCGGTCTCGTCGATCGCGATCTGCATCGAGCGGGTGACCTTGTCGGCATACAGGATGGCCTTGCCGCGCAGGTTGCGGGCGGCGCGGCCGATGGTCTGGATCAGCGAGCCGGACGAGCGCAGGAAGCCTTCCTTGTCGGCATCGAGGATCGCCACCAGCGAAACTTCGGGCATGTCGAGGCCCTCGCGCAGCAGGTTGATGCCGACCAGCACGTCGAATTTTCCGAGACGAAGGTCGCGCAGGATCTCGACGCGCTCGACCGTTTCGATGTCCGAGTGCAGGTAGCGCACGCGCACGCCGTGTTCACCGAGGTATTCGGTCAGGTTTTCGGCCATGCGCTTGGTCAGGGTGGTGACGAGGACACGGTCGCCCATCGCGATCCGCGCATTGGCTTCGGACAGGAGGTCGTCAACCTGGGTACGCACCGGGCGTATCTCGACTTCGGGATCGATCAGGCCGGTCGGCCTGACCACCAGTTCGACGACGCTGCCGGCCGACCGCTCGAGCTCATAGGCGCTCGGCGTGGCCGAGACGAAAATGCTGCGCGGCGCGCGTTGCTCCCACTCCTCGAAGCGCAGTGGCCGGTTGTCCAGCGCCGAGGGCAGCCGGAATCCGTACTCGACCAGGTTCTCCTTGCGCGAGCGGTCGCCCTTGTACATGCCGCCAAGCTGCGGAATGGTCACGTGCGACTCGTCGACAACCAGCAGGGCATCGGCTGGCAGGTAGTCGAACAGGGTCGGCGGCGGCTCGCCCGGCGCAGCCCCGGTCAGGTGCCGCGAGTAGTTCTCGATGCCCTGGCAGTAGCCGATCTCGGCCATCATCTCGATGTCGAACTGGGTGCGCTGCTGCAGGCGCTGCGCCTCGAGCAACTTGTTCGCCGCGTACAACTGTTCGAGGCGTTCCTTGAGCTCGACCTTGATCGTCTCGACGGCATTGAGCGTGGCCGCGCGCGTCGTCGCGTAGTGGGTTTTCGGATAGACGGTGAAACGGGGCACCTTGCGCAGGACCTCGCCGGTCAGCGGGTCGAAGATGGCCAGGTTCTCGATGTCGCCGTCGAACAGCTCGATGCGCAGCGCCTCGGTTTCCGATTCCGCGGGAAACACGTCGATCAGCTCGCCGCGCACGCGATAGCTGCCGCGCCGCAGCTCCATGTCGTTGCGCGTGTACTGCAGCTCGGTGAGGTGACGGATCAGCTTGCGCTGGTCGGTGTGCTCGCCGCGGGCGAGGATCAGGCGCATCTGCAGGTAGTCCTCGGGCTTGCCGAGGCCGTAGATCGCCGAAACGGTGGCGACGATCAGCGCATCGGAGCGCGACAGCAGGGCCTTGGTCGCCGACAGGCGCATCTGCTCGATATGCTCGTTGATCGAGGCGTCCTTCTCTATATAGGTATCGGAAGAAGCGACATAGGCCTCGGGCTGGTAGTAGTCGTAATAGCTGACGAAGTACTCGACCGCGTTGTGCGGGAAGAACTCCTTGAACTCGCCGTACAGCTGCGCAGCAAGGGTCTTGTTCGGCGCCATCACCAGGGTCGGGCGCTGCACCTGCTGGATCACGTTGGCGATCGTGTAGGTCTTGCCCGAACCGGTCACGCCGAGCAGGGTCTGGGCGGCTACGCCCGCTTCGAAACCCGAGACGAGTTTGTCGATCGCCTGCGGCTGGTCGCCGGCTGGCTGGAACGGCGATACAAGCTGAAACCGGTCGGTCATGAACGCTCCGCTGTCGATCCTCGATTCTAGCCCGGCAGCCCCGGGGCAGCGGGAAGACGGACGTGATCCAGCGATTTCGTAGCCAGCGCGGCCCATTTCAAGGCGTGACACCGGGCAGCCGCCGGCTTACACGAGGAATCGACGATTTCCTACACGCGCCTGCAGCAACTGGCCATGGTCGTCATGCGCGACGGTTCCTAGCATGGCGATGTCCTTTTCGACCCTGGAATCCGACCATGCGCCTGCCCGGGAACTGCTGCACCGGCGTCACCCTGATCGAGCTGCTGATTGTCCTCGCCATCATCGCGGTCCTGACCACGATCGCCACGCCCTCGTTCAGCGACCTGAAGCAAGCCATCGCCTCGCGCTCCTCGCGCAGCGCACTGTCCGCCAGCATCAACCAGGCGCGCAACAGCGCGGTGATGCATGGGCACCATGTCGTTCTCTGCCCTTCCGCGGACCTGAACACCTGCGACCGGACGCTGCGCTGGCAGCATGGCTGGCTGTTGTTCGTCGACGAAAACGCCGATGACGAGCATGACCCCGCGGAGAAGATCATTGCGACGAACCAGGCCCAATCTCCGGGCGTGGCCGTTCTCGGCAGCAGCGGGCGCTACCGCATCCGCTACCAGCCCGACGGGACCGCGGGTGGCAGCAACATCACGCTGACCGTGTGTGACCGGCGTGGCCCCGCGGCGGCGCGTTCCCTCGTGATCAGCAACACCGGGCGCCTGCGCAGCGGCATTCCGACGCCCAGCCAGGCCGCCGCCGCCTGCGACGCAATCGATACCTGACGCCGGATGATCGACGATCGGGCTTGACGACCAGCGACGATGCCGCGAAAATGCGCGGCTCCGCCCGAATAGCTCAGCTGGTTAGAGCACTTGACTGTTAATCAGGGGGTCGTTGGTTCGAGTCCAACTTCGGGCGCCAAATCCAGAAAAAAGGGCCGCGAGCAATCGCGGCCCTTTTTCTTGTGGCCCGCCGAGCGGAGCAGCAGCATGGCCGCCCAGTGCCCCGCCCGTTCCGCGCCACGAACTTGCAAACCGGATCGAAATGCGCCGCGACCCCGCGAAAGCGGTCGTAGGACGGAAGTAACCATCGTGACCTTTGCCGCATCCAAGGGAGGAGATGACCGGCGCA
>DAIMYT010000241.1:0-3460 GCA_036734345.1 Dokdonella sp. | reverse complement strand
ATCCCGCGTTTGGCCTTGGCCTCGGCGACCATCTTGCGGACATCGGCCAACAGTTTCTTCGCGTCGTAGACGATGCCGTCCTTGATCGTGTACTTGACGCCGCCGACCCGGTGCAGCTTGCCTTCGGCGTCGAGCTGGATGTGGCCGGTGCCGTAGAGCGTCTTGAGGTTGGCCAGCGGGTTCTCGCTGAGCACCACGATGTCGGCGAGCTTGCCGGGTTCGAGCGAGCCGACGCGGTCGTCCGCACGCAGCACCTCGGCGCCGTTCAATGTGGCCGAGCGGATCACTTCGAGCGGATGGAAGCCGGCCTCGCGCAACAGTTCGAGTTCCTGGATCGTGCCGAATCCGTATAGCTGGTAGATGAAACCGGAATCCGAGCCAACGGTAACGCGGCCGCCGCGGTTCTTGTAGTCGTTGACGAAATCCATCCAGCGCCGGAAGTTGGCGCGCCAGGCGACTTCATCCTCGGTGCCCCAGTCGAAGAAGAAGCTGCCGTGGTTGTCGCGGTTCGGCGTGTAGAAGTCCCACAGCGAGGGCAGGGTGTATTCATCGTGCCAGTCGGCGCGGCGCGCACGCATGAGGTCGCGCGCGGCGAGGTAGATCGTGAAGGTGGGGTCGATGGTGAAATCGAGCGCCAGCAGTTCGCTGATGACCGCCTCGTACTTCTCGCTGCCCTTGGTCGCGGCTTGCGCCCACAGACGGCCGGCCTGGCCGAAGCGGTCGGCCTCGTTGTTGTAGTTGTAGGCGGCCGGGTAGTCCTGCACGGTGCGCTCATCGAACAGCGCTTCGGGCAATCCGTACCAGTGCTCCATCGTGGTCAGGCCCCAGCGCGCCGTGGTCAGCACGTTGACCCGGGCGACATCGAGCTGGGCGTGGTGGCAGGCGCTCTGCATGCCCTGCTTCTTCAGTTCATCGAACGCCGCTTCGAGGATGTCCGGGCGGTAGCCGAAGCATTTCATACCGACCGCGCCCTTGGCCTTCATCTCGCGCACCCATTTGCGCGCCTGGTCCGGCGTGGTCATCGGTTCGTCGCGGCCCTGGCCGAAGAACACATAGGGGAAGATGCGCGGTGCGGTGATTTCGTTCTTTTCGCTGCGATGCTCTTCGCTGACGCACCACTCGATGCCATTGCCGCAACCCGGATCGCGGATCGTGGTGATGCCGTTGCCCATCCACAGCTTGTAGACGTATTCGGCCGGCACGCCCTGCTCCTCGCCGCCGATGTGACCATGCAGGTCGATCAGGCCGGGCATCACGTAGTGCCCGGAGAGATCCATCTCGCGACCGCCGGCCTTGAGCTTGGGCCGCTCGTCCGGCTTGATCGGCGAACCCGGCGCGCCGACCGATTTCACGTCGACGATGCGGTTACCCTCGATCACCACGTCAGCCGGACCAAAGGCCGGACTGCCGGTGCCGTTGATCACGGTGACGCCGCGCAGGATCAGCTGCGTATAGGGCCCGTCGCCCTCGGCGCGCGCCGGCGCCGGCGCGACGGCGGGTACTTCGGATTGGTCGGCGGATCCGGCCTTGTTCGCGGCAAGCACGGGCGCGCCCGGTGCAATCGCAATCAGCACCAGCATAAGCAGCGAAAATCGCATGGTGGTTCCCCTGTGGCAATCGATGCGCAGCCCGGATCATGCCTCACCGGGATCAACAACACACCCCGCCCTGTCTGGGTCACGCGGCAGGCTTCAGCGGGCGCAACTGCGGACAAGCGCGACGATGGCGGCCGGGCGACGGAGGGGTGCCAAAGGAACGACGGCCGATCCGCTCGATTCGGCTGCCCGGTGGTATCCCGGCCATGTCTCCACTCGCAAACCAGTCTTGTCGTCGATTTCCTGCAGACAAGGCCCTCCGCGGACTTTAGGATTCGGTCATCGATCCATGCCGTGAACGGATCGGTGCGGCTTTCGGAGGGGTTCGGGGCCGCGGCTGACCGGCAACCAGGGGAAGGGAAAAGGGAATGAAGTGTCCAAAATGCGGGACCGAGCAGCCCGAGGGCGCCCAGTGCGCCGGCTGCGGCATCTTTTTCGAGAAGTATGCGGCGTACCTGGCGCTCAAGGCGGCGCGACAGCCACCGGTGCCAGCCCCGGCGCGGAAGCCGGCGCCCGCGCTGCGTGGCCCGGTGCCGCTGTTCGTGGCGATCGCACTCCTGCTTGCCGGCATGGCCTGGTTCGTTCTCGGCCGGGGCAGGGGTACGGCGGCCGAAGCACCCGCGCGGCATGCGGCCGCCGCCATCGAATCCCCGTCAGATGCAACCATCGACGCGCCGATCCCCGGCAGCATCCGCGAACGCGTCAATGCCAGCCACGCGCCGAAGAACGCAATCGAGCGGGCGCGCAATGCGACGGTATTCATCCAGACCGAATGGGGCGCCTCGGGTTCCGGCTTCATCGTCGATGCCGGCTGCCGGGTGATCACCAACCGGCACGTGGTGCAGTTCGATGAATCACGCCTGCGCAAGGATGTGCTTTCCTCGACCGAAGTGCAGACCGCATTCAAGCTCAGGCAGCAGGGAATGCTGCTCGAGTTGCAGCGTCTGCGCATGGAATACCAGGACGCCCTGCAATCACGCGTGCCCACCGCCGAGCTGTTGAAGATGCGTGATGAGATCGTGCGCCGGATATCCGAGCTGGATGCCTTGCCGGAAACGTTCAGGGGCGAGATCGACAGCAAGCTGCATGACGAGGCCTGGAAATACCGCTCGGCGAGCCTGACCGTTTCGCTCGTGGACGGTTCGGAATTCAAGGTGGGCCAGGTGCGCATTTCGGAGGAGTACGATCTCGCCGCGTTTGTCATCGACGGTGTCGACTGCCCGTTCCTGGTGCGCGGCGATCCGGACGACCTGGCCCAGGGTAGCCAGCTGCTCACGATCGGCAATCCGTCCGGGCTCACCTACACGGTGACATCGGGCGTGTTCTCCGGGTTTCGCGAAGAGGACGGCCAGACCTTCCTGCAGACCGACGCGCCGATCAACCCGGGCAACAGCGGCGGGCCGTTGATCGATCCCCAGGGTCGCGTGGTCGGCATCAACACGATGGTGTTGAGGAATGCGCAGAGCATCGGCTTCTCGATCCCGGTGACGGCCATCGACCTGGCATTCCGCTAGACGCGGGCGAAGCGGGCACCGTCTGCGCGCTGTGCCCGCACGGATTGATGGTGGCGGTGGGCCAGGCCGCACAGTCGACGCCCGGCCCGCCTGCCGCGATAATTCACATCCTGGTGTCCCGCAGGATTCCGCATGGCCAGTTTCGCTCGCCTCATTCGCCCGCATGTCGATGCCGAACTGCGCGCTGCCGCCGAAGCCGATGCGCGGGCGGATGCCGCCCTGGCGTTCCGCCATCTTGAGCGTGCGCATGTGCTCGGCCAGTCCTCCACGGTCCAGCATGTGCGCGTGCACTGGCGCATGTTCGTCTGGGGCTGGCGCCAGCGCAGCATGCGCGAATGCCTGGGACAACTG
>DAIMYT010000240.1:0-3468 GCA_036734345.1 Dokdonella sp. | reverse complement strand
CCTTGCCGATATATTTCAGCGTATCGTGCATCCAGCCCATATTCCACTTGTAGCCGAAGCCGAGCCCGCCGAATTCGACCGGCCGCGACACCTGCGGCCACGCGGTGGATTCCTCGGCGGCAGTGGTGGCCTGCGGAAACCGTGCGAACACTTCCGTGTTGAAGCGGCGCAGGAAATCGATGGCCTCGAGATTCTCGCGCCCGCCGTACTTGTTGGGAACCCAGCCCCCTGCGGGCCGGCTGTAATCGAGATACAGCATGGAGGCGACCGCATCCACCCGCAGCCCGTCGATGCCGTAACGTTCCAGCCAGAACAGCGCATTTGAAACCAGGAAGTTGGTTACTTCGGTGCGGCCGTAATTGTAGATCAGCGTGCCCCAGTCGAGGTGTCTCCCCTGCAGCGGATTGGCGTGCTCATACAGCGAAGTGCCGTCGAACTGGCCGAGGCCGTGTGGGTCGTCGGGGAAATGCCCGGGCACCCAGTCGAGCAGCACGCCGATTCCTTCGCGGTGGCAGGCATCGACCAAGTGGGCGAAATCGGCCGGCGAGCCGAACCGGCTGGTCGGCGCGAACAGGCCGGTCGGCTGATAGCCCCAGGAGCCGTCGAACGGATGCTCGCTGACCGGCAGGAATTCGATATGGGTGAAGCCGAGGTCGCGGGCATAGGCCGGAAGCTGCTCGGCGAGTTCGCGATAGGTGAGCCATTCATTGCGGCCCTTGCGCCGCCATGAGCCCAGATGCACCTCGTAGATCGACATCGGCGCACTGAGTGCGTTGATGCCATCGGGCGCCGGCCGCGGATGCGGTATTTTGGCCTCATCGAGCACGATCGAAGCCGTCTTGGGCCGCACCTCGGCGGCAAAAGCGACCGGATCCGACTTCAGCGGCAGATGATGGCCGTGCGGGCCGATCATGTCGAACTTGTAGTGATCGCCGGCCTTGGCATGCGGGATGAACAGCTCCCAATAGCCGTTGCCGCGCACCCGCATCGGATGCCGCCGTGGATTCCAGTAGTTGAAATCGCCGACCACGCTGACGCGCCGCGCGTTCGGCGCCAGCACCACGAAGGCGACGCCCTCGACGCCATCGAGCGTCATCGGGTGGGCACCCAGTTTGTCATAGATGCGCTGATGGGTTCCTTCGCCGAGCAGATAGAGGTCCATATCGCCGAGCACCGGCGGGAAGCGATAGGGATCGTCCAGGTTGACGACGTTATCGCCGAAGCGGGCGCGCAACTGGTAGCGGCGCGAGCCGTTCGGCAGCGCGCCGGAAAACAGGCCGGAATCGTGGATGCGCTTCAACGGCGCGGTCTCACCGTGCTCGCCGATCGCCTCGACATTGGAGGCTTCCGGCAGGAAAGCGCGCACGACGCTCTTGTCACCCTCGGTGTGCAGGCCGAGATAGTGGAACGGGTCGGAATGACGACCCTCGATGATCGCGTAGGCCTCGGCAGGTAATTTCGGCCTCAGGCCTCGAATGGTTGCTGTGACAGCAGACGGAGCATACCGGTGAGCGGGACGTGAAGCCAGTCGGGTCGCCTGGTCAGCCCATGCTCTATTTCATGGAACGCTTTCTCGATCAGGAAAAAGTTAAGCAGCTTTTCGGCCGTGTCGGCCCGCGACGGCCACAGTCCGTGCCCATCGATGGTCTCGCTATAGGCAGTCAGGAATGCCTCGGTGGCGCGGTCGCGCCATCCTTCCAGCGCGGTCGCGAGCCTGTCATGTTCGTCGGGTGACGCCTTCATGCCACGCTCGAGGGTCGAGGTCGTCGAGCAATCGATCGAACGGATCAGCCCGGCGACATCACGCGCCGCCGGCGCCTTGCGCCGCCGCTCGGCAATACTGCGCCGGGGAGCGCCCTCGAAATCGACGATGAAGATATCATCCTTGACGATCAGCAGTTTGCCCAGATGCAGATTGCCGTGGTGGCGAATGTTGAGGCAATCGATCTCGCGCGACAGCAAAGCGCGCAGGCGGTCCGGTAGCCGCGCCTGCTCGGCCATGAGCTGGCTGACCAGTGGGCGCTCGATCTCGTTGAAGGTTCGGTGCGGATGATGCAGCGCCTCGAATACGCGCCCGGCACATGCCAGCACGTCGTCGATCCAGAGTTCGAAATCCTCCGGCGTGACGGCGGTTGGTGCGAAGTCCGGCAGGTCACGAGCGCTGGCCAGCGCGACATGCATTTCGGCGAGGCGGCGCCCGGCCAGCGACATGTAGCGCAGATAGGAAACCTGCTCCTCGCTTTCCTTGATGTCGTCGCCGCCCGGCGAAAGCAGCCGCTGCTCCTCGACAAAGCGGTCGAGATAGGCCGCCGACACCGCCCACATGTCGCCCTGGTTCATTACGAAGGAATTGACGATGGCGATTGCGCTGCGCTGCTCGCCTTCGGCCAGTTCGGCGCTGCCGAGCAGCGCGGGCGTGTTGGCAAAGCCGGCGATCTCGGTGAGGAAGCGTCCCATTTCGATTTCGGGATGAGGGCCGGCTTCCAGCTTGCGATAGATCTTGACGAAATAGTCTTCGTCGACCAGCGCGCTGCTGGCGAGTTTGTCATTTTCGATCACGCGCACCTGCTTGGGTTCGCGCACTGTCTTATCGGCAAACTTGCTGGTCGGACGGAATTCCAGCTTGATGCCCTGTTCGCTTTCCTCAACGATCAGCTTTTCGCGCAGATTGCGCAGCATCAGGCCGATGAAGATTTTGTCGGTCGCGACATCGAGCAGCGTGCCTTCGCGCGCGCCTTGCCGCACTGCCGCCAGCGCCTTCGGATTGTAATGCTCGCGATCGAAGCGGACCCATTCGATCTGCATCGGCATGACGTAGCGCGCGGTCTCGCCGCGCTGGGTAGCTTCGAAGAAGGCCAGCCAGGGCCGGTTGTCGCCGATCTCGCAGAAGGGCGTGGCTGACACCAACTCGGGATGAATGGCCTTTGCCGACTTTTCCGGGTACCAGCGGGTGCGCGCCAGATGTCCCGGCAGCACGTCGTGTTCGAACACGCCGCGTTCGCGCGCCAGCGACACCCAATTGGAGTTGAGTGGTACCACCAGCGTTTCGAATTCCGGCACGGCCCGTTGCGGGACCGGCTCCGACTTGCTGCGCTCCTGCAATTCGAACCAGTAGAAGCCGTACGGTGACAGCGTGATCATGTAGGGCAGTTCGCCGATCGCCGGAAAGCGCGTGCGCCCGAGCATCTCCAGCGGAATCCGGTCCTTGAAGGCGGACAGGTCGAGCTCGGTCGCCTGCGCCGCCCGCGACAGATTGGCGACGCACAGGATGACCTCGTCGCCATACTGGCGCACATAGGCTAACACCGAGCGGTTCTCGGGGCGGATGAAGGTCATGGTGCCGCGCCCGAAGGCGAGTGTCGACTTGCGCACAGCGATCAGCCGCTTGGTGGCGCTCAGCAGCGAGGACAGGGTGCGTGACTGCGCTTCCACGTTGACGGACTCGTAGCCGTAGACCGGGTCCATGAT
>DAIMYT010000239.1:2971-3509 GCA_036734345.1 Dokdonella sp. | reverse complement strand
GGCCGTGTGCATGTTCTACATGTACACCACCTACGATTTCTTCGGCGGCGTTGCAGCCAACGAATGGTTCGCCATCAAGCCCATCGCCGCCGGCGTGTTCGGCATGCCGGCCGGCTTTCTCGGGGTCATCATCGGTTCGCTGATTTCGCGTGCGCCCAGCACTGAAATCCAGCAGCTGGTCGACCACGTGCGCTATCCGAACCTGGAAGGCGACATCAAGGCCCAGACGGCCTGATCACCCTCCGTTGCACGCCCTCAGGCGTGCAACCAAAAAGCCGGCTTCGCAGCCGGCTTTTTTTCGTCCCTGTTTTTCAATCCGCCGACAGGGCGCAGTCGCTGCGGCCGGTATCGCGGATCAGTCGTTGCGCAGTCTGCGGGTCGTGCGTCAGCGTATGCTTGATCACTGCCGCCACCTTGTCCGGCTGGTTGCAATGCTGCCACGCCATGCCCAGCGCGTACCAGGCGAGCCCGTTCATCGGCTGCAGCCGTCCGGCCTCGGTCAGCGCCACACCCTGGCGCTTGTGATAATCCACCAGCG
>DAIMYT010000239.1:0-2961 GCA_036734345.1 Dokdonella sp. | reverse complement strand
GTCAGCGCCGCGGCGGCGTCGGCATGGCGGCCGTGCCGTGCGTGCAGCATGCCCAACCCGTACCAGGCGCGATCATTGTCCGGGTTCAATCCGGTCGCCTGCCGAAAAGCGGCGATGGCCGCATCGTCCATGCCGCCTTTGTCGCGCACGTAACCGAGGTTGAACCAGGAGTGGGCATCGTGCGGCTCGATCTCGAGTGCGCGCACCAACCAGGCTTCCGCCACAGTCCAGCGTTCCTGCTGGGCCTCCAGCCAGCCCAGCGTGCGCAGCGTGCCGGCATGCGCCGGATCGGCGCGATGGCTGTCGAGGTACGCGGCGATGGCGCGCTCGCGCTGCCCCAGCGCGTTGAAGAACATGCCGCGCAGTCCGGGCCGCATACGGTCGAAATTCATCATGGGTCGAATGCAAAGTAAAGTCAGCACGCATTGTCACGGCCAGGCGGCAGCCTGACAAGCTGCGTTAAAATCGCCGCTTCGCCCCAGGAACACTCGCCATGCCGTTCGACATTCTGCTGGTTTCGATTCTGCGCACCCTCGTCGAAGTCGCCGGCTTCGCCCTGCTCGGGCAAGGTGCGCTGGCCGTGCTGGCCGGCAAATACCGCGAACAGAACGCCTTCTATCGCGTGTTGCGCGTCGTCACCGCGCCGGTGGTACGCGGTGTGCGCTTCATCACTCCGCGCTTCGTTCTCGACGCCCACATTCCCATGCTCGCCTTCTTCCTGCTGTTCTGGCTGTGGATCGTGCTGGCCGTCGTCAAACGTCACCTGTGCAGCCTGCATGGGGTGGCCTGCTGAAAAGCCTGAATCGGCGGCTTTTCCTTGACGAGAAGGGGGCAAACCGGTTAAATTGCGGCCTCTTTTGGCCAGGTAGCTCAGTTGGTAGAGCAGCGGATTGAAAATCCGCGTGTCGACGGTTCGATTCCGCCCCTGGCCACCAAAATTCAACGCCCAACCCCTCTCGGTTGGGCGTTTCCATTTCTGCTTCCCGCAAACCACGCGGGGATCGCGCCCGTTCTGCGTGCGCCAGGGGTGCGCACGGTCTGGGCCGAAGGGCTGCCGGTTCGACTCTCTTCCGCCCTCTGTTCTCTCAAAATCTTCACCAGCTCTTTCGCCGTGGCACGCGCACATTGTCTTGTGCTGTAGGGATTTATGCGTGCGTCGGCTTTTCGAGTTTGACTGGTGGCTTGGATCACCAGCCCAATAGGGAGGCTGAATTTCTTTGAGGGACTGTCGACTCCACCCGCGCAGTAGTAATCATCGGCCATCGGTACCGGATGCCTCGTTTCGGCACGTGGAAAACGAGTACTGTCACGATCAACTCGCGGTTGGCCAGCTCACCGTACGCTTGAAATTGCCATGCGCCTTGGCGCTCGCATCAACCCCTGCGCGTACCGTCGCCATCTCCTTCCGTCTCGAATACCTGGATTTCCTTCATGAGATAGGTCACCCGCTTGGAGAGCTTCAAGTACCTCGACCCTCGCTACGCCAGCGCTGTAATGTTTTGGGACTGAGGTCCCAGCGCTCGGCCAACTCCTGCTCATTGATTGCGACTTCCTTCATCACGAATCTCTTGTGGTTGCAGGGAAACGCATTCAGGCGTTGTTCAGGCGCAAAGCCAAGTCGTGGGAGATGGGCGGGGTGGCGAGAGGTGTGCTGGCATCATCAATCTGAAAGATCGGGTGTAAATAGGTGTTGAAATGGATGCAGCTCACAATTGGGTGTAAATGGGCGTAGTATTGGTTCATGCTGCAAACCGACACCATCCAGATCACCCCGGAGATCCTCAGCCTCATTGCCAGGATCGACGAGTTCAAAGGCGCTTGGCGGGCTTTGGGCACACTCGCGCCCGATCGCTTGTCGGCCTTGCGCCGCGTGGCCACCATCGAGAGCATTGGCTCTTCCACCCGCATCGAGGGCAGCAAGCTGTCCGATCGGGAGGTGGAGCAGCTCCTGTCGGATCTGGAGATCAAATCCTTCGCCACCCGCGACGAGCAGGAAGTGGCTGGCTATGCCGAGTTGATGGACTTGGTGTTCTCGTCGTGGCAGGACATCCTGTTCACCGAGAACCACATCAAGCAGTTGCATCAGATCCTGCTGCGCCACAGCGAGAAGGACACGTGGCATCGCGGCAACTACAAAATCAACTCGAACAGCGCCGCTGCTTTCGATGAAACCGGCGCGCAGATCGGTATCGTGTTTCAGACCGTGTCACCCTTCGATACGCCGCGTCTGATGACGGAGTTGGTGGCCTGGGTGAACCAGGAGCGGGAAACGGCCCGACTGCATCCACTGCTGATCATCGCCCTGTGCGTCGTCGTTTTCCTGGAGATTCATCCCTTCCAGGACGGCAACGGGCGACTCTCCCGGGTGCTGACCACGCTCCTGCTACTGCAGGCCGGTTACGCGTATGTGCCGTACAGCTCGTTGGAAAGCGTGATCGAACACAGCAAGGAAGCCTACTACCTGGCGCTGCGCCAGACGCAGGGAAGGATCCGCACGGAATCGCCGAACTGGCAGCCATGGCTGGTGTTTTTTCTGCGTTCCCTTGCCGAGCAGATGCGACGTCTGGAGAAGAAGGTTGAGCGCGAGAAAATTGTGCTGGCGGCCATGCCTGAACTGCAATTACAGATCGTCGAATTTGCCCGCGAGCATGGCCGCGTCACCATTGGCGAGGCCATCAAACTGACCGGCGCCAGCCGCAATACGCTCAAGCAGCATTTCCGCACTCTGGTTGAGCGCGGCACGCTGGACCAGCATGGCAGTGGCCGAGGGGTTTGGTACGACCTTCGCTAAAACTCGCTTTCCATCGAATCGACGCCTGCAAGCCCTCGGACACGACAAGCTGACGTTGCAATGCGGGTTGTAGAGCGAAGCCCGACAGGTTGCAGTCAATGTTCGACGGAACGGCCGTCCTTCCGCCTCCCGCCGGATCCTCAATCAATCACCGCCCGCACGGCCACTTG
>DAIMYT010000238.1:0-3512 GCA_036734345.1 Dokdonella sp. | reverse complement strand
GCCGCCGACCTGCTGTTCGAGCGCAGGCAGGATGCGCTCGGTCTGCGCGTGCTTTCCAATCTCGCCGAAATGGATCTCGAGAATCGCGCGATCCTGCGCATCCTCGGCTACCGCCTGCTGCAGGCCGGCAAGGCGCGGCTCGCCGTGCCGCTGTTCGAGCAGGTTCGCGATCTCGCGCCGTTCGAGCCGCAATCGTTCCGCGACCTCGGCCTTGCCTATGCGGCCATTGGCGAACCGCAGAAGGCCGCCGACGCACTGTACGAAGTCGCCAGGCGCGAGTGGGATGGTCGTTTCGCCGAAATCGGCCTGATCGCCCTGACCGAAATGAACGCACTGATCGCCACGCACGCCGGGGCCATCGACACCTCGCGTTTCGACGCGCGCCTGTTGCGCAACCTGCCGGTCGACCTGCGCGTCGTGCTGAACTGGGACGCCGACAATTCCGACATGGATCTCTGGGTCACCGATCCGAACGGCGAGCGCGCCTATTACGGCAATCGGCTGACCCGACAGGGCGGTCGCATGTCGGCCGACCTGACTTCCGGCTACGGTCCCGAGGAGTTCATGCTCAAGGCGGCCATGCCGGGCCGGTACAAGGTCGAAGCGAACTACTACGGCAACCGCCAGCAGCTGATTTCCGGCTCGGTGACCCTGCGCCTGGCCCTGATCACGGGCTTTGGCACCGCCCAGGCACGCGAGCAGTCGACCATCCTGCGCCTCGAGGACCGCCAGGAAACCGTGCTGGTCGGCGAGTTTGACGTGGGCGCGCCGGCGAAGATCACTCGCTGACCAGCGGCGACCGTCGCGTTGATCCGGCCCGGACCGCCCAGGTCCGGGCCGTCACGAAGCCGGGCCAAGGCAGTAAGATGGCGCCCAGCCACCGAGACGGACTGCCCGAATGAGCGAAACACCGCGGCCCCCGCTGACATTTGCCCAGATCCCGGAACGCAACACCGCCGGCGACGTGATGCGCACGGCGCAGCAGCACCATGTGCAGCTCTCGGCCATGGCCGACACCAAGGCCAACATCATCATCACCGTTTCGTCGATCGTGCTGACGCTTTCACTGGGTCGCCTGACCGATCCCGAACTGCGCGTCTCCGTGCTGATCCTGGCCGGCTTCACCCTGGTCGCCCTGCTCCTCGCCATCCTCGCCGTGCTGCCCAAGTACCGGCCGATCCGCCTCAAGGGCGACGAGTTGCCACCGCATTTCAACATCCTTTTCTTCGGCCACTTCGCCGAACTCTCTCGCGAACGCTACCTGTCGGAGATCAACAAGGTGCTGATGCCGGACGGCACGCCCTACAAGACCTGGGCGGTCGATCTCTACTCGCTGGGTACCTATCTGTCCCATCACAAGTACCGCTACCTGCGCTACAGCTACCTGTTCTTCCTGACCGGCTTCATCCTCGCCTGCCTCGAACAGGGCTGGCGATTGCTCACGCATTGATCTGATCGGCTGCATCAGGGATGCCGGCGTGAAACCCCGGCAATGCCGCCGGCTCGTTGCACTCATCACATCTGAATATGCCGCTTGGGGAAGGGACATGCGCACTCTGCTGCTGGTGTTGGGATCACTGCTCGTTGCGATCGTGCATGCCGCCGAACCGGGAACACCGGCCAGCCTCGAAAGCTGGCGTGCGTGGGTGCTCAAGGATCAGGAGTTTCGGGCCTGTCCACTGATCGTCAAGGGGTCCAACGAATCCAGTCCCGGCAGTGTCAGCGCTGCAACGCAGTCTGATTTCATTTGCCAGTGGCCGGGCACGTTGAACATTGCTGCCGATGCCAAAGGGGCCAGCATCACGCAGCGCTGGCTGCTTGAAGCCGACGGCTGGGTGCCTCTGCCGGGCAGCCGCGAGCATTGGCCGCAACAGGTTCTTGTCGACGGTCAGGCAGCTGCCGTGATCGATTCCGAAGGACCGAAGTTGTGGCTGGCGAAGGGCAATCACGAACTACGGGCGCGCTTTGTCTGGAACAATCGGCCCCAATCGCTGCGCGTGCCGACTTCGATCGGCCTGATCGCGCTAACGGTCGATGGCAAGCCGATCGTGCCGCTGCAGCGCGAAGGCGCGGACGGCGTTGATCTGACCCTTGGTCGCGGAGCCGCTGCCGCCGTTGAGGCCGACAGCGTCGAGCTGCATGTCTATCGAAAATTCAGCGACAACGTGCCTGGCCGGCTGACCACCGAAATCCGTATCGATGCCTCGGGCCAGCCGCGCGAGGAAGTATTCGGTCCGGTGCTTCCGACGGGATTTGTGCCACTCGCCCTGGATGATCAGGCCTGGGGCGGGCAATCGTGGCCGTCACGCCTCGATGACGAGGGTCGCCTGCATGTGCAGGTTCAGCCCGGAAGTGCGCGCCTGACACTCACGGCGCGCGCACTCGCGCCCATCTCCACGTTGACCGCCAGTCTGCCCGAACACTGGGTGCGCCAGGAGGTCTGGAGTTTTGAATCGCTACCATCGATCCGCGTGACCAGCATCTCCGGGGCCGTACAGGTCGATCCCCGCCAGGCCGATGTCCCGAACGGCTGGGAGAGTCTGCCGACATACGCGCTGGCCGATGGAGATACCCTGAAAATCGAGGAACGATCACGCGGCATCAACGCAGCCGAGGCGAATCGGCTCAGTCTGCAGCGCGAAGCGTGGCTCGATTTCTCCGGTGATGGCTGGTTTGCTCAGGATCACATCAGCGGACAGATGAAGAGTGGCTGGCGCTTCGATCTGGCAGCTCCCTATTCGCTGCAGCGTGCGCAAGGCAAAACCGAATTCGGCGATAACGGGGGTTTGTTGATCACCCGGGGCATCCGGGACGGACTCAGCGGAGTCGAATGGCATGCGCCTAACGTAGATCTGCACGCCGGTGTGCGCATCGACCGCGGCGGCGGGGCGATGCTGGTCAGCGGTTGGCAACAGGTATTCGACCAGATCGGCACAACCCTGCATCTGCCGTATGGCTATCGTCTGATCGCCGCGCCAGGCACCGATCGCGCCAATGGCAGCTGGATCTCGGGCTGGACCCTGCTCGACGTGTTCCTCGCGGCGATCCTCATGTTGCTCGCCGCCCGCTTGTTTGGCTGGGTCGGCGGTGCGTTGGCCGCCGCCTACCTGCTGCTCGGCTACCAGGAGAGCGGCGCCCCGATCTGGACGCTGCTCGCCGTGCTCGCACTGGCCCTGATCGTACGCGCCTTGCCGCCCGGTCGATTGATGCGTTTCGCGCAAGGGTTGCGCGTGTTGGCTGTTGCTGCACTGCTGGTCGTGGCCTTGCCTTTCTGCGCCGGGCAACTTCGGCAGGCGCTTTATCCGCAGCTGGAGCAATCGCAAGGTGGCTTCACCGACCGACTGGGCTCCCCATCAGGGAGCAGCATGCAGGCGGAGTCTGTGCAGGGCGGCGCCATGCGCGACATGCCCGCTGAAGGCAGTCCAGCCCCGATGGCGCTTCCGGCATCGCCGCCTGCGCCTTTGGAGGAAATGAAGGCCCGATCCAACGCGCCAATTTCCGAAAGACTCGAT
>DAIMYT010000237.1:0-3619 GCA_036734345.1 Dokdonella sp. | reverse complement strand
ACTGGCGCTGGTGGGTCGTGCACCTGTGGGTCGAGGGCTTCTTCGAGGTGTTCGCCGTCGCCGTGATCAGCTTCCTGTTCGTCAAGCTCGGCCTCGTGCGCGGCAAGACGGCGACGATCAACGTGCTGTTCGCGACGATCGTGTTCATGGCCGGCGGCGTGCTCGGCATGTTCCATCACCTGTATTTCGCCGGCACCACGATCGGAGTGATCGCACTGGGTGCGTCGTTCTCGGCGCTCGAAGTCGTTCCGCTCGCGCTGATCGGCATGGAAGCCTATGAAACCTGGTCGCACAGCCGCTCGACGCCATGGATGCAACGCTATCGCTGGCCGATCATGTTCTTCCTCGCCGTGTCGTTCTGGAACCTCGTCGGTGCCGGCCTGTTCGGCTTCCTCATCAATACGCCGCTGGCGCTCTACTACATGCAGGGCCTGAACCTGACCGCCCTGCATTCGCATACGGCCCTGTTCGGCGTCTACGGCATGCTCGGCCTCGGCCTGATGCTGTTCTGCCTGCGCGGCATGAAGCCCGAGGCGCACTGGAACGAGGGCTGGCTGCGCGGCGCGTTCTGGGCGCTCAACATCGGCCTGTCCCTGATGGCCGTGCTGACCCTGCTGCCGCTCGGCGTGCTGCAGCTGTCGGCCGCGCTCGAAAACGGCTACTGGTATGCCCGTTCGGCCGAATTCATGGGCCAGCCGATCATCCACCTGCTGGTCTGGATGCGTGTTCCCGGCGACACCATCTTCGCCGTCGGCATGCTGCTGTTCGCCTGGTTCGTCGCGCGCCTGTGGATCAAGCCACGGCGCATCCCCGATGAGCGTGGCAGCGGCGGCGCGATGCCGGTTCAAGCTGCAATGGCGCGCAAGGAGGAATGATCGCCATGCATCCACGCGCGGAAACCACGGAAGGCGCCCGCGCCTGGACCCACGAGGCGATCGTCCGGCTTGAGCGGGAAGCCGCGCGCTCGGCCGACACGCACCTGCTGCATCTCACCTTCGACGGCTTCCCCGGCATCGACTTCTACTTCAAGGACGAGGCCGCGCACGCGACCGGCAGCCTCAAGCACCGGCTCGCGCGCTCGTTGTACCTGTACGCGCTGTGCAACGGTCGCCTGCGCGAAGGGCAGGCCGTCGTCGACGCCTCCTCGGGCAGCACGGCGATCTCCGAGGCGTGGTTCGCTCGCCTGCTCGACATTTCCTTCACCGCGGTCATGCCAGCCTCGACGTCGCCGGCCAAGATCCGCGACGTGCAGGCACTCGGCGGCCATTGCGACCTGGTCAGGGATCCGGTCCAGGTGCAAGCGCGTGCCCGCGAACACGCCGACGCCGGCGCCTGTCACCTCGACCAGTTTGGACTCGCCGAACGCGCCACCGACTGGCGCGGCAACAACAACATCGCCGAATCGATCCTCGGCCAGCTGCAGCGGGAAACGCATCCGGTACCGCGCTGGATCGTCTGTGGCGCCGGCACCGGCGGCACTTCGGCGACGATCGGCCGCTATTTGCGTTATCGGCGCCTGGCCACCCGGCTGTGCGTCGCCGAGCCGGCCGGCGGCGCATTCGCCGAGGGCTGGCATACGAGCAATCGCGCGGCGCGAGCGACGCGGGCGACCCTCATCGAGGGCATCGGCCGGGCCGAAGTCGAGCCGGGTTTCCTGTTCGAGATCGTCGACCGCGTCTGCGAAGTGGAGGATGCCGCCTCGATCGCCGCCGCCTGGCTGCTCGAATGCCTGCTCGGCCACCGCTACGGCGGATCCTCGGGCACCAACCTGATCGCCTGCCTCGAACTCGCCGCCGACATGCGCAAGCGCGGCGAGACCGGCAGTATCGTCACCCTGCTCTGCGACCGCGGCGAGCGCTACCAGGAAACGCTGTTCAATGCCGACTGGCTCAGCGAGCAGGGCATCGACATGGCGCCCTGGCGCGAAATCCTGCGCCAGGCGATCGAACGCGGCGAATGGAAGCTGCCCGTCGACTGACTCCCGCGCCGGACATCGTGCCGGCCGTCCGCGTCAGCTGGCGATCTTGAGGATCGTCAGCGCGCCCATCAGCATCGTGACTACGCCGATGATCGTCTTCAGCAGGTGTTCGCGGGTCACGCTGATGATGAACACCGAGAACGGCACCGAGAGCAGCGCGCCGGCACACATCGGCACGAACAGGACCACGTTCAGGTGCTCGCCCTGGGAAAGGAACAGGCTGACGGCGAGCAGGCAGGTAAAGGCCTCGGCGAACGAGGTGATGCCGACCGAGGCCTTGCCGCTGACCCCGCTGAGGACCTGGCCGCTGGTGACCAGCGGCCCGTAACCGCCGCCGCTGACCGCCTTGTTGAACGAGGCGACGATCGAGAGCAGGACCATCTTCCAGCGCCGGTAGGCGATGTGCCGGCGCGAATGCAGCAGCACGAAAAAGCCGGAGGCGAGGATGATGATGCCGACGCCGAGGTTGAGCGAGCCCTTGGGCAGGTTCAGGGCGAGCACCACGCCGACGCTGACCCCGGCCACGCTGCCGGCGGCAAGGACGACGGCCGGCCAGAAGTCCCGGCCGTGCAGGCCGAGTTGCACGTTGCGGATCTCGTTGTGGAAGAACGCCGCCGTGAATCCGCTCAGCAGCTCCGACAACAGGATGGTCGGCACGATGTCGTGGGCGTCGTAGCCGAGCAGCAGCAGGGTCGGCGTGAGGATCGTCCCGTAGCCCATGCCGAGGCCGCTGTCGATCAGTTCGCAGACGAAGCACAGGGCGAAGATCAGCAGCGCATCGACGGGATCGATGCCGCCGTGCAGCAGGATCGCGGCCGCGAACAGGGCCAGCACCAGCACGATCCAGGCCACGCCTTTTTTCCGGTACGCCGCGCTTGATGCCAAGGTTTGCTTCCTCGTCGAAAATTCCCGCCGTACCACGCATGGTCCGGCGCGACGGCAAAGCCGATCGTAGCCGCAAACGGGCGGCCTGGTTCGGCGAAGCGTGGACCCGAAGCGGGATAAGCAAACCCCGATTCGGCATAAGCCGGCGCTGCTGCGCTCGCCCGGCTGCCGCGGCGTGTCGGCGGTTCATTGGCGGGCGGGGCGCGCTGCACTAGGCTGTGCGCATGAGCGCTGCCGCCACGATCCACACCATCGGCCACTCCACGCGGCCGCTCGACGAATTCCTCGGCCTGCTCGCCGAATCGCGCATCGACTGCGTGGTCGACGTGCGCCGGCTGCCGGGATCGCGTGCCTATCCGCAGTACAACGCCGACGCGCTGGCGGCGAGCCTGGCCGGCGCAGGCATCGACTACTGGCACCTGCTTTCACTGTGCGGACGCCGCAGCGCCGGCGAACTCGAGGGCGTTCCCGCCGAGGGTTTCTGGAGCAACGCGAGTTTCGCCCGCTATGCCGCGTATGCGCGCGGCGATGCGTTCGCGCAGGGACTGGGTGAACTGCGCGAGCGCGCGCACCGGCAGCGCTGCGCGCTGATGTGTTCGGAAGCAGTCTGGTGGCGTTGCCACCGGCGCATCATCAGCGACCACCTGCTCGCAGCCGGCGATGCGGTTCTCCACATCATGGGGCCCGGCAAGGTGGAGCCGGCCAGCCTGACCCGCGGCGCGCGGGTGGAAGGGGGCGAAGTGGTCTATCCGCCAC
>DAIMYT010000236.1:1703-3696 GCA_036734345.1 Dokdonella sp. | reverse complement strand
CGTCCCACCAGTAGATCGTGCGCTCCTTGAGCTTGTCGGGATAGGGATAGTGCTGCCCCTGCCAGAGCCAGCCTCCGGACTCCAGCGGCACGTTGCTGCCGGTCATGCCGAGGTCGAGCGAGCCGGTCCATTGCGTCGCACCGGCACCGCGTGCGGCCAGCATTGACTCGGCGACAGGGCGCGTGAGCAGCGGCCCGGAATAGTGCGGCACGACGGATGGTCTCCTGGTGCGGACGCGATGAGGAAATGCGGGACCGGAGCGTAACCCACGGGAGTCGCGCTCGCGACCGGCTCGCGCGACTCTCCGCCAACCGGTTCAGCTCCCGGGCGCGGCGGAATCGGGTTCGCGCGTCATGCCTTCGGCGCTGAGATCGAGCACGAGGGTTGCGCCGGTGGCGACGTCGACACGGACGAGCTTGTGGCGCACGGCGTCGATCCCGGCTCCACTGTTCCGGGCGTTTGCTTCGGAGCCCCACAGCAGCAGGTCGCCTTCGCCTTTCATGACCGAAGCCAGCGCAACCAGGGGGAGCGCGGCGTTCCAGACCGGCTTGCCGAGCGGACCCGACACGCGCGCAATCTGCAGGCGGCCAGCGTCCCCGAGCCTGTCGACGTGCAGCACGAGCACGCTGTCCGGATTCCGGTACCAGAGCGGGAATTCCGCATCTCCGCGCGTGCGCAGCAGCCCGGCGCGCAGGAAGGCTGGCGCCTCGGGCAGGGCCTGATAAGCGCTGAACTTGGGCCGCGTCCCCCAGTTGTCGGGCAGTTCGGCTGGCCAATCACGGGGCGCCGCCGAGACCTGTTTCACGCGCGCTCCCCACAGCCGGTAGGGCTGCGGCAATGGTTCATTGAGTGGTGCAGGCACATGGCTTGCTTCGAGGAACTGTTGCATCGCCCCTGGGCGTTCGTCGGTTTCGCGCCCGGGCACGACCGGTGGCTTGCCCAGCTGATCGGCTTCCGCGTCGGTCAGCACGCCGAGCCAGCGATCGCCCGTCTCCAGCGCGCGCGTCTGGAAATGGCTGGTCGAGGAAGGCTGCGCGTTCGCCGGTGGAACGATTCCATCGGGACGACTGACCGGCGTATCGCGTCCTGCCGCCGACAGGTCAGCCGCATCGATGCGCCACTGGCTCGCATCGTCCAGGGTGAGTTGCAGTCCGTTCCTGCCGAAGGCGATGTAGCCAGGACCGTTGATGAGCCTGCCGGTCAGTTGCGGGTTGCGCCGTTCGATTTCCGCGCCGTCGGCGACGCGCCGCCCATCGACAAGCGATACCCCCAGCGGCCCTTCGATGTCGAGCCAGAGCGTGGTGCCATCGGCGCCGAGGATGCGGAACGCCGGCAGGATGCGTCCGGCCCGCTCGTTGTCCTTGAACGTTCGCAGCCGCTGGCGCCGGGCAACCGTGGCCGAGGTGGCGTCCACCGTCCACAGATCGACGTGGAGGTAGTCCGTGCGCAGGCGGGTACCGCCGCGGCGTGCCGGCAGGTAGACGGTCTGCGACTGCGTACCGAGGAGGTAAGCGCGGTCGACGCCGCCCTGCGCCGTGCGCAGTGGCGCGCCCTGGAACAGCGCCGGCTGCAGGCCACGCTCGCCGCCAGGGTTTACCACGGCCTGGAGCAACTGGCCCGTGTGTCCCTGGATACCAAGCCATGCGCCCGCCAGCAGCAGCGCTGCGGCGATGCCGGCAACCAGGAGCAGGCCTGCACGCCCACCGGGCGGAAAAGCATGGAATGGAGAGCGCTGTCGGTCTGCCATGGTCATTGTTCATTACACGGCATCGGGCGCCGACACGGGACAACCCGATTGTGCCCGCTGGCCTTCGCGGCAGAAAGCGGTAGCCTCGATCTCGCAACCGAAACCGGCATGTCCCGCTGGTTTGCATGCCGCCGAACATGCCACGGCGGGCACCGCCAGAACCAGCCCGGGGAGCCCGCCCCCCCCAGCCCGCTGGCAAAGGCGGGAACCCGGGCAGCATGGCCCGGTGCCTGGCCCGGGGCCCCC
>DAIMYT010000236.1:0-1693 GCA_036734345.1 Dokdonella sp. | reverse complement strand
CCTTTCGGCGGCGCCCGGCGGTACCAAGGCCGCCGATCCGCAGGTCGAGGCCACGGCCAGCAACGTCTTCCAGTGGTTATCAACCCTGGCGCGCCTGACGGTACACCATGACCTATGGCAGGCGGTAATGGTGTTATACAGCACTACACTACCAGCACAATTACCCGATCGAGCTTCCAGGAAGGGCGTTCGCGCACGCGGCGCGCCAATCCGGGTGCTTTTCTTGGCGGGGGCCGCTTGCCGCGGCCGATGCCGCAGACCATCAATTCGCCCGTCATCGCGGCGGGCGTGCAACAGGAGAGAGCGCATGTGGAAATTGCCGGGATCATGGGCATCGTTGTTTTCGTCGGCCATGCTGGTTGCGACGTCAGCGCTGGCGGGCGAACAGGCGGTGAGCCGCGGCACCTATTCGCTGCAGGCCGAGATCCATGGCGCCGGATCGACGACGGTGGTGTTCGAATCCGGTTTTGGCCAGGGCGCAGGTGTGTGGAAGGACGTGATTGCCGATCTCGGCGCGGACTGCCGCTGCATCGCCTATGCCCGCGCCGGGCTCGGCAAGTCGGGGACCGACGGCCAGCCGAAGACGATCGATGCACATCTCGCCGACCTCGCGGCGGTCATCGACACGCTCGCGCCGGATCGCAAGGTGGTGCTGGTCGGCCATTCCTATGGCGGGCTGCTCGCCACCGAGTTCGGAAGGCGGCATCCGGAACGCCTCCAGGCCCTGGTTCTGGTCGATCCGGCAACGATGGGGCAGCGCCGGGCTTTCATGAACGCCGATCGCGCCCGCGTGTTGGCCGATGACAAGGCGCTGTTGTCGATGCTCCCGCCCGAGATGGGCGCGGATTACCGACTGTTGATCGAACAACTCGATCGGGCGAATGCCGTCCAGACGCAATCGATGCCGGACATCCCGGTCGCGCTGCTCACGGCGGTGCAGGTCGCCGCCGAGCCTTTCGTCTTCGAGGAGACTGCGGCGGGCAAGGCACTCTGGAAGGCGCAGCACGCGGCGCTGTTCGCCGGATTCTCGCAGGGCATGCATCGCTACTTCGTCACAGGCCACAATATCCACCGCGAGAAGCCGAAAGCGGTGGCCGACGCAATCCGCAGCATGGCGGCCAGCCCGGTCGGTTCGGGACACTGATCAACGAATAGGCGAACAACGATTTCCGGGCAGGTCCCGGACGTTGAATTCCCGGATTCGGAGGCGTGCCCGGGCTGGTGGCTGGTGTTGCAGGTCATTCACTCTCGATGGGACCCGGTTGATGGTCAGCACCGCCGTCGAATGCGGCATGATCATCCATGGCAAGGAGCAGCGGCTCCCGATGCCTGCCGACCGGGTCAACGAAGATGATGTGGATCAGTGACTGGCTCGAGAATCGGCGCATCAGGAAGATGGGCGTCACCGCCGGGCAGTGGGAGGCTGCGATTTCCGACTGGCCTGTGGCGAATCGATATCAGGGCACCGAACGTGAAGTGTTGCGCGACGCCTCGTTGCGATTCATTGCCCGCAAGACAATCGCCGCGGGTGGCGACTTCCAGTTGACCGATGCCATGTGCCTGAAGATCGCCACCATGGCTTGCGTGCCGACCCTCAAACTCGGCCTGCACTGGTACGACCATTTCCGGACCGTCATCGTCTACAAGGATGACTACGTTTCCGAACAGCCTTATCGCAGCGACGACGGTGTCG
>DAIMYT010000235.1:2445-3709 GCA_036734345.1 Dokdonella sp. | reverse complement strand
ATTATGCGACCTTGGTCACAAAAACCTGTTGTGCGCTGCACCGGTGCCATCAGCACCGCCGACATCCGCGGCCACGACTCGATGGAAGGGCTGCACGGGCCCGGACAGCCAAGAAAGAAAGGTTCCTCGCGGACAAGCGGAAAAGCCAGGCTTGACGGCGAGGGAATAGGGCGAGAGCGGCGTACGGTGAACAAGCTGATAGCTCTTACACCAAAAGCGGCTTCACTGCGGCCACCCTCATGCGCAATGCTATCGATATCGCCATGTTTTGGGCAGGGTTTCGTTTGATCGATTCCCAAGTCTTGTCTGAGTCACACCTGTTGCTTCGTTTGGAGCCCGATCCACAGATTGACCCACGCTGTGGCCGCTGCCAAATACCGTGCGGGTTGGTTCATGATCGCTTGATCCGCCGTGTCCGTGAGCGCGATCTCTTCGATCAGCGCGTCACCGTGGAAGTGCCGCTGCGTCGCGTGGTGTGCATGGCGTGCGGAGTCGGCACTGAGCACCTGTCCTGGCTGCCTTCGCGAAGTCGACTGACACTGCGCCTGACGACCCACATCGAAGCGCTATCGCGCCTGCTACCGATTCGCCATATCAGCCAGCTCACAGGGCTGCACTGGCATACCATCCGCGCCATCGATAGCCAACGTCTGGCGCGGGAAGCCAGGCCACCAGACCTGTCGCACGTGCGCCGACTCACCATGGATGAGTTTGCCCTGTTCAAGGCACACTGCTATGCGACCGTCGCCATCTGCGCCGATACCCAGCAGGTGCTATGGGTGGGCGAAGGCCGTTCACGCAGGGCCGTCATGCCGTTTTTTGACATGCTCGGGCCGCCCATTTGCGCGCGTACCGAGGCGGTAAAGATGGATATGAATACCGCCATGGATCTGGAGGTCAAAGCGCATTGCCCTTCAGCACGGGTGGTCTACGACCTGTTTCATGTGATTGCCGAATTCGGCCGTGAAGTCATCGACCGGGTGCGCGTGGATCAGGCCAACGTACTCAAGGGCGACGCATCTGCGCGCCGTTTGGTCAAACCCAGTCGTTGGTTGTTATTGCGCAACCGCAACAATCTGACCGACGAGCGGAGCATCAAGCTCGATGACTTGCTCGCCGCCAATGCACCCTTGACCATCGTCCATGTGTTGAAAGACCAGCTCAAGGAGCTCTTGCTACGCGCCAGACGAGCAGGAAGCCCATCGACGCTGGCAGGAGTGGCTACGCCTGGCCATCGAAAGCCAACTTGCCCCATTGATCGCCT
>DAIMYT010000235.1:0-2435 GCA_036734345.1 Dokdonella sp. | reverse complement strand
ACTTTCAGACTCAACACCAGCGTCCTGGAAGGCATGAGCAACCGCATCAAAGTCATCAAGTGCATGGCCTATGGCTACCGGGATTCGGCTTACTTCTTCCTCAAAATCTAGGCCGCCTTCCCCGGTAAGGCGCGATGACCCAAAAAAAGCGCCCAGCGGGGCGCTTTTCGATCTCGACGGATTAATTGCCGAACGCCTGCCTTCAGGCAGGCTGCCCGTCTCATAAAGCTCAGTTTCCGTAAAGGCCCGCCGCCTTGGCATGCTCGGCAATCTTGACCTTCGACAACGCCTGGCCATAGTAGAAGGCAACTTGGCCCAGCGTTGAATAGACGTAAGGCCGGTCAGCGTCCGGAACCGACGCGACATACACCTTGGGCGAGACCAGGGAGTAAGGAAATCCGTACATGGTCTGCAACTGCAACAGGCGCCCGTTGACGTAGATCCGGACCGTATTCTCGGTCGCATCGACCACCGCGGCGATATGGTAGGCATGGCCTGCAGTGAGACCCGCGAGATCCACGCGCTGGCCATCGCCGACGGTGATCTGCGGCTGCAGGTTGACGACGCCAAAGGAAAGGAACGGAACCGCCGGCGCATCATCGCCGATGAACAGGATGGGCTGGTAATCCGCGCCGTTGGTCTGCGGACTGTAGATGGCCTCGACGGTTAGCGATCCACTCGGCGTGCTCGTACCAGTCGGGTTGCCGCTGGCCATCGCCTTGCCATTGCCTTCGTTGGTGCGCAGGTATTCCGCGTCACTGGTCGGGAACAGGCGGCTCCAGCCGGGCTTCAGGGTAATGGCCTCTCCGCTCAGACTGACACTTATGCCGGCCGACCCATGATCAACGAAGCTGGTCGATCCTTCTGGCTCATCCAGCGGATAGTAGAGCGTCGGGTTGTCGGCAAGGATTGTTGCACCCATGCTGGGCAATCCGGAATTCGGATCTACCGCTATCCACGAGTTGTTCTTGCGCGCATAGACCCGGCCATCGGACGGGGCGTCCGGGAACGATCCACCAGCAGGACCTGCAGGACCTTCCGGTCCCACTAAGCCCTGGGGACCCTGGGGCCCCGTGGCACCGGCTACACCTGCATCTCCCTGCGGCCCCTGCGGGCCGGTGGCCCCGGCAGGACCGGGATCACCTTGAGGACCTTGCGAGCCAGTTGCGCCGGCAGGACCAGCGGGACCTGTATTGCCTTGCGGCCCCTGCGGCCCGGTGGCACCAGCGGGGCCGGCATCGCCCTGCAAACCTTGCGGACCGGTTGCCCCGGTGGGGCCGGCATCGCCCTGTGGCCCTTGCAGGCCCTGCGGCCCCTGCGGTCCAGCGGCACCCGCGGCACCGGCAGGACCGGTATCGCCTTGCGCCCCTTGCGGTCCGGTTGCGCCTGGTATTCCCTGTGGCCCCACGGGTCCGGCCGGACCTGGATCGCCCTGCGGGCCTGCCGGCCCCGGGTTTCCGTTCAGGGCGTACTCGGCCACGGGCGTGGTCGACACGGCCTGGCGCGGGAGCAGCGGCTCGCCATTCACGGTCACCTGCAGCCAGCGCTGATCGCCGGCAAAGGCCCCCGGGAAACTGAGGCTCACCGTAAACAGGCCATTGGTTACCGGAAATTGCGGCTCAAGAATGGTCGTGCCGACCTGCTGGCCGCCGCTCGGCGCGTCATAAAGCGAAAAGCCCAGGTCGAACAAGCCGTTCGATGGCTGGCCGCCTTGCTCAAGGAATCCCTGGTAGGTGAAGGCAGGCAGTTGCGGTGTCTGGGCCAGAGCGCAGCTCGCGAACGCCACGACGATCGCGAACAAAAAACCGGAAAGTATTTTCATGGTTGGCACGCCTCGAAACTGCTGCGGAAAAGAGTGTCGGTTCTCGCGGGCGCTCCCCAGAAGCCCGCATTCAGCGCATACGTCGCACTTTGCGATGGTCCGGCAGCGGGTTGCCCGATCGTGCCGGCGAGTTCGAAACAGGGACTCCGCGCAATCATGGTCCCACCCCCTGCTATCACCTTCGCGGTGATTGCATAGGTTTGAGTTCCCGAGGGATTTGTCTGCGTCGATGTCGCTGACTGCGCGGCAACCGAGCCCTCTGCGGTCACCAGCATGAGCGAAAGGGAAAAACAAAGGGGGAAAAAGCGATGGCGACATTGCAACAGGCCAACGAGCCATTCCAAAACATTCGACATTCGAGCTCCCTGAAAAAACCGTCGTGACGCCGCGTTGCCTTCCCTCAACTCGCACTTCAGAGAGCAATCCCGAACCCAATGCGGCGTGCATTTCACGACAACTTCCGCAACTCGGCAAGCATACTGCGGACAAATGCATGAGGACACATGCAGGGCGAGAATGCAAGTGAAAGACTAGCGCTTGTTTACATTTGGCCACAAAGCATGGGCCATGGCGACCCAACCAACGATGAACGACGCGCCGCCGATCGGGGTAA
>DAIMYT010000234.1:0-3824 GCA_036734345.1 Dokdonella sp. | reverse complement strand
GTTTCGATCTCCCCGGTCTCGATGCGGAAGCCGCGGATCTTGACCTGGCCATCGGCGCGGCCAATGAATTCGACGATGCCTTCGGCAAGCCAGCGGACGAGATCGCCGGTGCGGTACAGGCGCGCGCCGGGTTCGCCGAAACGGTCTTCGACAAAGCGCTCCGCACTCAGTTCGGGATGCCCCAGGTAACCGCGTGCAACGCCGGCGCCGCCGATATGCAGTTCGCCGATGATTCCGACCGGCACCGGTTCACCACGCGCGTTCAGCACGTACAGACGCGTATCGGCGATCGGCCGGCCGATCGGAATCGATGTCGTATCGGACGGCAGGTCGCGTGGAATCGCCCAGGTGGCGGCGAACGTGGTGCATTCGGTCGGCCCGTAACCATTGATGATCGTGGTCGTTGCCAGTGCGGCGAGGGCCTTGCGCACGTGGCGAACCGACAGTGCCTCGCCGCCGATCAGCAGTTGTTCGAGCCCGGCCAGATGCCGCGGATCGTCGTCGACTATGGCGTTGAACAGTGCGGCAGTCAGCCATGCGATTCTGACATTGTGGCGCGCGATGATCCGGGCCAGTCCGGGCCCGCCGGGAATGCGCTCGTCGTGGATCACCACGGTGCCTCCGTTGAGCAAGGCACCCCATATTTCCAGGGTAGAGGCATCGAATCCCAGCGGCGCTGCATGCAGGACGCGTGGCGCGTCAGCGAGGCGCACATAGCTGACGCCGCGCACCAGCCGGATGATCGAGCGGTGGCGGATTTCGACGCCCTTGGCCACTCCGGTCGAGCCCGAGGTGTACATCACATAGGCCAGGGATTCGCCATTCGGCGCAACCGGTGGCGACGCGGGATCCGCTTTCCCCGGCGGCGGCGCCGTCAGTTCGACCAGCGAGCGCACCTGAACCTTGACGCCGGGCAGCGCGATGCGCGATCCGGCTTCATCGATGACCAGCACGGCGCCGGCATCGGCGATGAGGATGGCCAGTCGCTCGCCCGGATAAGCGCGATCAAGTGGCAGGTAGGCGGCTCCCGCCTTGAGGATGCCGAGTATCGCGACGATTGCATCGATGCTTCTGTCCAGCAGCAGTGCGACGGTGGCTCCGGGTCGCACGCCCGCAGCGTGCAATCCGGCCGCTGCACGATTCGCGGCTTGCTGCAGCTGCGCATAGTCGAGCGTGCCTGCGGCAGCGACAACTGCTTCCCGCCTGGGCCAGGTACGCGCCACCTCGTCGAACAGGCTGCACACGGAATCCGCATCATTGCGCGCCACCGCCGTGGCGTTCCAGTCCAGCAACAGGTGATTGCGGTCTGCTTCGGACAGGACCGAAATATCGCCGAGCAGCAAGCATGCGCCGAGGCCGCGCAATACCTCGATCATCGCAACCAGCAGGTATCCGAGTGCTTCGGCATCGTATATGCACTCATGGTCGACCAACTCCAGAACCGCACAATCGCTCCGTCGGACTTGCCAGCACAGGCCTGGACAATGATCGGGCATTGCGCTGCCTGCAGCGTCGGCTGGCCAGATGCCGATCCGGCTCGAATCCTCTGCGCTGCGGCTTCGTGCGGTCGTCTGTGCATGCGCCGACAGCCATGCTTCGACAGTGGCACCGCCGGCGTACTCAAATACTCGCCGCGATGCGGGCAAGCCGGCAATCACGGCATCCGGATTACCGGTCAGGCCCATGTCGAGCAAGGCCAATGCTGCATCGAACATCGTTTGCCGATCGATGCCGAGCCGCATGGCCCGCGCCTCGACCGCTTCGAGGATCCCGGCCGGAATTTCCCGCTCGGCACGGATCGCTCGCGCGGAACTCGGGGCTTTCGAGCGCGGCAGGACATCCAGCAGGCAGGCTCCGGGACGTCCACTGTCGGTTTGCATCGGCTTCATTTCAATGCGCGGTCATGCTCGCTCGCTTCGTCGACGAGACGGGCGCACGGGCTCCGTATCGAAGTGGCCGTCAATGTACATCGGCGAAGGCGTAGGGGGCGCGGTCGGAGCGAATCCGGCGCCCGGCGATCCGGCGGGCGAGCAGACGCGCGCCGGAAATGGTGCTGGCGACGCCATGCAGCACACCGTCCAGCATCGGCCTGCTGCCCACGTCGGGCGGGGTGATGCCCCACTGGCGCAGATGGTAGTGGGTCCGGTGCAACAGGCTGTCGCGCCGTGTCGAGTCGGTGTAGTAGGTGAAACTCATTGTGATTGACGGCTCGTCGCCATTCTCGACCATGTGCGGGCTGGTCGACGGCATGTAGACGCCCTGTCCCGGCTTGAGCACGAACTTCCGCGCGCGCTGGCGAAGATCGTCGCGCCAGACCAGCAGGTCGCGCTCGTGACAGGCGTGGAAGCGATCGCGGGAAGCCTCGCTAGCCGCGTCGGTGTCATTATGGTCCCAGACATGGATCGTCTTGCGCCCGCGCACCTGGAAAAGAAAATTATGCTCCTTGTCGAAATGGAACGGCGTGATCGTGCGTGGCGAGGTGACGAAGATCCAGCCTCCGCGATAGGACATCCCCGGATCGACGACTTCCACCGCGGGCTGGATGGCGTCGAGCATTTCGTCAACCAGGGTCCGGTAAAGCGGGTCGGTCTGCACATTGAGCAGCGACATCCAGGCCGCGGCCTCGCCAATGTGCTCCAGCGTTTCGATTGCCGAGCGGCGGTTAGGGTGCAGGCGCGGCGCGTTGTTGAAGGAGGTTCCGGCCTCGACGTCGTTGCTGTGCGTTCGTACCCGTCCCTGCGCCTCCAGCCGTCCGCCCAGCGCGACGAGCTGGTCCGGCTGCAGGAGCGGATGATCCATCAGGCGATGACGAAAAGCCTGGATGCACCAGGGATCGAATGTCGACCAGTCCATCTCGACACTGCAGACCCTGTAGTCGCTCATGTCCTTGCCCTCATCCGCATCCTCCCGTTGGGCCGATGTCCCTGCGCCCCACACACGCCGCGCTTCGCCAAGTCCAGCCCCCGGAACGCGGGCCGTGGCTGTCCGAATTTCCGCAATCCGGCCAGGGTATAGCTGGGAGTCACGCTGCCACCCTCGTACGCGCCGGCAACGCCTGGCAGCGCAAAGTCGAACCGTGCCGCAACATCGTCATGCAAGATTCAAGCCTGATGCGACCCGCTCTTTCGTAGACTGCATCCGCCAGGGAAAAGTTTCATCGCTCACTGTTTAGTCCAGGCTTAGACAGAATCCGTGGTAGCTGTCGATCGAAAAATCCCGATAAAACGGGATTCGCACCGAGCGCTCGGCATGCTCCCAGCGTTCAACCAGACGATAACCCAGGGCGCGAAGTTCGAGAAGGAACTCGGGGACAGCGCTGATCCGGTAGGGACAGACGGCTACTCCGATGTGCTGCAGGGTGAAGAAGGAGCGGCTTGGATGCATGGGGGTGAGGTTGATCAGCAGGTTGCGCGGCAAGGCCTGCTGGTTCTTCAGAAGCTCGGCGAGGCTGTACTCGAGGTACTGCAATGCGCCCTTGACCATGAGCAAATCGCAACCGTCCACCTGTGCCAGCTCGACGAACTCCAGCACCTCTTGCTCACCGCGTTCGATGGCCAGTACCCTGCCCCGCTCCATCACTGCGGGCAAGTCATGCACCTGCCAGCGCAGATCTGCCGGGTAGTCGAGGTAGGGCTTGAAGGCGTAATAGCTCAGACCGACATGGCCGCCGAGGTCGAAGATGCGACGCTGCCCCTTGAGCAGGAAATGTTGCAGCCAGAACAGCGGCGGGTAGTCGCTGGCTTCCAGCCGGGACAGCCGCTGAGCGTAGAGCCCTGCGGCGGCCTCGGTGTCGTAGTTGGCGGGGAGGCCCGGCGGAATGTCGC
>DAIMYT010000233.1:0-3827 GCA_036734345.1 Dokdonella sp. | reverse complement strand
CCGGGCACGAATGGCCAGCACGCCTATTTCCAGATGCTGCACCAGGGCACCGACGTGATCCCGGTCGAGTTCATCCTCGTGCGCAGGCCCGGCCACGCCAATGCCGATGCGCACGAAAAGCTGCTGGCCAATGGGCTCGCCCAGGCGCAGGCGCTGATGCTCGGCAAGTGTACGCAGCAAGCCGCGCGCGAGCGTGTACCGACCGCGGCGGCGTCGATCGATGCGCAGGTGCTTGCACGCCATCGCACCTTTCCCGGCAACCGCCCGAGCACGACCCTGCTGCTCGATCGCCTGACGCCGCGCGCACTCGGCGCCCTGATCGCGATGTACGAGCATCGCGTCTTCGTCAATGGCGCGTTGTGGCACATCAACAGTTTCGACCAGTGGGGCGTCGAACTCGGCAAGGCGCTCTGCAACGACCTGCTGCCGCGTTTCGCAAACATCGATACCGACGGGCTGGATGCATCGACCGCGGGACTGTTGCGCCGCCTGCGCCAGTGAACATGCGACCCGATGGGCCGGCATCGCTGCCGGCCCATGCTTGCGGATCAGTCTGAAACCGGAACCTGCGCCGGCTCGGCGGCAGCCACGGGCTTCGCCGCGGTTCCGATGTTGCGGTCGAGGAACGCCAGCACCTTCTCGTACATCTCGGTGACGTTCTTCTCGTTGTAGAAGCCATGTCCCTCGGTGGGCTGGTACAACCATTCGACTTCCTTGCCGCGCTTGAGCATGGCATTGCGCAGGCTTTCGCCCTGCACCGGCGGCACGCGCTTGTCCTGGCCGCCGACGATCAGCATGACCCTGGCCTTGATGCGGTCGATCTGGTTGATCGGCGAGCGCTGGGCGATCACGTTGTCGTCCTTGCCGAGGACCCTGTCGAGATAGCCTTCGCCGCGGAAGGACTGCGGGATGTCGCCGCGGGATTTCATCAGGCCCAGGTCATACACACCGACATAGCCGATCGTGCACTGGTAGAGGTCCGGTTCGCGCGCGGCGCCCTGCAGCGCTGCGTAGCCGCCGTAGCTCCCGCCAAAGATGCAGACCCGCTTCGGATCGGCCGCGCCCTGTTCGATCGCCCAGCGGGTCGCGTCGGTGACGTCGTCCTGCATCTTGGCGCCCCACTCGAGGTAGCCCGACTTCAGGAACGCTTCGCCATAGCCACCCGACCCCCGGAAATTGACCTGGAGCACGGCATAGCCACGGCTGGCCAGGACCTGGACGATCGGATCGTATTCCCAGGTATCCATGATGCCGTAGGGACCGCCATGCACGAACACGACCATCGGCAGGTCCTTCGCATTCTCCTTGCCGGGGGGCCTGGTCAGGAAACCGCGCAGTCCGACGCCATCGCGCGCCTTGATCGCGAATGGCTCCATGACCGCCATCGCCTCCGGCTTGATCCACGGAGCGCGCGCAAACAGGAAGCTCAGCTTCTTCGTGTCGGCATCGTAAAGATAGAAGGCGCCCGGATCGCGATCGGCGTCAACGGCGACAACCACCTTCCTGCCATCGTAGCTGGCATTGATGAAGCGCACGTCTTCGCCGGGAAACTGGCCCATGAGGTCAACCAGCAGCTTGGCCTCTGCCGCATTCTTGTCCAGCAGGGTAACCGCGGTCCTGCCGGGCATCGAACGAATCGCGAACAGGTCCTGCCCGTCGAAAGTCTCGTCATAGCCGGTGGGCGCGGCATCGGTGCCGCTCCACAGCGTCTTGAACTCCCGCGTGGCAACATCCCAAAGGCACAATCCGCCCCGGTTCTTGCTGCCGCTGCAGGAAAAATAAACGGCATCATCGGCCCGGTTGAAAAACACCGGGTAGGCTTGCTCACCCTTCACCGCCTCGTCGAAAACCAGCTCCCAGTCCTTGCCGTCCGCTTCGCGGTAGTAGACCTTGAGCATCTGCGCATTGTCCCTGGCGGTGGCAAAGCGCACGGCACCCTTGTGGTCGATGACGAAGCTCGCACCCGTCATCGGCGCCGTGGACACCGTCCGGTTCTTGCCGGTCTTGACGTTGATGCGGCGAACCTCGGGATGCAGGCTTTCGCCGCCCGCCGAACCGACATGGCTCCAGTTCCAGCGCTGGACGTAAATGAGGGCCTCGTCGTCATTGTCGCGCAGGTCATCGAGCATCCAGGCGCTGGCGTATTCGCTTTCCTTCTTGGAGATATGGGTTCCGGTCGAACCCGCCATGCTCTGGTTGACCCGGTAGCCGAACAGCACGTCCTTGTTCTTTCCATCGACATCGACGGCGAACAACTCGCCGGTCATCGCAGGGCCCTCGAAGTAGCCAATGTGCTGGACCACCGAGTAAACCAGGCGCTTCGGCGAGACCCACCAGAAATCGCCGACTTCATCGTCGTCGCGGGGGCGCAGCGTCAATCCGGAGTTGTTCTCGAGGTCGATCATCGACAGAACGGACTTGTCGTCGATGATCGATTTTGCCGCAAGGTGCTTGCCGTCAGGCGAGATCTTCGCGTCCTTGAACTTCATGTGGCGCGCGAAATCGGCGAGCGGAACGGGTTCCGCTGCGTGCGCGCAAAAGGCAACGACCAACGGGGCAAGCAACAAGGCCAGGCGGATTCGCATCGCGACACGCTCCATGTCAGGAATGGGAATGTGGACTATTGCATGGCGCGGGAAAAAGTCAAACCTTGCGCGGCGCCCGCCCGTAGCGGTCCTCAAGGCGCACGATGTCGTCCTCGCCGAAATAGTCGCCGCACTGCACCTCGATCAGGTGGATGTCGCGATCGGTCGGGTTTTCCAGGCGATGCACCGTGTTCATCGGGATATAGGCCGATTCGTTCGAATTGAGCAGGAACTCGCGTTCGCCGATGCGCACCTTGGCCGTGCCGTTGACCACGGTCCAGTGCTCGCTGCGCCGGTTGTGCAGCTGCAGCGAGAGGACATGGCCGGGCTTGACGGTCAGGCGCTTGACCTTGCAGTCGTCGCCATCCTCGAGGATCGTGTAGCTGCCCCATGGCCGGTGCACGGTCTTGTGGAACGATGCCGACTGGTGGTTCTCCTTGCGCAGGCGATCGACCACGATCTTGACCTGTTGCGAACGGTCACGATCGGCCACCAGCACGGCGTCGCCGGTGTCGACGATGACCAGGTTGCTGACGCCGACCGCAGCGACCATGCGCGTGTCGGACTGGATGTAGCAGTTCCTGCTTTCGACGATGATCGCCTGGCCCTGCACGCGGTTGCCGGCGTCATCGGACTCGGCATCCATGTCGCTGATCGCCTTCCACGAGCCGATGTCGCTCCAGTCGAATCGCGCCGGCACCACGGCCACGCGCGTGGCGCGTTCCATGATCGCGTAGTCGATCGAGATGTCGGGCTGGGCGAGGAAGGCCTCGCGCGCGAATTCAACCGGACTGGACTGGCCGCTCTCGCTGGCGTGGCAGGCGCGCGCAGCGGCCAGCACGTCGGGACAGGTCCTTTCAGCGGCTGCGATCAGCGCATCGGCGCGGAAACAGAACATGCCGGAGTTCCAGACATGGTCGCCGGATGCCAGGTAGGTCTCGGCCTTTTCGCGATCGGGCTTTTCGACGAAGGCGGCGACCTCGCGGCCCTCGCAGCCCGCAATCTCCGCACCCATGCGGATATAGCCGAAGCCGGTCTCCGGCGCGGTTGGCTGGATGCCGAAGGTGACCAGCCAGCCGTCGGCCGCCAGCCTGGCCGCGCGCTGTGCGTCGGCGACGAAGGCATCGAGGTCGCGGATCAGGTGATCGGCCGGCAGCACCAGCAAGGTGGCGTCGGCGCCGCACTGCTCCAGCGCATGCAAGGCGGCCAGGACCACCGCGGGTGCCGTGTTGCGGCCCACCG
>DAIMYT010000232.1:0-3943 GCA_036734345.1 Dokdonella sp. | reverse complement strand
GCTCACCACGCTTGACCTCGCCGTCGGAGCGTCAACTCCGACGGACTCCTAGCGCTCAGGCTGGTACAGGAATCCGGAGCGGCTCAGCGTTTCATCTGCTCCAGGAACTCGCGCTCGCGCGTCTTCTTCATCGACAAGTTCAGGCCACGTTCGAGCTGCTTCATGCCCGTCATCGTCGCCTATCTCGCGCGATCAAGCCACGCGGATCGGCCCGGGGTTTTGCAGGACTTCCCAAGCGCGGCAAGCGATGGTCGAGTACATCGATTACTATAAAATTGAGTGCGACCAGTCCTCGCTGGGCACCATCGCACCGGCGGAATTCCAGCGGCGCTGGCGCGCCGAGGTCCAACCGAAGGACCGACGCGCCACACGCGCGAAGCCCCGCGTTACCCACCGACGGCCGGCCCCCTTCGACGCAAGCGAGCGAACCGGCCGTCCGTGGATGATGCTCATCGCGCTTCGTAGCGTAGACTGAACGGGGTCCGGTTCCAATTGCCGAATGAAACTGAGCAGCACGAGCGACCCACGACTCATTCTGAAAGCCACCCCGCCTAGGGTGTCGAAGACGCTGCTGAGCCGTTCGCGCTTGAGCAGCACTGCGCCGGGGCTTGCCGACAAGTCCGTGGTTTTGGTCCAAGCGCCGGCCGGCTTTGGCAAGACTTCTTTATTGTCGCAATGGCGGCGTGAGGCGCTGCGCCGTGGAGCCGTGGCGGCATGGTTGACCGTCGACGACATGGATCACGACACCCGCTTTGTCCAGGCGCTGGTGGCCGGCATCGCCATGGCCACCGTCGGCTCGGGTTTCAGATCCTCGCATGTACGTGCCGCCGATCCCATCGAAAGCGATCTCGAAGCCTTGACGAACTGGCTGGCCGGGGTGGCGCACATGGCGGTCCACATCGAATTGTTTCTCGATGACGTGCACACGCTCCCGCAATCGACCCTCGAGACTTCGCTGCTCTATCTGATCCGCAACGCACCATCGAACCTGAGGATCTTTCTGGGCTCGCGCAAACCTCTTGCGCTCGAAGTATCTGACTTGCTAGACCACGGTCAGTTCGCTTTGCTCGACGCCGATTCGCTGACGCTCTCGCTCGACGAAACCATCGCCATCGTCACCTCCCGCTTTGCCTCCCGCGCCGACTCGGACCTTTGCGCGCGGCTGCACGACCTGACCGAAGGCTGGCCCCTCGGCCTGCAACTGGCCATGGCGACGATCGAAAAAAAGCCGAACCTGGGCGAAGCGCTCGTCGGCTTCTCCGCCCGTGCCGGTGATGTCCAGCGTTACTTCGTCGAATGCCTGATGAACCGTCTGTCCCCGGGCGTGGCGGACTTCCTCATCCGGGTATCGGTCGTCGATGCGCTGCATCCGGAGTTGTGCCAGGCGATCACCGGGCGCGCCGATTCGGCGGAGCTGCTGGCGCATCTGCAGGGGGAGACGCCGATCGTCCTGGGCGCGATCGACAGCGACTGGTTGCGCATCCATTCCCTGGCCAGGGAATTCCTCAAGGATCGATTCCACGAACTGCCGATCGAGGAGCGGCGGCGGGCGCACGGTCGCGCGGCACGTTGGCTCGCCGAACGCCAGATGTTCGAGGCCGCGGCGCGACAGGCGCTGCATGCTGGACAGGATCAGCTCGCCCACGAATACATGACCTATTGCCTGTACGAGATGGTCGTCTCCGGGCAGGGACATGGCGTCAGCGAATGGGTCGAGCGGCTACCGAGGACCGAAATCGAAAGCAGCCCGCGCCTGCGGCTGGCGGTCGCCTGGACCTTGGCCACCAGCAAGCGCCATGACGAGGCGATCAAATTGGTGACGCCGCTGCTCGATGACCCGGCGACCGATCCGGGGCAACGCTGCGAGAGTGCCGAAATCTGCGCCTCGGCGGCACTCTTTGCCGACGATTTCGACGACATGGAGCGGATCATTGCACCATGGGCCGGCGCGCTGCGGACCTTGCCTGCCATGCAGCACGTGGTGGGCATCAATCAATTGGCGGTTACGGCCCTGTACCGCGGCATGCCGGGGAAGGCTCGCTATCACTACCGCGAGATTCCATCGGAGCGAGCATTGAATATCGGACATTACACACGTGGACTGATGGACTGGGTGATCGGCGCCAGTCATCTATGGCAGGGTCAGGTGCTGCTCGCGGATGAGCACTTGCGGCCAGCGCTGGCGCGTGCCGAAGACGAGCGCGGGCGTCGAAGCCCGGTCGCGGCGATGCTCGCTTCGGCCCTCGCGATGGCACTGTGGGAACAGGACCTGACCGACGAACTGGCGCCCTTGCTCGCCCATCGTCTGGATGTTCTGGAGCGTCGCTGCCCGCCGGATACCATCCTCGTGGGCTACCTGAGCGCGGCGCGCGGTGCAACACGCGAGGGATCGGAGCGGCGCGCCTTCAATCTGCTCGAAGGTCTATACGCGCTCGGCGAGGCTCGCAAACTGCCGCGTCTGTGCGTGTTCAGCCTGGCCGAGCAAGTCCGTATGCATGCCTTCCATGCGCACGCCGAGGCCTGCTCGGCGTTGATCGCCCGGCTCGATGCGCTGGCGACACCCGCGACGCTCGAGCGCCTGGGCCTGCTGGCGCCGCTCGTCGGGCTTCAGATCGGTCTGGCCCGGACCTACGCCGCCGTGGCCGCGCAGGACTGGAGGCGCTCGCTCGCTGAACTCGACGTGGTCAAGCCGCTTGCCGGGCAGTTGCGGCGAGGCCGCGACCTGGTGCAGATCAGTCTGCTGCAAGCTCTGGCGCTGACGCATTGCGACGAGGACGGTTTGGCCTTGTTCAACGAGGCGATCAGCATGGCCAAAACGATGGGCCTGCAGCGCATTCTCGAGGACACCCATCCGGACCTGATCGATATCCAGCGCCAGGTTCGAAGCGGCTATCGTCCCGCCGTGCCGTCCGCGCCGACTGAGGTCGAGTCGCAACCGCTGCCTGCGCACCCGGTCGCCCGCGCAGGGGTGTCCGCGTCGGTGCTGCTGACTCCCAAGGAGGCGGAAGTGTTGCAGCTGCTGGCCGGCAACCTGTCGAACAAGCAGATCGCCCTGGCCTTGGACGTCGGCAGCGAAACGGTCAAGTGGCACTTGAAGAATCTGTTCAGCAAGCTCGAGGCGGGAAACCGCAGACACCTGCTTGCCCGTGCCCGAATGCTGGGTGTCCTCGACGTCATGGCTTGAGCGCTACGCAGGCGGCTGCCGGCACCGCTTCTCCGGGAGGCGCGCCCCCCTTCCTGGGGGGGGCGCGGCGACGGCAAATTAGTAGACTTGTTTTCGAGCGACGTCGCGTGACCCTCGACACGGACGACGTGAAGGCACGTCTTTGCCATCAAGCCATCGGAACGAGCGGGCACGCCACCCATGAGTGTCAAGCAACTCTTCGATCTCACTGGAAAGATCGCCCTGGTGACCGGCGGCTCCAGAGGACTTGGCCTGCAGATGGCGCAAGCCCTGGGCGAGATGGGAGCCAAGGTGGCGATCACGGCGCGCAAGGCCGCCGAGCTGGAGGATGCCGCCAAGCGCCTCACCGGCGTAGGCATCGACGTGCAGGCCGTTCCGAACGACTTGGGCAAGTTCGACCAGATCGACGAGCTCGTCGACGTGGTCGTCGAGAGATTCGGCACCATCGACATCCTGGTGAACAACGCCGGCGCAACCTGGGGCGCTCCTGCCGAGGACCATGCGGCCGAGGCCTGGAACAAGGTCATGAACCTCAACGTCAACGCCATCTTCTTCCTCACCCAGGCGGTGGCTAAGCGCTACATGATTCCCAGGCGGTCGGGCAAGGTGATCAACATCGCTTCGATCGCGGGCCTGGCCGGCGGTCCGGTCGGCACCACCACCGTCGCCTACTGCACCAGCAAGGCTGCGGTGCTAAACCTCACCCGTGCGCTGGCTGCCGAATGGGGCAAGTACAACCTCAACGTGAATGCTATCTGC
>DAIMYT010000231.1:0-3973 GCA_036734345.1 Dokdonella sp. | reverse complement strand
GCCGGGCGGTCTGGGGGGAAAACGTGCCGGCGCATGAGGATGCCCACGGGCACGAGGTACCAGAGAAGATGCCAGTTGGGCAGGGTCAGCATGCCCGAAAGCATCGCGCTGCCGACCGACCGCCAGTGCAGCTCGAGGGTGCCAAGCGCAGGGATCACCAGTTCGCCCCAGGCCACGTGGATCCAGCCCAGGCCGAGTATCGGCAAGCGGAAACCGCCGAGCGCGACAAGAATCGCGGCCAGCGCGAGGGTCGCGGCAACCAGCAGCCAGCGCAGGCGACGCTGGAGGACGCCCAGCAACGTGACGCTGGCGAACACGATCAGCCACACCGCCCCTTCCAGCTTGATCATCGGCATGCTCAGGGCAAACATCCAGGCCAGCGCCAACTGGCCGCGCTCGCCGTGACGCAACCAGCGCAGCCAGCCAAGGACGGCCAGGCCGAACGATGCAGCCAGCCAGATATCCGCATAGCCGGCCAGGGCCGCATGGGCATCGAGCAGCGGCAGTGACAGCAGGCCATAGGCCAACAGCATGGCCAGTCCCGGGTAGACGCCGAGCGCCCGCCATTGGCCGTAACTGGCCAGTCCGATGGCGCCCAGCACGCCGGTCCAGACCACGTTGATCATCGGCTCGTTCCAGCTGCCAGCCGCGCTGGCGAACCAGATCTCGATCCAGGCGAGCAGTTCCGGGTAATCCCAGATGGCTGCCGTGCGCACCGCAAGGTCCGGATCGGCCAGCCATTGCTGCATGGACACATACGGAGCGTAGTGGCCGAGCAGGTACCAGGATTTGGGCTTCACCGACCAGGCCGACCAGGCATCCCAGGGAAACGTCGGCCGCAGCAGCGCTTCACTGGCCAGGATGTCCAGGCGCAGCAGGATGGCTGCCAGGAGCAGCAACCAGAGCAGGCGCCAGCCCGCCCGCATGGGTGCGACGCCCGCCATGACCGCACGTTCGCGGAACGCGATGGCCGCCGCCCAGGCCAGCATGCCGATGCCGGCAAGCCAGGGCGCGGTGCGCGCAAACGCTTCCGCCGTCTTCTTCGGGGCAACGAATCCGGCGAGTCCTCCGGCAAGCAGGATCCCGAGCAGGAAACCGGCGCCCAGTGCAGCTGCAAGGTCGCCCGGCCGGCGGCGTCCGCGATTGAGCGCCAGGCAGATGCCCGTTCCCGTCGCCCAGGGCAGCAACCAGGCCAGCAGATAACCCATGCTCACGGCATGCTCCTGTGGCGCAGCACGATCAGGCGCTCGCGACGGAAAATGACATCGCCTGTAATCGCCAGGCCGTCACCCGTCAGCAAGCGGCTTTCCGGGTCGTAGCTCCAGCCCGCGGCGTCGTAGAGGACGATCACGCAATTGTCCGGCAGCGGCGTGGCCGGCACGACCGATTCCGCCAGTGAAAGCACGCCGACGTTCATCGGCAACAGGTGATAGACCAGGCGCAGGACCGAAAAGGACGAACCCGAGTGGACCAGCACGCGCGAATTTTCCGGCAGGTCGCGAATGGCCGATTTCAGGTCGCGCGCCGCCTCGACGATGTCGCTGTCGGCGGAATGCAGCTCGCGCTCGGGCCAGTCGAAGCCCGCATAGAGGCTTTGCGTGGCCACGTGCCGCCAGCGCAGTCCCGACTGCCATTGCAGGTCGAGCAGGATCCAGCCGGCGACCACCACGACGAGGCTCGCGCGAAGCAGGCTTGCCGCGCGCAGGCGCAGCAGAAGCCAGGACCAGAACAGCACCAGCGCGATGGCGATGGCCAGGCACAGCACCAGCGACTGCGCGCGCGGCGTGTCGGTATCGCGGCCGAGCGCATGCACCGAGCGCTGGCTCCAGGGCCACTGGCCGAGCCAGTCGGTGGCGAGCGCCGCGAGATCGCCGCGCCAGGAGCGCGAGGAAAGGCTCGCGTCGACCAGGGTGAATGGCTTGAATCCCTGCATGGGCGGGACGATCTGCGGCGTCGGGTACTCCGCAAAGGCCAGTTCGGTAATGCGTCCGCGCCATTCCGGGACCGTGCCGAGATCGAACCAGGCGTCGCTTTCGCCGGGCCAGGGCAGGGAAACGACGCTGACGTCCTCGTCGCCTGCGCGGCGGAACACCAGCGACAGCTCGAGGGTGTGCGGGAACTGCTCGAACCGGTAGTGCAGGATCGGATTCCTGGCGGCATCGATGCCATTGAGGAAGACCGACTGCAGCGCCGTGCGATCTTCGCCTACCGCACCGATGCGCAGGCGACTTTCATCCTCCGCGGCGCCTCCCATGACCACGCGGAAATCCGAGCCGGACCAGTTGCGCGTCTGCTCCGGCGCGATCGGCGACTGCCAGTCGACGCCCGCGGCCCACATCAGCAGGATGGCCATGCTGAGCAGGACGGCGACGGCGAATGACAGCCTTCTCATGCAGCGAGCGTACCCAGGTGCGCCAGTTCCGCGTCACTGAAGCCGGCTGTAAGGCGCGCTTCGGTATTGAAGGGTCCGCGCAGGCTGCCGCGCATGTACTTCTCCAGCAGGTCGGCGAAGGTCGCCTCCGGCTCGACCCCGGCCTGCCCGCAACACCATGAAAACCAGCGCGAACCGGCGGCGACATGCGCGACTTCCTCGCGCAGGATCACCTCGAGGATCTCGACCGTCGGCCGGTCGCCGACCGAACGCAACCTGGCGATCATCCCCGGCGTCACGTCGAGCCCGCGCGCCTCGAGGACGCGCGGCACCAGGGCCATCCGGCGCAGGCAGGAATCGGCGGTTTCGACCGCCATTTCCCAGAGTCCGTTGTGCGCATCGAAATCGCCGTAGGCGTGATCGAGCTCCTCCAGTCTCCGGCTCAGCATCCGGAAATGGCGCGCTTCGTCTGCGGCGACTCCGACCCAGTCCGCGTAATAGTCATCGGGCATGCCGCGGAACCGGTACACCGCATCCCAGGCCAGGTTGATTGCATTGAACTCGATGTGCGCGATCGCATGGACCAGCGCCGCCCTGCCCTCGGCGCTGCCGAGTCCGCGCTGCGGAAGTTTCCGCGGCTCGATCAGCAGGGGTCGCGCCGGACGACCGGGATCCGTGATAGGCTCAACGGCTCCCGCTTCTTCGACAGTGCACAGACGCCCCTGGCGGAACTCCTCCGCGAACCTGCCCGTCAGCTCGACCTTGCCGGCGGGGTCGCTTTCGCGGAGACAGCGTTGTGCGGCGGCGAAGAGATCGTTGTTGGGCATGGGGAACGGTTTCCGAAAAAAAACGGCCGATCGAACTCGGCCGTTTGCGATTCTGCCGATTTCCGGACCGGCTTCACACCCACCCGGTCACGGATTGCCGCTCAGCCCGCCTGCCGTCGGCGGTCTTTCGCCTCGTCCGAGCGCGAGAACTCGAGCTCGTCCAGATAGGTCGGCTCCACACCGGTCACGTATTCACCGGAAAAACACGAGGTATCGAATTCGTGCAGGTTGTCGTTGCCTTCTGCGATCGAGGCGACCAGATCGGCCAGATCCTGGTAGACCAGCCAGTCCGCACCCAGCAGTTTCTCGATTTCCTCTTCGCTGCGTCCATTGGCGACCAGTTCGGCGGCGGTCGGCATGTCGATGCCGTAGATGTTCGGGTAGCGCACCGGCGGCGCGGCGGATGCGAAGTAGACGTTTCTTGCTCCCGCATCGCGCGCCATCTGGATGATCTGTCGCGAAGTCGTGCCGCGCACGATCGAATCATCGACCAGCAGCACGTTCTTGTTGCGGAACTCCAGGCCGATGGCATTGAGCTTGCGTCGCACCGACTTCACGCGCTCGCTCTGCCCCGGCATGATGAACGTGCGACCGATATAGCGATTCTTGACGAAGCCCTCGCGCATCGGCACTCCAAGTACCTGGGCCAGCGACGACGCGGCGGTCCGCGCGGTATCGGGAATCGGGATCACCGCATCGATGCCATGTCCCGGCTTGAGCCGCTCGATCTTGGCCGCCAGTCGCTCGCCCATGCGCAGGCGCGCCTTGTACACGG
>DAIMYT010000230.1:0-4016 GCA_036734345.1 Dokdonella sp. | reverse complement strand
ACGTTGAAGCTGGTCAGGGCGGCAAGCGTCGCCACCGCGGGCAGGCCACCGCCGAGCTGGTTTTCGCTCGCATCGAACAGGTAAAGCCCGGTCAGCCCGGTGAGGTCGGGAAGCGGACCGGACAGGTTGTTGTTGCCGACGTCGAACAGCGCCAGCTGGCCGAGGCTGCCGATTGCCGGAATGGGCCCGTCGACGAGGTTGCTGCCGATGCCGAAGTCCGTCAGCTCGTTCATTTCTGCAAGGGGCGGGATCGTCCCGGTGATGTGATTGTTCCCGAGGAACAGCAGGTTCAGATGGGGAAGGTCCTGCAAGCTGGGCGGCAATGGGCCGGGGGGGTTGTGGTTGGCCAGCCACAGCTGCCCGACGCTGTTGCCGTCCGCGGCGCAGATCCCGCCGAACCACGCGCATTCCGTACCGGCGGCGCCTCCCCAGCCGGCGCTGTTCACCCAGCCGCTGCCATTCGTGCTGCCGTAGAGGTCGAGCAATGCGCCGCGTTCGGGGGCGGATATGGCTGCCGAGGCGGCGCCGTACGCCAGCATGGTGGCCAGCACTGCCAGCCGGAAGAGCCTCGTTGGCCATGTTCTGGCGCGCGTTCGTGTGTCCATGCAGCTAAGCCTCGCTCAGGCGTCCGGGATCGCTTCTTGCAATTCCCAAGCCGGTTTTCGGGCCCGGGCAACCGAAGGGCGTTGCGCCCCGCTCGCGCAGTCCGCAGCGCTTGCAGGTCCCGCGGGGGAGTTCCGGCGCACCTTGGCCGGACCCTATCGGGGCGACTCTGAATGTCCGATTGACGGGGCATTTGTCACTGATCGGTCAAAATAGTACAATTTCGGTCCTGAATGGAGTCGACATGCTACGCGTCAGCAAACTCACCGATTACGCAACCGTCGTGATGACCTGCCTGGCCGTGGCCGAGGCAGAGGTGCTGAGTGCCCAGCAATTGGCGGAACTGGCCCATCTGGAAGTACCGACGGTCAGCAAGCTGCTCAAGCAGCTGGCCCATGCCGGGCTGGTCGAATCGCGGCGCGGAGTCAATGGCGGCTATCTGCTTTCACGCGATCCGCGCCGGATCAGCATCGCCGACATCGTCACCGCCATGGAGGGGCCGATCGGCATGACCGAATGCAGCGCCCAGTCCGGATTGTGCGGGCACGAGCCGCACTGCGGGGTCCGCGTCAACTGGCAGCGCATCAGCCAGGCCATCCGCACGGCCCTGGAAAGCGTGACCCTGGCCGACATGGTGGCGGCGCCGGCGCGACGACCGGCCGCCATTCCATTGCGGGTGGCCATAGCCTGATGGCATCGAACATGACAACCGATATCGAACATGCTCCGCGGCGCGAAGTCGAATTGCCCGTGGGCGGCGGCAACGAGCGCATCGTCGAGGCGATGAATCGTCGCTATGAGGCGGGCTTCGTCACCGACATCGAGACCGACAGCCTGCCACCCGGCCTCGACGAGAACGTCGTGCGCTGGATTTCGGCGCGCAAGGGCGAGCCCGGCTGGATGACCGACTGGCGGCTCAAGGCTTATCGCCACTGGCTGACCATGATTCCGCCGGAGTGGGCCAAGTTGCGCATAGCCCCGATCGATTTCCAGGCGATCAGCTATTTCGCCGCGCCGAAGGAAGGCCCGAAGTCGCTGGCCGATGTCGATCCGAAGCTGCTGGAAACCTACGAGAAGCTTGGCGTGCCGCTGCACGAGCGCGCGCGCCTGGCCGGCGTCGCGGTCGATGCGGTGTTCGATTCGGTCTCGGTCGGAACGACCTTCCGCAAGGAGCTCGCCGAAGCTGGCGTGATCTTCTGCTCGATGTCCGAAGCCGTGCACGATCATCCGGAGCTTGTGCAGGCCTATCTGGGTACGGTCGTGCCGAGCAGCGACAACTACTTCGCGGCGCTCAATTCGGCCGTGTTCTCCGATGGCAGCTTCGTGTTCATCCCGAAGGGCGTGCGCTGCCCGATGGAACTGAGCACCTATTTCCGCATCAACGCGATCAATACCGGCCAGTTCGAACGCACCCTGATCATCGCCGAGGAAGGCGCCAGCGTGTCGTACCTGGAAGGCTGCACCGCGCCGATGCGCGACGAGAACCAGCTGCACGCAGCCGTGGTCGAGCTGGTCGCGCTCGATGATGCGAGCATCAAGTATTCGACCGTGCAGAACTGGTATCCGGGCGACGAGAACGGCCTCGGCGGCATCTACAATTTCGTCACCAAGCGCGGCGACTGCCGTGGCGCGCGCTCGAAGATCTCCTGGACCCAGGTCGAGACCGGATCGGCGATCACCTGGAAGTATCCGAGCTGCATCCTGCGCGGCGACGACAGCCGCGGCGAGTTCTATTCGATCGCCCTGACCAACCACCGCCAGCAGGCCGACACCGGCACCAAGATGATCCATATCGGCCGCAATAGCCGCAGCACCATCGTTTCCAAAGGCATCTCCGCGGGGTTCGGCAGCAACGCCTACCGCGGCCTGGTGAAAGTGCTGCCGACCGCGGCGAACGCGCGCAATCACACCCAGTGCGACTCGCTGCTGATGAGCGACCATTGCGCCGCCCACACCTTCCCCTACATCGAGGTGAAGAACGCCAGTGCCACAGTGGAGCACGAAGCCACCACCAGCAAGATCGGCGACGACCAGCTGTTCTACCTGCGCAGCCGCGGCCTCTCCGCGGAAGACGCGGTAAACCTGATCGTCAACGGCTTCTGCAAGGAAGTGTTCAAGGAGCTGCCGATGGAATTCGCGGTGGAAGCGCAGAAGCTGCTTGCGGTGAGCCTGGAAGGCGCAGTGGGATAAAGGAACAAGGAGAACGTCATGCTGGAAATTCGCAATTTGCACGTGTCCATCGGCGACAAGCCCATCCTCGCCGGCATCGACCTCACGGTGCGCGCAGGCGAAGTGCACGCCATCATGGGGCCCAACGGTTCCGGCAAGAGCACGCTCGCCCAGGTGCTGGCCGGGCGCGAGGGCTACACCGTGACTGCGGGCAGCGTGCGCTACCTGGAGCAGGACCTGCTGGCGATGGCAACGGAACAGCGCGCCCGCGCCGGGGTGTTCCTTGCCTTTCAGTATCCGCTGGAGATCCCCGGGGTGGCCAATGTGCAATTGCTGCGCGCCGCGCTCAACAGCGTGCGGCTGCAGCGCGGCGAACCCGAGCTCGACGCGATGGACTTTCTCGATACGGTGAAAAGCAAGCTGGCCCTGCTCGGCATGGACGAAAGCCTGCTTTATCGCGCGGTCAACGAAGGCTTCTCGGGCGGCGAGAAAAAACGCAACGAAATCCTGCAGATGGCGGTGCTGGAGCCGCGCCTGGCCATTCTCGACGAAACCGATTCCGGGCTCGACATCGATGCCCTGAAGACCGTGGCAAACGGCGTGAATGCATTGAAGAGCCCGGAGCGCGCAGTCATCCTGGTCACCCACTATCAGCGCTTGCTGAACTACATCGTGCCCGACCACGTGCACGTGCTGGCGGGCGGACGCATCGTGCGCTCCGGCGACGCCGGCCTGGCGCTGGAACTGGAAAACCGCGGCTATGGCTGGCTGATCCCCGAAGCGCAGGAGGAGACGCGGCCATGAATACGCAGACTGCCAGCCGCTACCGCCAGGCGCTCGACGCCATCGCTGCGTCGGCCGATCGTCTCGCTTCGCGCCGCCAGGCGCTGGAGCGCTTTCTCGCGAGCGGGCTGCCGACCCCGCGTGAAGAGGACTGGAAATACACCTCGCTCGCCTATCTCGAACAGACCGAATGGCATGCCCCGGGACCGGCCCCGGAAACTGTCGTGGCCGAGGATTATCCGGGAACGCTGTTGCGATTCGGCAATGGCCGCCTGGTCGATGCCGAATCGCGCGTGGTCCAAGCGCACAGCCTTGCCGCGCATGCCGACGTCGCGCCGGCGGCCCGGCATCTCGGCCAGCTTGCCGGCAGGATATCGAGCGGCACGGCGCTGGCCCAGATCAACAGCGCGCTGTGGCAGGACGGACTGTTCCTGCACGTTCCCGCCCGCCGCACGCTGCCG
>DAIMYT010000229.1:0-4020 GCA_036734345.1 Dokdonella sp. | reverse complement strand
GGTGATGGCGGCATCCGCCGGCAGCGTGGCGCGCGCGGCGCGCGCGGCGTCGAGGCCATCGAACTCCGACCAGCACAGGCTGTACCAGTCACCGTCCGGCATGCCGAGCTTGAGCAGGTAGAGCCGGCCGGGCGTGCCGTCCATGTCCGTGACCAGTGCATCGAGCGTGGACGGATCGCGCACGCTGGCCAGGACCAGGGTGTAGTGGCCGGCCGGAAGGTTCCTGAACTCGGCCGCGCCGGGCAGATCCTGCCGTGGCATCGGCGCAACTGTCGAGTCCTGGGTGGCGGCCGCGGGCATCGGCGCTGCGGCAGGTGGCGTGGCCTCCCGGGCGGCTGCACGTGGGACCACCGCTGCGGGAGCCGGCGATTGCGGCAGGGCGGAAGCGGGCGGCGAGTCGGGCGCGGACGGCGCTTCCGCAGCGGCCTGCGCCGGCGCTGGCGTGGACGGTTCGATCGGCTTCCGTGCGGCCGCGGCGCCGGAATCGGGCGCACTTTCCGGCGCACTGGCTGATTGTGCGCCGCTCGATGGGGCGGGTTGCGGATTGCCCGAGGGAGCGCGCGGCTCTGCCGGCACAGCAGTCTCCGCGGCCGGCGACTGGCGCAGGTAGTTGGGCAGCTTGCTGGCCGCGGGCGCTGGTCGCGGGGGTGCCGCGGCGCCCTTGGCAGGCGCGGGATCCGGTGCAGCCGCCGGCGCAGCCACGGGAGCGGGCACCGGCGCGGCCTTCCGGACCTCGGTCTTCGCGGGCTCGGCCAGTTCGCCTGTCGCCTTGTCCCGGCAATCGAAGGATTGCCCGTCGGCGGAGGGCTCGCAGACCCGCTCGGTTCCCGGTTCGAAGGCGGTACCGGTCGCGGCCAGGCCCAGGCCGAGGCCGATCAGGATGCAGCGCAGGGCCTTCCTAGTGCGCATGGGAATTGTCCATTCCCTGGCTGAACATCACGCGGAAGCCGCGCTTGACCTGCGAATCGCGCGCCTTCTCGAAGGCCGCCAGGGCGCTGTCGCGATCCAGATAGACCTCGCGCTTGAGGCTCGAGCGCGCGCCCTGCTGGCCCCATTCGCGATACAGGGTCCAGCCGCCGAGCAGGTCCTGCTGCAGCGATAGCTGATAAAAGCGGGGCGATTCGGAATCGTCCGGCCGGGTTTGCATGTAGATGCGCATGTGCTGATTTTAACGCGCAATGGCGCTGCTTCGCTGCATCCGCTTCGTTGACCGGTTGCCGCAGCCGCTGCGATCAGCGCTTCAGGCGACCGCCGCGATGGCCTGCTCGAGTTCGCTGCGGATGAGCGATTCGTCGATGCCGCCAACGATGTCGGCCGCACCGAGGCCTTTCCAGAGCACGAGGCGCAACTGGCCGCTCACGGATTTCTTGTCCAGGCGCATGCGTTCGAGCAGCCGGTCCGCGGCACAGCCAGGGGGCAGGCCGGTCGGCAGGCCAAGTCGCTGCAGCAGCGTCTGCAGGCGATCGGCATCGCTGGCCGGCGCGCGACCGAGCCTGCTCGAAAGGCGCGCGGCGAGCAGCATGCCGATGGCGACGGCCTCGCCGTGCAACAGGCGACCGTAGCCGGCCTCGACTTCGAGGGCATGGCCGAAGGTGTGGCCGAAGTTGAGCAGCGCGCGCTCGCCGGTCTCGCGCTCGTCGCGCGCGACTACGCCGGCCTTGTGCCGGCAGCTCTGGGCGATTGCCTGTTCCAGCGCGCGTTCGTCGCGCGCCAGCAGGGCGTCGGCGTGGGCCTCGATCCAGGCAAAGAATGCCGCATCGCCGATGGCGCCGTACTTGAGTACCTCGGCGAGGCCGGCGATGTATTCGCGGCGCGGCAGGGTCGCCAGGGTGGCGATATCGATGAACACGGCGCGCGGCTGATGGAAGGCGCCGACCAGGTTCTTGCCGGCAGGCAGGTTGACGCCGGTCTTGCCGCCGACCGAGGAATCGACCATGGCCAGCAGGGTGGTCGGCATCTGCACGAAATCGATGCCGCGCATCCAGCAGGCCGCGGCGAATCCGCCGAGGTCGCCGACCACGCCACCGCCCAATGCAATCAGGGTGGCGTTGCGACTCGCGCCGAGTCGCGCCAGCGCGTCGAGCACGCGGGCCACGTTGTCGAAGGTCTTGTGCTGCTCGCCATCCTCGAGGATCACCGTGGCGTGCTCGAGCCCGTGCAGTCCGGCGAGCACGCGATCGAGGTAGAGCGGCGCCACGACGGTGTTGCTGAGGACGAGGACATGCTTGCCGGCAATCGCCGGTCGCCATGCCGACGGCGCGTCGAGCACGCCGCAGCCGATGTCGATCGGATAGCTGCGCGCACCGAGTTCCACCTCGAGCCGGATCATGCGTGCGCTCCGCTGTCGTTCGCCTGCCACTGGCGCATCACCTGGGCGCCGACCTGGCGCGCCATGGCGCTGCTGCTGCCGGCGCCGGATGCGGCGACGCGCAGGTCGGCGATTTCGGCATACAGAGGATTGCGCACCCGGGCGAGATTCGTCAGTTGTTCGCGGCGGTCGCCGACGCTGAGCAGGGGCCGCTTGCGATCCGCATGCAGGCGATGCAGCTGCGTGTCGACATCGGCATCGAGCCAGATCACGAAACCGTTGCTGCGCAGCAGCTCGCGATTGCCTGCATCGAGCACGGCGCCGCCACCGGTCGAAAGGACGATGCCGCGCCGCTGGACGAGTTCCGCAAGCAGGGCGCTTTCGCGTTTGCGGAATCCGGCTTCGCCTTCGATCTCGAAGGTCAGTGCGATGCTCACGCCCGTACGCTCCTCGAAAGCGAGGTCGAGATCGAGGAACGGCAGTCCCAGCTGCGCGGCCAGGCGGCGCCCGACCGACGTCTTGCCGGCGCCCATCGGACCGACCAGGAACAGGTTGGGAGCAGGGTTCATGGTGCGGATGCTAGCAGCCCGGATTGCCGCTTGGGCTACACTGTCGGATCTTTTCCGATCGCATTTGGCCATGTTGCGTTTCATTCTCGTGTTCATGCTGCTGCTCGTCGTGCTTTTCGTTGCCGAGCTGACTCCGTTCGTCGAGCGCCACGTCATCGTCCCGTTCACGACGATCCTGGCCGACATTTGCGCGTGGATCATCCACCTGTTCGACGGCAGTACGGTATCGAGCGGCAAGCTGATCCAGAACGCCACCGGCACTTTCATTGTCTCCATCGAACGCGGCTGCAACGGCATCGAAGCGGTGATCATCCTGATCTCGGCCATCCTCGCGTTTCCGGCACCATGGAAGCATCGACTGGCCGGCCTGTTCCTCGGCTTCTTCGCCATCCAGTTGCTCAATCTGGTGCGTATCGTCAGCCTGTTTTTCCTCGGTCTCTGGAGCAAGGTCTGGTTCGAGTGGTTCCACCTGTACCTGTGGCAGGCGCTGATCGTGATCGATGCGCTGATCGTGTTCCTGGTATGGCTGCGTTACATTCCGAGGGTCCCGCGGGATTCCGGGCCGGGGTCCCCCGCGATGCCGACGCCGGCGGCCTGAATCCGCGGCGCGCAGGCTTTGCTATAGTGCAAGTCCGCGAATTGCAAGGGAGTTTGTGCAATGTCTGTAGCCAAGGTCATCGAATTCAGCAGTTCCTCGAAAAAAGGCGTCGAAGACGCCGTGCAGAGCGGCCTGAAGAAAGTCGCCGAGACGGTGAAAAACATCCAGGGCGCGTGGGTCAGCGAAACCAAGGTCATCACCGACAAGTCCGGAAACATCAAGGAATGGCGGGTCAACCTGCGCATCACCTTCGTTGTCGAATAGGCGGTTGGGCGCGGAAACTGAGTCGGCGCCATGGGCGCCTGAAGGCTTGTACCGATGAGCAAGCTCGATCCGGTGATCGGATTCCTCGAAGATGATACGGACCAGGCCGACCTGATCCTGCACTGGCTCGAACAGGCCGGCTACCGTACGCGCATGTTCGCCTCGGCCGCGGAGTTCCGGCGTCGCCAGGGTGCCGAGGCCATCGACCTGCTCCTGCTCGACTGGATGCTGCCGGATGCCAGCGGACCCGAGGTGGCCGACTGGATCCGTTCCTCGGCCAA
>DAIMYT010000228.1:0-4030 GCA_036734345.1 Dokdonella sp. | reverse complement strand
GCACCGACCTTGCGGATCTGGTCGACGCCGCTCGCGCGCGCATGCGCCAGGTTGGCATGAACGAGGCGCAAATCCGGCGCGTGGAATCGGCCGGCCGGTTACAGCCGACGTTCACCGTACGAGCGCCCATCGCCGGCGCCATCACCGAGTTGATGGCGCGCGAAGGGATGACCGTGATGCCCGGCATGACTCTCGTGCGCATCAACGGTTTGGCGACCGTATGGGCCAACGCCGAGGTGCCCGAAAGCCAGGCGTCGCAGATCCCGCTGGGCGCGCGGGTGACGGCGACCAGTCCAGCGCTCCCGAGCGAGCGCTTCGACGGAAGCGTGCAGGCGCTGTTGCCCGAGGTGAACCCCGAGACGCGAACAATGAAGGCGCGCATGGTGCTCTCCAATCCCCGAGGGCGCCTCGTGCCGGGCATGTTCGTCCGGATGAATTTCGCGAATGAACAAGAGAACAAGAGACTTCTCGTGCCGACCGAGGCAATCATCGCGACCGGCAAGCGCTCGCTGGTGATGCTCGCCGAGGACGGCGGCCGTTTCCGTCCAGCCGAGGTGGTCACCGGGCTTGAATCAGGCGGCCAGACCGAGATCCGGCAGGGCTTGCAGGCCGGGCAGCGCGTGGTCCTGTCAGGTCAGTTTCTGATCGACTCCGAGGCGAGCCTCAAGGGCATCGAGGCACGTCTCAGTGAGGAGGTGCGGGCGACCGCGGACATTCATCGCACCCGGGCGCTGATCGAAGCGATCACGGACGATGGGCTGACCCTCAGCCATCCGGCGATCGAGAGCCTTCGTTGGCCAGCGATGACGATGGACTTCAAGCTCGCACCGGCACTCGAGGCCCAGAAACTCGCTCCGGGCGAGGACATCGACATCAAATTCCGCATGCAGGAAGGCGGCGCCCCGCAGATCGTCGCCGTTCGGCGGGTGGCAGCGGGCGCCGGGACCGGGGCCACGAAATGATCGCGAAACTCATTCGCTGGTCGATCGCCAACCGTTTCCTGGTGCTGCTGGCGACCGCGATCATCGCAGCGTGGGGCACCGTCTCGCTGTCGCGCACTCCGCTCGATGCCTTGCCCGACCTCTCGGACGTGCAGGTGATCATCCGCACCAGTTATCCCGGCCAGGCGCCGCAACTGGTCGAGAACCAGGTCACCTATCCGCTCACGACAACCATGCTGTCGGTGCCCGGCGCGAAGGTCGTCCGGGGCTTCTCGTTCTTCGGCGACAGCTACGTTTACGTGCTGTTCGAGGATGGAACGGACCTGTACTGGGCGCGCTCGCGAGTACTGGAATACCTCAACCAGGTGCAGTCTCGCCTGCCGACGGGGGCGACGTCCTCGATCGGGCCCGACGCGACCGGTGTGGGCTGGATCTATCAGTACGCGCTGGTGGACAAGTTGGGTACGCTGGACATTTCGCAGTTGCGGGCTCTGCAGGACTGGTTCCTCAAGTTCGAGCTGAAGACCGTGCCCGACGTCGCCGAGGTGGCCACGGTCGGCGGGATGGTGCGTCAGTACCAAGTGGTGCTTGATCCCGGAAAGCTGGCGGCCTACCGCATCTCGCACTCCAGCGTGGTCGAGGCCATCAATCAGGGCAACCAGGAGGCGGGTGGCTCGGTACTCGAGCTGGGCGAAGCCGAGTACATGGTGCGCGCCTCAGGCTATCTGAGGACCCTCGATGACTTCCGCGCCATTCCCCTGATGACCACCGATGCCGGCGTGTCGGTGCGGCTCGCCGACGTCGCACGCGTCCAGCTCGGTCCGGAAATGCGCCGCGGCATCGGCGAGCTCGATGGCGAGGGAGAAGCGGTGGGCGGAGTGATCGTGATGCGCTCGGGCAGGAACGCGCTCACGACAATCGAGTCGGTGAAGGACAAGTTGGCGAGCCTCGAGAAGAGTCTGCCCGAAGGGGTCGAGATCGTTCCCGTGTACGACCGATCCGGACTGATCGAGCGGGCGATCGACAACCTGACGCACAAGCTCATCGAGGAGTTCATCGTCGTCGCCGTCGTGTGTGCGCTGTTCCTCTTTCCGCTGCGCGAGGCCTTCGTCGCCATCGTCTCGCTGCCCTTGGGGATCCTCGCTGCCTTCATCGTCATGCATTGGCAGGGGGTCAACGCCAACATCATGTCGCTGGGCGGAATCGCGATCGCGGTTGGCGCCATGGTGGACGCGGCGGTTGTGATGATCGAGAACGCGCACAAGCACCTCGAAGCCTGGACACATGCGCATCCACGCGAGAAGCTCCAGGGCGAAGCGCGTTGGCGGGTGATCGGCGATGCTGCGGCCGAGGTGGGTCCGGCGCTGTTCTTCTCGCTCCTGATCATCACCTTGTCCTTCATCCCGGTCTTCACGCTGGAGGCCCAGGAAGGACGGATGTTCGCGCCGCTCGCCTTCACCAAGACCTACGCGATGGCCGCAGCGGCCGGGCTGGCGGTGACGTTGATCCCGGTTCTGATGGGCTATCTGATTCGCGGTCGGATTCCCGATGAGCGCGCAAACCCACTGAACCGCTGGCTGATCGCCGCCTACCGGCCCCTGCTCGATGCAGTGCTGCGTTTTCCCAAGGCGACGCTGGCACTGGCCGTGGTAGTGCTGATCGCGAGCCTTTGGCCCCTGCAGCACGTCGGCAGCGAGTTCCTTCCGCCGCTCGATGAAGGCGATCTGCTCTACATGCCCACCGCGCTGCCGGGTCTGTCTGCAGCCAAAGCCGCGGAGCTGCTGCAGCAGACTGACCGCCTGATCAAGACCCTCCCCGAAGTGAAGAGCGTCTATGGCAAGGCGGGGCGCGCCTCGACCGCGACCGATCCGGCGCCGCTGGAGATGTTCGAAACCACGATCCAGTTCAAGCCCCACGAGGAGTGGCGCCCGGGCATGACGCCCGACAAGCTCGTCGACGAGCTCGACAAGATCGTGCGCGTGCCTGGTCTGACCAATATCTGGGTGCCGCCGATCCGCAACCGCCTGGACATGCTTGCCACGGGCATCAAGAGCCCCGTGGGCGTCAAGGTGCTGGGGCCGGACCTCGCGACCATCGACCGATTGACCGGCGAGATCGAGCACGCGCTCAAGCCGGTGCCCGGCGTGACCAGCGCGTTCGCCGAGCGCCTCACCGGCGGGCGTTACGTGGACGTCGACATCCGACGTGAACAGGCTGCCCGCTATGGACTGAACATCGCCGATGTGCAGTCGGTCGTGAGCTCGGCGGTGGGAGGCATGAACATCGGCGAGACAGTCGAGGGACTGCAGCGCTTTCCGATCAACGTGCGCTATCCGCGCGAAATCCGCGATTCGCTCGGACGGCTGCGCACGCTGCCGATCGTCAATCTGCGCGGTCAGCAGTTCGTGCTGTCCGATGTGGCCGACGTCCGTATCAATGACGGCCCAACGATGCTACGCAGCGAAAACGCGCGGCTCGCCGGCTACGTGTACGTAGACGTCCGCGGTCGAGACCTGGGGTCGGCGGTACGCGACATGCAGCGCGTCGTAACCGAGCAGATCGACCTGCCGCCGGGCTACTCGGTGACCTGGTCGGGGCAGTTCGAGTTCCTGGAACGGGCCACCGCAAAACTCAAGCTGGTAGTGCCCTTCACGCTGCTGATCATTTTCGTGCTGCTGTATCTGACGTTCAAGCGTTTCGGCGAAGCCCTGCTGATCATGACCACGCTTCCCTTCGCCCTGGTTGGCGGCATCTGGCTGCTCTACCTGCTCGACTACAACCTCTCTGTGGCCGGGGGCGTCGGCTTCATCGCGCTGGCCGGCGTGGCCGCCGAGTTCGGCGTGATCATGTTGCTGTACCTCAAGCACGCGTGGCTCGAACGGGTCGCTGAAGGCAAAACGAGCGAGGCCGACCTGCTTGATGCAATCCGTGAAGGCGCGGTGCTGCGTGTGCGGCCCAAGGCAATGACGGTAGCGGTGATCCTCGCCGGTCTCTTTCCGATCATGTGGGGAGAGGGTACCGGCAGCGAAGTGATGGGCCGCATCGCCGCGCCGATGGTCGGCGGCATGATCACCGCGCCACTCCTGTCG
>DAIMYT010000227.1:0-4034 GCA_036734345.1 Dokdonella sp. | reverse complement strand
ATGGCACCGAAGTGGTCAGCTCGTCCGATTTGCCGCCGATGGTCGGCTTGACGCCGCCCGGGACGAAATCGGAACTCGAGATTTTCCGCAACGGCAAGACCATCAAGGTGCCGGTCGTCGTCGGCGAGCTTCCCCAGGATGCTGCCAGCACGGCCGCGGCCACCCCCAAGGCGGCCCCCGGCAACAAGCTCGGCATCGTGGTCGATGACCTGACTGCGGAGCAGCGCCAGCAACTGGGCCTCAAGGACGAAGGCGTGGTGATTACCCGGATTACCGGTGCCGCCGCGCGACGCGCTGCATTGCAGCCGGGCGACGTGGTGTTGATGATCGGGCGCAAGTCGGTCAAGTCCGCCACGGAATTCACCGCCGCGGTCAAGGAGCTGAAACCCGATGATTCGGTGATGCTGCTGATCCGGCGCAACGACACGACCTCGTTCGTCGCCCTGACCGTGCCCAAGGACGACGCGGGCTGATCGCCGGCAGCGGCATCGGCCGCTGCCCTCGTGCTGTCCTGCGAAGGGGCCAGGCGGCCCCTTCGCAGCGTGTGCATGCCGCCAATCCCGGCCTGTCCTCCGGGGTCCAGGGGGAGGGTCGCGCTCCGGCGATCCGGGGCTGGCGGCGAGGCGAACGGGAACGCCGGCATCCTGTGAATGTTGCAGCGCAGCCAAGAGGGCTGCTTTCTGCGATAATCGCCGCCTTTGTGCCGTCCATTTGGACGGTGCTGCACGGCAGGACCGATGGACCATATCCGAAATTTCTCGATCATCGCGCACGTCGATCACGGCAAATCCACGCTTGCCGACCGCATCATCCAGATCTGCGGGGGGCTCCAGGAGCGCGAGATGTCGGCGCAGGTGCTCGATTCCAACCCGATCGAACGCGAGCGTGGCATCACGATCAAGGCCCAGAGCGTGTCCTTGCCCTATACCGCGCGCGACGGCAAGACCTACCAGTTGAATTTCATCGACACCCCCGGGCACGTCGATTTCTCCTACGAGGTGAGCCGGTCGCTGGCTGCCTGCGAGGGGGCATTGCTGGTCGTGGATGCCGCCCAGGGCGTCGAGGCGCAGTCGGTCGCGAATTGCTATACGGCTGTCGAGCAGGGCCTGACGGTCGTGCCCGTGCTCAACAAGATCGACCTGCCGACCGCCGACATCCAGCGCGCCAAGGACGAGATCGAAGCGGTCATCGGCATCGATGCCGAGGATGCCATCGCGATCAGCGCGAAGACCGGGCACAACGTGATCGAGGTGCTCGAGGCCATCGTGGCGCGGATTCCGCCGCCGCAGCCACGCGATACCGACAAGCTGCAGGCGCTGATCATCGACTCCTGGTTCGACAACTACCTCGGCGTGGTCTCCCTGGTGCGCGTGATGCAGGGTGATATCAAGCCGAAGGACAAGATCCTGGTCATGTCGACAGGGCGCTGGCATGAGGTCGACCAGGTCGGCGTATTCACCCCCAAGCGCCTGCCCAAGAGCAAGCTCTCCGGCGGCGAAGTGGGCTGGGTGACTGCCTCGATCAAGGAAGTGCATGGTGCACCGGTCGGCGATACGCTGACCCTCAATGCAGATCCGGCTGCACATCCCCTGCCGGGATTCCAGAAAGTGCAACCGCGCGTCTTCGCCGGACTGTTCCCGGTAAACGCCGAGGACTATCCCTCGCTGCGAGAGGCCCTGGACAAGCTCAAGCTGAACGACGCAGCCCTTCATTTCGAACCCGAAAGTTCCGAAGCCATGGGATTCGGGTTCCGCTGCGGGTTTCTCGGCCTGCTCCACATGGACATCATCCAGGAGCGGCTCGAGCGCGAATACGACCTCGACCTGATCAGCACCGCACCGACGGTCATCTACGAAGTGCTGCTCACCGATGGCACCATCCTGCCGCTCGACAACCCGGCCAAGCTTCCGCCGAGCCAGAACATCGAGGAAATCCGCGAACCTATAATTGTTGCGAACATCCTGACGCCGCCCGACCATATAGGCAGCGTGATCAAGCTGTGCGAGGAAAAGCGCGGTGTGCAGCGGTCGATCAACTACATGGCCAACCAGGTCCAGATCAGCTACGAACTGCCGCTTGCCGAAGTGGTGCTCGACTTCTTCGACCGGCTCAAATCGGTCTCGCGCGGTTACGCCTCGATGGACTATCACTTCGAGCGGTTCCAGACTGCCCCGCTGGTGCGACTGGACGTGCTGATCAATGGCGAGCGGGTCGATGCGCTGAGCCTGATCCTGCATCGCACGGCGGCGGAACGCAAGGGCAGGGAACTGGTCGAACGCATGAAGGACCTGATTCCGCGCCAGCAGTTCGACGTGGCCATCCAGGGCGCCATCGGCGCGCAGATCATTGCGCGGTCGACCGTCAAGGCACTGCGCAAGAACGTGCTGGCGAAGTGTTACGGAGGCGATGTCTCGCGCAAGCGCAAGCTGCTCGAGAAACAGAAGGAAGGCAAGAAGAGGATGAAGCAGGTGGGGCGCGTGGATATTCCTCAGGAAGCGTTTCTGGCCGTCCTGCAGACCGACAACAAATAGGGGATCGGGGACGCCCCGCATCCGGCGATTCTCATAGGAGTCTGAATGAATTTCGATCTGGCCTTGCTGTTGGTCGTGCTCAGCGCACTGACCGGAGTTGTCTGGCTCATTGACGCCCTGGCTTTCGCGCCGGCGCGAAGGCAGCGTGCCGCCGGCATCGACGAGATCGCCGCGCTGTCGGAGTCCGAGCGCAAGGCGCGCATGCATGAAGCGCTGCGCGAACCGGTCATCACCGAGTATTCCCGGTCATTCTTTCCGGTGCTGGTGCTCATCCTGATTTTCCGTTCGTTCATAGCCGAGCCCTTCAAGATCCCTTCCGGCTCGATGATGCCGACCCTGCTGGTCGGCGATTTCATCCTGGTCAACAAGTTCGCCTATGGCTTGCGCCTGCCGGTGCTGAATACGCGCATCCTCGAAATCGGCGCGCCCAAGCGTGGCGATGTCGTGGTGTTCCGCTACCCGGGCTACCAGTGCGAACGCGATGGCAAGCCCGTGCGCAGCGGCAACCCCTGCTACGAACCCTTCACCCCGGCGCCCAAGCAGGATTACATCAAGCGCGTGGTTGGCCTTCCCGGCGACGAAATCACCTATCGCAACAAGGTCATCTACGTAAACGGCGTCGAGATCCCGCAGACCTACGTGGGACCCTATGTCGGACCGGCCGAAGGCGGGCGCAACATGGACGACGCACAGGTCAAGGACGAGCAGCTGTCGGACGCCAGCCACCGCATGATGACCATGTCGCACGTATCCGGCCGCGAGGGGACCTGGAGGGTGCCTGCAGCGAGTTACTTCGTCATGGGTGATAATCGGGACAGCAGCGCGGACAGTCGCTATTGGGGTTTTGTGCCCGAGGACAACCTTGTCGGCAGGGCAATCGTGATATGGATGAACTGGGACGACAACATCGACTACCGGCGTATCGGTACGGTCATCAAGTAGACGGGGAGGAAAGGCATGTCCATTCGCAAGCGCTCACGCGGCATCACTTTGATCGGGTTCCTGTTTCTGTTGGCAGTCGTTGGTTTCTTCGCGTATCTGGCGATGCGTCTGGTACCGATGTATGTAGAGTACATGGGCGTTGTCAAGTCCATGGAGCAATTACGTGCAGAGCCGGGCTCGGGCAATCTCACCCCAGAAGAGATACGGCGCAAGTTGGATTTCAAATTCAATGCCCAGTATGTGGATGAGGCTGCAATACCGCCACAGGCTGTCCAACTCACCCGACAAGGCAACGTCGCAACCCTTCGCATTCGCTACGAGCGCCGCGTGCCGTTCATTCAAAACATTGAGCTGCTAGCGACTTTCGACAAGTCAATCATACTTTCTGGCACTCAATGACAGTCGAGCATGGTGCGCTTGGTCATGCGTTCTCGGATTCGCAGCTGCTCGAACAGGCGCTGACCCATCGCAGCGCCGGCAGGCGCAACAATGAACGCCTCGAGTTCCTTGGCGACGCGCTGCTCAACCTGATCGTCGCCGAGTTTGTCTACGAACAGTATC
>DAIMYT010000226.1:0-4133 GCA_036734345.1 Dokdonella sp. | reverse complement strand
CCAGCGCGTTGGTCTTTGCCTCGAGGTCGAACTGGCTGACGAAGCGGCGCTCGAATAGCGTCTTGTATCGATCATGTTCCGACTTGGCCAGCTGGTAGGCGGCCTGCGCGGATGCGAGGCTGGCGCGCGCGCTCGAGGTGGCCAGTTCGAGATCCCGGGGGTCGAGTTCGGCAAGCACCTGGCCTTTGCTGACGTGGTTGCCGGCATCGACGCGACGCGCACTGATCTTGCCGGACACGCGAAAACCGAGGGCGCTCTCGTACCGCGCATGCACTTCACCGGGATAGACTTCGACGGCCTGGCCACTGCCCGCCTCGGGCTGGGCGACGCGGGCGACGCGCGGAGGTTCGGGCAGTTCGGCCTTCGAACTGCAGCCGGCAAGAAGCGCGCCGAGGACGGCGGGCAGCAGGGCAAGGCGGGCATTCATTCGGCGCGTCATCAATGATCCGAGGACAGAGACAGTTGCTAAACTGCGTGGTATAGTAATCAAACAGAACTGATGAGTCCAGTAATTTCTTCCATGATTGCAAACACGGCGAAAACCAGCGGGCCCGGACGCCCGAAGGATCTCGAAAAGCGCGCGGCCATCCTCCAGGCCGCCAAGCAGCTTTTCCCCGAATATGGATTCGACGGCACCTCGATGGACGCGATCGCGGCGCAGGCCGGCGTATCGAAACTGACCGTCTACAGCCACTTCACCGACAAGGAGAGCCTGTTTGGCGAGGCGGTGCGCGAGAAATGCGCGGAGCAGATGCCGGTCGAGCTGTTCGATGTCGAGGTCAGCGGGCCGCTGCGCGAGCAGCTGACCGCGATCGCCAATGCATTCTTCGGCCTCGTCACGAGCGAAGAGTCGATCGCCCTGCATCGGTTGCTGACCACCGGCGCCGGCAGCTCGGCAAAACTGGCGCAGATCTTCTGGGAGGCCGGCCCGCAATCCGTGCAGCGCGAGTTCGCCCAGTTCCTGCGCCGCGAAGTGGAAGCCCGCCAGCTGGAGATTGCAGATATCCCCAGGGCCGCGCAGCAATTCTTCTGCCTGCTCAAGGGTGATCTGCACGCGCGCCAGTTGTGCGGTTGCAGCGGTGCTCCATTCCAGCAGGCCGAGATCGACCAGCACATCGCGGCAACGGTCGAGATGTTCCTGCGCGCCTATGCGCCCGGCATGCGCCCGACGCTCAGTCCTTGAAGTCGCCGAGCCAGGACTCGATCGCCTCGAGGTCCTGGCCCGAGATGTCGATGATATGCAAGCCTACCCAGTACTGGCCCGGGACATTGGCGCGCTCTTCCCACATTTCCTGAACGCCAATATCGAGCATCTGCGGCTGGCCACTGCCGTTGACGAGCTCGAATCCGAGCTGGAAAAGCGCACCGTCGACAACCTGCTGGTCGCAGACCAGAAGCATGCCGTCCGCCGACAGGTTGCCGATCCGCCCCATCACCAGGCCGGTCATCTTGTTCGTCACCGGTATGGTCACGAACGCGGATTTGCGCGGAGAGCGTCGATGCTCGTTCATCGGGAACTCCTCATGCCGATGCCGGAAGATTGGGCTGCGCCGGAAGATCGGGCTGCGACGTGAAATTCTGCAGCTTGGCCATGATCGCCTTCCATGCGCGATCGATCAGGCTGCCCGATTCCTGCTTGTGCAGCCGGACCTGGCCGCGGACGAGGTCCCGCGCCAATTGTTCGATGGTCTTTTCCTCGGCCCGCGCACCGCGCTGATTGACGAACAGGCAGCGGCCGGTGACCGTGGAGAACCAGGCCAGCTTGCGGCGCACCGTGCTGCCCTGCTGGTTGGTGACGAATTCGAACCAGGTGCCGAATGGCAGCGTGCGAATGCGCTGCACCATTTCCTTTTCTTCGGCGGTCAGCGCCGTGGCCGGGATCGAGTCCGCAGGTTCCTTGGCCGCTTTTCCTACCGGTGCCGCGTCGCCGCCGAGGCGCGCCTTGCTCTTCAGTGTGTGCGCAAGTTCGGTGTGGCTGGTCTTTTTTTCGACCGATGCGGGATCGAACAGCTTGCTGACGACGCCTTCGACCTCGTCGCCATGCAGGCCGACCTGCAGCAATCCGCTGCGGACTTCGTCGCGGACAGTTTCTTCAACCTTGGAAACGTCGGCGCCCGAACCGATCTGCATCAACTGGTCGGCCACGGCGAGGCAGCGGCGATAGGCCTGGCTGTCCTCGCCCTGGCGCAGCAAAGTCAGGGCAAGGACGTCGGTCCATGCCTGCTCGAGGACCGCACGCACCATCGGTGCCGGGTTACCGCGCTTGAGCAGCCTGGCGATCGCGGTGTTCGCCTGTTCACGGGATAGATCGAGGCGTTCGCGCCCTTTGGCCGCATCGATGTGGCGACGCTCGGCGATTTCCGCGCGGCGGGTCACCTGCAACATGTAGCGGCCGAGGTCGTCGAGCAGGGTCTGCATCAACGACAGGTCGCCGTCGAACTCATTGGTGACGCGATCGACCATCGAGGTCATCGTGTCGACCATGCCGGAGTCGGTCTCGTCGTCGGCCATCCACATCTGGCTGGCTTCGGCCACGCTGTTGAGAAGCTGGCGCGCCGGGTGGTTGCGCTGGGTGAAGAAGTGCTTGTCGCTGATCGCGCTGCGCAACACCGGCACCTGCAGCTTTGCGATCAGGTCGCGGCTGCCCTTGTGCGAGGCGAGGTTCTGGCCGATGTAGTCGAACAGCATGCCGACCAGGTCGATGGTGTCGGAGTCCTCTTCCGCGAGCACCGGGGCCTGGCCGTCCGGGCTTTTCGCGCGCAACTGGTTGAGCAGGTCCTGCTTGAGGTGGCCGACGCTGCGCGGTGCCGCCTTGCCATTTTGCTGGACGACTTCAACGGGTGCGGATTGCAGCGCGCCGAGCACGCTTTGCAGGTCGTCGCGGCTGGCCATGTAACCGGAGCCGGCCGCTGGCTGCGCGATATCGAGCGAGCGCCTGCGTTCGGCCAGCAGTCCGCGCAGCGAGGCGAACAGCTGGTAGTCGGGTTGCTCCGAGGTGGCCGACGCCGGATCGGATGGATACGCGGTTCGATCGGATGGCGACGGCGGCGGACGTCCGGAAGGCGGGCCGGAAGGCGGGCCGGAACGACGCGCCGGCGATGCGGCTGCCGGCGCGGGCGATGGCTCCGCAGTCGGCGGCTGGGCGTTTTCGGCGGCCTTTTCCTCGGCTTCCGCGTCGCGCTCGGCTGAGCCGCCCTTGCGGCCGCCAGCGGCATCCTGCGGCGAGGTGCGGCGCGCGTGGAACTGGAAATGGGGCAGTACGTGCTGATCGGCCAGATAGCGATTCAGGTTCTCGTAGAACTGTTCAATCGGCTGCATGACGACGTTGTCGAAGTCCTGCAGGACATGCAGCCGTTCCTCCTGTTCGAGGTCGAGTTCGCCCAGTGCGTATTGCATCGCCCTGGCCAGGGCCAGCGGCCCGAGCGGCATGTCGGCGGCCTCGAAGGCCGGTCGCCCGGCAATGACCCCGAGCCGGTGCCCGAGCATGTGCAATGCGGCGGTATGCCGGATCTCGGCCTTGTTGCTGATGTCCTGCATGGCCAGCGAAAGTTCGAGCTCGCGTGAATCGACCAGTTCGAGCTTGGTCGCTCCGGGAACGGACAGGGCGCTTTCGGATTGTTCCCTTGCCGAAGGCTTGTCGAGCAGGGCGAGGCTCGATTCGAGGTGGACCAGGAAGCGCGGCAGGATGTCCGACTTGCCGCGCTTGACCTCGCGGATGGCTTCGAACAGACGCGCCTGCTGCTCATTGCTGCGCGCGCAATCGGCCTGCTTGAACAGGCGTTGCTCGACTTCGTCGAACAGCATGGCCAGGGCCGCCTCGAAATAGGCGGTCCGCTCCTGCAGTCCTTCCAGCAGGAAGCGTACCCGCCGCGGCAGCGCACGCTCGGCAAGCCGGACCAGTCGTGGCTTGCCGTCACCCCTGTCGGCGGATCCCTTTGCAGTTCTGTTCACGGTCATTCCCCGCCCGCACCAGTGGGCATTCTTGCATGTTGCGCAAACACGCAACAGATGCACGGCCCAGGCCCCTGCCGATCGTCATGGCCGCGTGTTGCGGCGATGTCCGGTGCCTGCGAAGGAATCGCCGCCGCGCGGCGCGGGAACCCGTGGTCCGCGCGCGGCCATGCGGATCCGAA
>DAIMYT010000225.1:3776-4144 GCA_036734345.1 Dokdonella sp. | reverse complement strand
GGCCGAATTGGCGTTGGCCAGCGTTTCCAGGGTGGTGAAGGTTTTCGAGGCGACGATGAACAAGGTGGTCTCGGGATCGAGCTGCTTCAGGGTTCCGGCCAGATGCGCCGGATCGAGGTTGGAGACGAAATGCACCCGCACGCTTTCCAGCGCGTAATGGTCGAGCGCCGAACACACCATGGCCGGCCCCAGGTCCGATCCGCCGATGCCTATGTTCACCACGTCGCGGATCGGCTTGCCGGTATGGCCGCGCCAGCCGCCGTTGTGGATCGATTCGACGAAGCGCTGCATGCGCCTGAGGACTGCTGCGACTTCACGCTCGACATCCACGCCTTCCGCCACCAGCGGCGGGCGTACCGGCGCACGCA
>DAIMYT010000225.1:0-3766 GCA_036734345.1 Dokdonella sp. | reverse complement strand
GGGCGGTATGCAGCACCGCACGCCGCTCGGTGAAGTTGATGCGCTCGCCACTGAACATGGCATTGCGCATGCCCTCCAGATCGGATTCGCGCGCCAGTTGTATCAGATGCTGCATGGTGTCCGTCGTGACGCGGTTCTTCGAGTAGTCGAGCAGCAGGTTGCCGCAGCGCAGCGACAGATGCTCAAAGCGATGGGCGTCTTCGCGGAATGCGCTGCGCATGTCGAATGCGCGCATGTCCTTGAAGTGCTGTTCCAGCGTTTTCCAGGCGGGCAGGTGTTTGAGTGGTTTCAGGGCGGGCGGTGTGTGGGGCAGGCTTCGAAGGTATCATAGGCAGCAGGCGGCGCAGATTCCAGCGAGGCCTTGGCGCAGCGCTTTCTTTGACGGTTCGGGATGGGACAGCATGGTTACCGTGACACACAACAAACTCGTATATATCACCTATTCAATACTCGATGCGCGTGGCATGGTCGTCGAGCAGCACGACATTCCGGTCGGCTTTGTGCACGGCGCCAACAGCGGTATTTTGCCGGCGATCGAGTCTGCGGTAACGGGCCGGAAGGAGATCCGGCTGGCGCCCGAGGAGGGGTACGGGTTGCGCGACGAGAGCCTTGTATTTGTCGAGGAGCGGGACAAAGTGCCCCCGCAATTCCGCCGGGTTGGTGCCGAAGTCATGTTTGAAAACGGGTCGGGCGAGACCAAGGTTTTTTACGTCACTTCGATCGAGGACGGAAAACTCAGGCTGGACGGCAATCCCTCGCTGGCCGGTCAGAGCGTGACCTGCCTGGCGAATGTGATGGACATCCGCGATGCCACGCCGGAGGAAATCCGTAATGGCCGGCCGCTCGACGCGGCCCAGGGTACGATGCATTGAGGCGACCGGGTGAGGCGGGGGAGATTGCCCTGGGTTTCCAGCCCGGCCGGACCGGATGTTTTTATTGCGCGAGTATCTTCGAGCAGTAGCGGGTATCGGCAGCTAAAGAGCCGTCATTCCGCAGCGTGGCCGAAGCGGAAGCTCGATGCCGTTACGCCGCCGAAGAAGCCCTGCTCGTGATAAATGCAGGCGGCCGCTTCGTCTTCGGCTGCGCCGACTGCCACCATCAGCGGGATCAAGTGGTCTGCCTGCGGATGGGCGCGCCGGGCCGATGGCGCGTGTTCCCATTGCAGCAGGCGTTGCGAACGCTGGCCGGGCGGCGTGCGCACGAGGGTCTCCTGCAGCCATTCATCGAATGCCTCCGATGCCGTCTTGGCCTGCTCGCCGAACTCCCGCAGATTGTGATAACTCAAGCCGCTGCCGACGATCAGTATGCCTTCGTCGCGCAGAGGCGCGAGCGCCCGGCCTGCAGCAAGATGGGTTTGCGGGTCGTAGCCAGTCTTCAGCGATAGTTGCACGATGGGGACGTCGGCTTCCGGATACATCACGGCCATCGGGGTGAAACAGCCGTGATCGAAGCCGCGATTCGCATCGAGCCGGGCTCCGAGGCCCGCCGCTTCGAGCAGATTCTTCACGCGGCCGGCCAGTTCGGGCGAGCCGGGCGCATCGTAGCGGACATGGTAGGTGTGCTCCGGAAAACCGTAGTAGTCGTAGACCATGGGCGGGCGCGGGCTCGCCATCACGGTGAATTCACTCGCCTCCCAGTGGCCCGATATCATCAGGACCGCGCGGGGTTGGTCGCCGAGTTCCCGCGCAAGCGCCTGCAGCGATGCTTCGAGCAGGCGATAGTGCGCACGGAGCTCACCCGTGAGGTACGGCCACGGGCCGCCGCCGTGGGACAGAAAGCAGGTAGGCAGTCGTTTCATGTCGAGCTCCATTCGGCACAGGACGGGATGCTGCGGCCGCATTCATGACGGTGCGCATGCGCGGACCGCGCCGGCATGAACCGGCACAACGATACTAGCGGAGGGTGCAACTCATCGCCAGCCGCCGCCAAGCACCTTGTACAGCGCCACGCGATTCGCAGCCTCGGACAGGCGCACGCCGATCAGGTCCAGCTCGGCGCCGTAGAGTGAACGCTGTGCGTCGAGCAGTCCGAGGTAGCTGTCGACACCGCCCTTGTAGCGCGCTTCCGACAGGCGAAAGCCGGCTGCGGTGGCTTCGACCAGGCGCCGCCGCGCATCAAGCTGCTCGGTGAGGGTGGCGCGTTCGGCGAGGGCGTCGGCCACTTCGCGGAACGCGCTCTGGATGGCTTTCTCGTACTGCGCCACGTTGATGTCGCGCTGCACCTCGGCCACGTCGAGGCTCGCCTGCAAGCGGCCAGCCTCGAAAATCGGGATGCGGATCTGCGGCATGAAGCTCCAGGTGCCGGATCCGCCGTCAAACAGGCCGCCGAGCGTGCTGCTGGCGGTACCGGCGGCAGCGGTCAGGCTGATGCTCGGGAAGAAGGCCGCGCGTGCGGCGCCGATGCTGGCATTGGCTGCGCGCAACGCACGTTCGGCCTGCAGGATGTCGGGGCGTCGGGCGAGCACGTCGGAAGGTACGCCGGCCGGCAATTCGGCTAGCGCGCTGACGCTGTCGGTGAGCGTGGCGGGCAGCAGTTCGGCGGGCACCGGTGCGCCGGCGACGAGTGCGAGCGCGTTCTCGTCCTGCGCGACGAAGCTGCGGTAACGCGCAACGTCGGCACGGGCGCTTTCCAGCAGCGTCTGCGACTGGTGCAGATCGAGCGCCGAGACCGCGCCGGCTTCGAAGCTGCGGCGGGTCAGATCGTAGGACTTCTGCCGCGTCTCGTAGGTGCTGCGCGCCAGCGCCTGGCGCTCGCGGTCGGCAGCGAGGATCAGCCAGGCGCCAGCGACTTCCGCCACCAGGCTGATCTGCGCGCTGCGGCGCGCTTCCTCGGTGCCAAGGTAAAGCTCCAGCGCTTGCGCGTTGAGGCTGCGAATGCGGCCGAAGAAATCCAGTTCATAGGCAGCAAAGCCTATCGTGGCGCTGTACTGGCGGGTGACGTCGGCCTCGCCGCTGCTGCTCAGATCACCCGGCAGGCGCTGTGCGGTCTGGCTGCCGCTGGCGCCGATCGCGGGGAACAGGTCGGCGCGCTGGATGCGGTATTGCGCGCGCGCCTTCTCGATGTTGAGCGCGGCGACCCGCAGATCGCGGTTGTTGGAAAGCGCCAGCGCGATCACCTCACGCAGACGGGCATCGGCGAAGTAATCGCGCCAGGCGATGGTGTCGGCCGCTGGTGTTGCCGCGGCAGCCTGCGTTGCATCGGGAAAGCTTGCCGGCACCGGCGCCGCGGGGCGCTGGTAATCCGGGATCAGGCTGCAGGCGCTCGCCAGGGTGGCGGCGAGGGCGATGGCCAGGGTGCGTAACGGGAACATCATTCGGTCTCCTGCGGGGCGGCAGCGGGGGCGGCGCCTTCCGCCTGCGGCTTGTCCTTGAATATCCGCTTGATCACCACGTAGAACAGCGGGATGAAGAAGAGGCCGAGCACGGTGCCGGCGATGGTGCCGCCGAGCACGCCGGTGCCGATCGCGTTCTGGCTGCCCGAACCGGCGCCGGTGGCGATCGCCAGCGGCAGCACGCCGAGGCCGAAGGCGAGCGAGGTCATCAGGATCGGGCGCAGCCGCATGCGTACCGCCTCCAGCGTCGCCGTGATCAGATCCTTGCCTTCCTGTTCCATCTGCGCCTTGGCGAATTCCACGATCAGGATCGCGTTCTTCGACGACAGGCCGATGGTGGCCAGCAGGCCGACCTGGAAGTAGACGTCGTTCGACAGACCGCGCCCGGTCGCGGCGAGCAGCTCGCCGCCGGAGCCGCACACGCGCGCCAGCCCT
>DAIMYT010000224.1:0-4180 GCA_036734345.1 Dokdonella sp. | reverse complement strand
TCGCGCTGGCTCGGTATGCAACGGTCGCCGGAATTTGCGCCCTGGCCGTCGTTTCGCTGGGAATACGGGCCAGAGTCTGGGGTGATCCGGTCAGTTTTGTCGTTACGGAAGCCGCACGTCACCCGAATTCTCCGCGTGCTACCTACGATCTCGGTCGCACCTACGTTTTGCTGAGTGGATATCGCGCGGACTCCGAAATCCTGCCACGTGCAATCCACGCGCTTGAGGCAGCGGCACGCGTACCGAATTCAAGCCTCCTGCCGGAGGCAGCCCTGATCATGGTCTCCTCGCGTACCGGCCGATTCATCGATCCAGCCTGGTGGAAGGACATGGTCGCGAAACTGGAATCACGCACGCCCACCACTGAGGATGCAAGTGCAATCAAGTCTCTGACGTTGTGCCAACGCGAGGGCAAATGCGTCGTGGACGACCAAGCGCTCCTGGATGTGTTTGTCGCGGCAATGAGTCGGAAAAACCCCGACCCTGCCATAACCTACAGCTATGCGATTTTTGCGCTCAATCGCCTGCATGACGCGGATCTAGCGCTGCGCCTGGCGCGCGAGGCCGCTCGCTCCGGCGACATACAGTATCAATTGAATCTCGTAAACTTCCTGATTGACCTTGGACTTCATGACGAAGCCGCTGCTGAACTTGCCGGGCTCAAGAAACGAGCTCGACCAGGCAGCCTGGAGGAGCAGATCAATGCATCGGCCCGCCGACTGGATGCAGCAGGAAATGGCTAGCGCTGACGCCAGATCTTCAACGCGCAGGATTGGCTGGGATGCATGCTTCCTACCAACAAATCCACGGGATGCACTCTTGGATTCCCCGGACAGGATTGCACCTGAGAACATTATGAAGCACACCGAAAATGACATCCGGCGCCGCGTGCTGATGGTCAGCACGTCCTATCCGGCCAGTCTTTCGGATTGGCGCGGACTGTTCATCCGGCACCTCAGTGAGGCACTTGCGCGGCGTTCGGATCTTGGCCTCAGCATGTGGTCGCCACCCGGCGAGCGACCGGGCAACAGCAACTATGCGGCGACCGCTGAGGAATCAGTCTGGCTGGGGGAACTGATGGCTAAAGGAGGGATCGCCCATCTCCTGAGAAGCCGAATGCTGGACGGATTGGCTTCGTCGTTGAAACTGCTGCACGCACTTCGAAAAATGTACCGTCGCGAGTCCGGAAATGCAGACGTTCGCCATGTAAATTGGCTTCAGAATAGCCTGGTACTGCCGGATGACGACATCCCCTTGCTGGCGACCGTCTTGGGCACGGATATGCAGCTCCTGAAGATGCCGGGCATGTCATTGCTGCTGCGCCGAGTATTCCGCAAACACCGGACTGCCATCTGTCCGAACGCGGAGTGGATGGTGCCCAGGCTTCAGGCATTATTCGGCAATGTTGCCTGCGTCCGTTTCGTACCCTTTGGAATAGAACCACGCTGGTTCGACATCCAACGCACGCCACACGCTGCTCGCCGGTGGCTATGTGTTTCCCGGCTGACAGCAGGAAAGATCGGCACCCTGTTCGACTGGGCGGAAAAGCATTTCCGTGGAAGCGGCAGAGAATTGCACCTGTTTGGACCGATGCAGCAGACAATGAAGGTGCCAGACTGGGTTCACTACCATGGACCGGCAACTCCAGAATCCCTTGCAGAAGAATGGTTTCCGCGGGCACAAGGCCTCATTACCCTCAGCAAGCATGCCGAAGGCCGCCCACAGGTAATGCTCGAAGCCATGGCCGCCGGACTCCCTGTGATCGCTTCGCGCATACCGGCCCATGAAGACATGCTTCGGCACCAGGATACGGGTTGGTTATGCGATAGTGAGGCCGGACTTGGGAATGCGCTGGACGCGCTGGACGAGACTGGATTCAACCGCGACCTGGGACTTCGTGCCCGCGAATGGGCCCGATCGAAAATCGGAACCTGGGATGACTGCGCCCAACGTTACTCGGACATCTATACTGAGCTCATCGGCAGCTGACCGGGCGAAGGCTATTGGCGCTTTGCCCCATGACGAGAAACATTCGGTCCTGTAAGCACCCGGCGTCAGACAGCGGTATCGATTTCATAATGATCAGGAGATTCCAGGGAGTGAATGTGGATTCAGGCAATGTGGGGGGATCCGGTGTTCCATGCGCCGCCTGTGACGGTCGGGCCGCAGCCGATTCGCCATTGTTTGTGCACCATGCCCATCACAACGATGAGACCTACACTCTGCAAAATTGCCCGACGTGCCATCTGAAGTTCTGGTGGCCGTTGCGGGCAGATCCCAGTGTCTACGCAGATGAAGGCTTCGAGGCCTACGTCGACTATCACGCCGGCACCCGTCCATTTCCGCGCTGGGCCGAACCTCTGTTCCGCAACCTGCCGGAGCCAGCCGGCCGCGCCCTCGATGTTGGATGCGGCGACGGCGCGGTATTGCGGCGACTTTCCGAATCCGGCTTCAAACCGCATGGCCTGGACCTGGATCAGAAAAGCGTGGCGATCGCGCGCGACAAGTACGGGCTGGAAAACGTCAGCGCGAAGACCCTCGATGAATTCGAGAGTGAATGCCTTGGGCAGAACAGGCGGTTCGACCTGATCATGTTCTTCGAAGTCCTGGAACACCAGGATTCTCCACGCTCTTTTCTTGCCCAGGTCATGCGACTGGGACGCCCGGGAGGACTCGTCGCCGGCAGCGTACCCAATCGCAACCGTTTCCTCGCACGCCTGGACCGGAAGCTGAGCGACGGAGACTTGCCTCCCCATCATTTCCTCTGGTTCTCCGCCGATGCCCTCGAACAGCTTCTGCGGCGATCAGGCTTCGTTGACGTCCAGATATTGCCTACCGGCGCACTGCCCTATCGCGAGATTGTTGCCAAGCTGATCGGGATCGCGGAAAGAAAAACCGCAAAGGCACCCTTGGCGGTAAAATGGATCAGGTACCCGCTGATGCTGGCGGCACCGCTGGTCGCTCTGGGAACATGGATTGGCATGCGAGTCTCGCCTTCCCACCTTTTTTTCCGCTGCTCGGTTCCCGCCATCGACACCAAAAAAAGTGCCCGGTGACTTTGCTTCCGTTACGCGACTTACCCGTTACTCACCCGACCTGGCCCGCGGAACGAAGGGTACGAAGATGGCGCCGAGGAACAGGTCCACGGCAAGCAGGCTGATGCGTCCGGTCACGGCCATCAAGGCTATCGCATCCGGCGGAAAATCTTTCGCCAACCATGCAAAGACCAACTCACGAATGCCGAGTCCAGACGGCGTCAGCAACGAGACATAGCCGACGAACCACGCCAGGAGGTAGAGAGCGCACATTTGCAATCCTGAAGCGCCGCCAATTGGCTGATAGGCTTCGCCATAGAAGTACCAGCCAGCGAAATAGATGATCCAACTGGTGGCGAAGAGAACAAACAGATGAGCCTGCACCGGGATGGAAATCGCGGGCAATACCTCGAGCAATCCGCTCAAGCGCTCATGCCGACCCAGGCGTCGGGCGATCCAGCGAATTGCCGAGGCGCACTTCCAGAGGGCACCGTAGCCCGCTAGCCCGGCTGCAAGCGTCAGGAGACTCAGGGCGAACCCACTCCCGTATCCCAGCACCAGGGCGGCGCTCCACAGTGCGAAAAACGTCGCCAGCACCCCGTGCAGGATATTCGCGCGCAGCCAGCTGGCCAGGGAGTGAGACTTTCTTCCCGCGGCCCATTGATAGCCGATTCCCCAGACTCGCCCGGGAAGATGCTTGAGAACCTGAGCGGCAAAATACAGGTGGGCCAGTTCGCGCAGGCGCAGCGTACTCGCTTCCGACGCCCGGAAAATCGACACGAATGCCAGAAAAGTAAGGATCGATGCGAGGACCGCCAGGACCAGACCGATTGAGAGCAGGGACAGGTCGATCTGCGGGCCATGTTCGGCCAGCGACGGCCAGGCGTCCATCAAAAGCAGGAAAACCCAGGCCAGTGATGCCAGGCTCACGAGTCCGGCAAGGATCTTCCAGGTCGTGGTCGATCTTGCATGGGCCAATGCGCCGGTCTGCGTGGGATCGCCAGGCCCGGCATCGGACGACCCCGAGGTCCCCGGTTCTTTCACTGTGGGTCTTTCCAAAGCAGCCAGATATATCCAGGGAAAATGGGGCGAAGCGTACGAAACAGAAATCCTGCAACCCGTCGCTGCCATGCACTTCCAAACAG
>DAIMYT010000223.1:0-4270 GCA_036734345.1 Dokdonella sp. | reverse complement strand
CATCGCCGCGCAGCGGCCGGAAATGCGCTTCGTCGCTGCCAAGTCAGAAGACCAACAAGGCCGGGCAATGCTGTTTCGTACCCGAACCCGGCTCGTCCATCAGCGTACTGAGTTGATCAACATGCTCCGCGCCTTCCTTTACGAATTCGGTCATGCAGTTCCCCAAGGGGTTCAGCAATGTCAGCGGATTGAAGCGATCGTCGAGGAGGTTAACAGCGACCTTCCGGAAATCGTTCGCTCGGAATGCCTTGAAATCCTCGATCAAATTACCGGGATGACGGCGCGGATCAAACGAAGCGACGAGCGGATCAGAGCCTTGGCGGCTCAAACCGACACCGCACGCCGGTTGCAGACGATGCCCGGTGTCGGCCCTATGACAGCTTTTGCTGTCGACGCCTTCGCTCCGCCAATGGAAAGCTTCAAGTCCGGCCGCGATTTTGCAGCCTGGCTGGGATTGGTGCCTCGTCAGCATTCAAGCGGTGGCAAGGCCCGCCATGGGCGCATTTCGAAAGCAGGGCAGGCTGATATTCGCCGCCTCCTGATAATTGGCGCAATGTCCCGACTGAACTGGATGGGTCGGAAATCTATCATAGCAGGCTCCTGGCTCGCGAACCTGAGTGCACGCAAACCGCGGATGTTGGTCGCGATTGCCTTGGCCAACAAGATGGCGCGGGCGATCTGGGCCATGCTCACCAGACAGGAGAACTTCCGGGATTCGATGGCAGCAACCGTGGCTTGATCAAACCGCGATAGGCTGACGTCGGTGAAGGGGAGCAGGAAGGCAATGATTTGAATGGGAAAAGGATCGAACAGATCGGATCAGGAAAACCAGCCCTAGCACGTGAGCTTCCATGCTCGGAAAGTAGTTTTGGACCTGATCCGCGGATCACCATACCGGCCAGCGGTCTCTGAAACGCCGCATACGAAGGCCTGACAGAAGACCGCACTCGATCATTTACTCATTCAAGCCGAAAGCCTCTTGCGCAACGGACGGCAACCACAGAAGTGCTAGATGGCTAGCTATATGATGGCTTCATCTTGCAAAAGGACTCCAATCATGAGCGCACTGTATTCTACCAAGGTCACTGCCACCGGCGGGCGTAGCGGAGGCATCGCCAGCGACGACGGACTGCTGGAACTCGATCTCGCCGTACCTGCCGCGCTGGGTGGCAAGGGCGGCGCGACCAATCCCGAACAGCTGTTTGCGGCAGGCTATGCCGCCTGTTTCGGCAATGCGGTGATTCATGTCACCCGCACTACCCATAAGATCGCTGATGATGACGTTACAGTAGTCGGCACCGTCTCGATGGCCCCGAATGCCGATGGCGGTTTTGCCCTGTCGGTTGCACTCGATGTCGCGATTGCCGGTGTCGATCAGGATACGGCGGAAACGATCGTTGCGCAGGCACACAAGGTCTGCCCCTATTCCAACGCGGTGCGCGGAAATATCGATGTCGAACTCTCGGTCCGAGCCGAGGCTTAAGGGCGCGCCCATGACGACGGAACGCCATCCGTCGAAGCAGGAGGGGGACGAATTGCTGCGCCTCGATCGCCAGCTGTGCTTCCCCCTATATGCAGCGACCAATCTGATCCAGCGGCTGTACAGGCCGTTGCTGGCACCGTTGGGCCTGACCTATTCGCAATATCTGGTGATGCTGGTACTTTGGGAGCGCGAGCCGGTGACGGTGGGCGACTTGCAGGCGTGCCTGCACCTCGATGTCGGCACGCTCAGCCCAATGCTGAAACGCATGGAGCGTGCCGGGCTGGTCGCGCGCATGCGCGATCCGCAGGACGAACGCCGTGTGCTGGTCACCCCGACTTCCGAGGGCCGGGCGCTGAAGTCTGCAGCGCAGGAGATACCGGGCACGCTCGCGAAGAAGGTCGGGATCGAGGAAGACCGGATCGTCGCCCTGCACGAACTGACCCACGCACTTGTCGGCCAGCTGGGCGAAGCGGCGGAACGGGACAGCCATCCCGCCGCCTGATCATTTCGCGCGCGCCTGCAATTTTGAAGAGGGTTTCCGCATGATCATCGTCCATCATCTTGAAACATCGCGTTCCACGCGCATTCTCTGGCTGCTTGAAGAGCTGGGGATCGAATACGAGCTGCACCGCCATGCGCGGGTCAATGGGCGAGCGCCTGAAAATCTCAAGCATATCCATCCGCTCGGCAAGGCACCCTTCATCGTCGATGGCGATCTGGTGCTAGCGGAATCGAGTGCGATCCTGCGCTATGTCGACGCGCGCTATGGTAATGGGCGGCATTCCCCCCAGGCAGGCACTGCCGAAGGTGCGATGCATGACCAGTGGCTCGATCTGGCCGAAGGGTCCGCCAGCTTCCCGCTGCTGCTGCCATTGCTGGGCCGGATGATGGGCGGGCTGCCCGATGCGATGGCGCAATTCGCTGCGGCGCGGGGCAAAGACGTGCTTACCTATATCGCCGAGGGCGTGGGCAAAGGCTCATTCCTGATGGGCGAGCAGCTGACCCTGGCCGACATGCAGATGGTCTATACGCTTGAAATGGCCAATATGGGCGGGGCGCTCGATAGCTATCCGGCGCTGCAGTCCTATCGGGACCGGCTGCACCGGCAAGCCGGGCTGAAAAAGGCGATCGAGGTCGGCGGTCCGCTCGTTCCGTCTAGCTGGGCGCGCCTTTGAATGCCCGGCAAGCCGCGCCACCGGGTTCAAGCGTGATCCGAGGGATAGAATGGTCGCGCACTCGAGGCGAGGCGTACCCGGCCTTGCATCCGAAACAATAATTAATCACTTGATTAATTAGTCCGCGCGGCTACTTGGCGGGTTCCTCCATGGCGCGCAGAAGGATCGATCATGACACAAACCGCACGCGGACGTGGCCGGCCCCAAACGAACGAAATCGATGCGGCGAAGGCGATCATGACCAGCGCGGTTGCGATATTCGCCGACAAGGGCTTCGATGCGGCCAATCTGCGCGAGATTGCGGAGGCGGCCGGCGTCAACATGGCACTCGTGTCCTATAATTTCGGTTCGAAGCTGGGATTGTGGAAGCGGATCATCGAGGCCGTCGGCCACAGGATAGAAGAGCGACAGGCTTCGCTCGCCCAGGCCACCGGCTTTGGCGATTCAGGTGCGGCCCTTCGTGCATCGATGAGTGCATTTATCGGCTTCATGGACGCCCGGCCCGAGGTGGCGCGCTTCATGATGCGCGACATGGACCACGATCCTGAACGGGCGCAGTGGCTCTACCAGAACGTGACGCGCCGCCTGCTCGACCATTTCCTGCCTCTCATTGAAAGGGCCCGGACGGACGGCTACACCCACGTCCCGCACCCCGAACTGGCCCTCCTGCAATTTGCGTTCGGCACGGCTGTCGCCATCCTGCGGCGTGACCGGCTTGCCCAGAGGTCGCCCGAATTCCTCGACGACGACAGCTTTCGCGCCGCATTGCAGGAAACGCTTGTCGAACCGTTGTTCCGCCGTGGCTGACGCAGTGCGACCAGCGCACCAGGGCGGGGACTATGTGTTCAAGCCGCACGAGCGCCCTTTTCTGGCCGGGTCCCCCGCAACGCCGGATCATCCGGCGCGGCGCAAGCTGGGCTATCTGCTCATCGGGATCTATCTGGCCATCCTCGGCGGGTTCCAGAACGGGCTGCTGCTGGCCAATTTACCGGGGCTTCAGGGCCATCTGGCACTGACATCGGTCGAGGCGGGCTGGGTCACGGTCGCCTACAACATGACCAATGCGTGCATGAGCATTTTGCTGTTCAAGCTACGCCAGCAATTCGGCATCCAGCGCTTCGTCAGGATCGCGATGGCGACGCTGCTGCTGGCCAATTTCGTTCAGCTGTTCGACGCGGGCTACCGGATCGAACTTGTCTCGCGCGGGATTTCCGGCATCGCGGCCAGCGGCCTTTCCACGCTGGGCATCTATTACCTTATGCAGGGCCTGCCGGCGAAGGCCCGGATCGCGGGCGTGCTGATCGGGCTGGGCCTGTCGCAGATCGCCTTGCCGTTGGCGCGTGCCATTTCCCCGGCTCTGATCGCGGGGGGTGACATCACCCATCTGTTCGATCTGCAATTCGCGCTGTCGCTGATGGCGTTCGGCATGGTCTTCATCCTGCCGCTTCCGCCGGGCGAAATCGAAAAGGCATTCGAAAAACTTGATCTCGTGACGTTCCCGCTGCTGGCCATCGGCATGGGCCTGCTATGCGCGTTTCTGGTGCAGGGCAGGATCCAGTGGTGGACAACGCCATGGCTGGGCTGGGCGCTGGCGGGCGCCAACCCGTTGATC
>DAIMYT010000222.1:0-4296 GCA_036734345.1 Dokdonella sp. | reverse complement strand
CGGCCGTCGCCACCTCGACCATCGGAGCGGGCGGCGCGCGATCCTGGGCCATGCCTGCAGTCGCGCAGAGCAGGAGCAGGGTCGAAGCGAAAAGGGGTCTCAACGGCAAGGTAGGCATGGTGGCTCCGGGGCTTGGGGCTCAGGCGGCACGCGCGACGCCAGCGGCGTCTTCGGACACGGCCGTGGCTGCGGGTGCGCTGCGCCATCCCGACATGAGCCGCATCAGGCTGGGCAGCAGCAGCAGGGAAAAGATCATCGAGACGACCACGCCGCCGACGATGACGGCGGCCAGGCCCCGGTAGATCACGCTGCCGGGACCGGGATTGACGGCCATCGGCAATGCGCCGAGGGCGCCGGTCAGCGTGCTCGCGAGAATCGCGCGCAGGCGCTGGTTCATGGCCTGGCCGATCGATTCCTCGAGGCTGAATCCCTCGTTCTGCGCCACCCGCGTGCGGTCAACGAGCAGGATCGAATGGTTGACGATGATGCCGACCATCATGATGAAGCCGATCATGGTCAACAGGTCGAGCGGCTGGAAGGCGATCAGTCCGAGCACACGCAGCCCGATCATGCCGCCGACCAGGGCAACGGGGACTGTCAGCACGACCACCAGCGAATCGCGCAGGGAACGGAACATCGCCGCCATCAGCAGGAACAGCACGAGCAGCGCAAGCAGGAAATTCGTCGCCATGGTCGCCGTGATCGTCTGCAGGCGGTCGGCACTGCCGGCCAGGCGGATGTTTGCGCCGGCCGGCAGTTTCGCCCTGAGCACAGGCACGACTTCGTTGTTGAGCGTGGCCAGGGCATCTTCGAGCGACAGGTTCTGGGGTGGATCCATGGTCAGGGTGACGGTACGCCGGTGGTCGAGGCGACGGATCTGTCCGGGACCCAATGCCGTTTCGAGCCTGATCACGTCGCCGAGCGGGATGACCTGGCCACCCGGCGTGACCAGGGGCGCTTCAGCGAGCGCCTGCGCGGTTTCGCGCTTGTCGGCGCGAAGGATGATCGGCATTCGGTTCTGGCCGTCGAAATACTCGCCGAGCCAGGCGCCATCGCCGAGCGTGCGCACGATGGTGCCGATGGCTGCGCGATCCCAGCCGGCCTCGGCGATGCGCCGGTCATTCGGAATTGCGCGCAGTTCCAGCGAATTCTGGTCGGTATTCGGATTGGCCTGGACATTGGCGCCGGGGAACTTGCTTTCGAGCAGGAGCCGGCCTTCGTCGGCGACCCGGTTGAGCGCCCTGGTGTCGTCGCTCTGCAGGTGGATGGCCACCGATCGCGCTGAACCGCCGACGCCGCCGAACAGTTCGCCCTCGGTGGTGAAGGCACGCGTATCGGGGAATCCCCTGGTGATCTCGTCACGCATGATCGTTTCAAGTTCGCCGATACGCGATTCGTCGACGACGCGGGCGCCGATGGTGCCGCCGCCCGGCCAGAGCCAGATATAGTAATTCTTCAACTGCGGCTGCTTTTCCCCTTTCATGTAGGGCTGCAGGCGTTCGATCAGCTTGTCGCCGATTTCGCGGTTGACCACTTCCGGGCTCATGCCGGGAGGAAAGCTGAAGAACGTATCGATGGCCGCGCGCTTCACCGGCGGCAGGTAGTCGAGCTTGGGCAGGAAGATCCAGCAGGCGACCAGCGGCATCACCAGCAGGGCCAAAATCCAGCCCAGCTGTTTCGGTCGCGTGTTGGTCCAGCGCAGGATGCGTTCGGTGAGGGCGGGCCAGCCGTCGCCGTAACCCGACTTGAGCTTCTTCGCCTTGAGCCAGCCGCCGGCAGCTGCAGGCAGCACGGTGATCGCGACCACGATCGACAGGGCGACCGCGATCGAGATGGTCAGCGCGAGGTCGGCAAAAATCTGGCCTTCGACATCGCGCAGGAACAACACCGGCAGGAACACCGCAATGGTCGTGATCGTCGATGCGACCAGCGCGGGCACCACTTCCCGCGTCCCGATCTGTGCGGCCTCGATCGGCGTCATGCCGCCCTCCTTGAGGCGGATGATGTTGCCCGACACGACGATGGCGCCCTCGACCACCATGCCGACGGCGAATGCCAGGCCAGCCAGCGAAATCACGTTGAGCGTGCGCCCGCCGAGGTCGAGCGCGCCAAACGTGGCCAGCAGGCACACCGGGATCGCAACGGCGATCAGCACGGTCGCCCGCCAGTCGCGCATGAACCACCATACGCAGGCGAGGGCGAGCAGGGCGCCGATGACCAGGTTCTCGGTGAGCAGGTTGACCGCGCGATGGATGAACAGCGAGGAATCGAAACTCTGCTCGATGCCGAGGCCGCGGGATTTCAGTTCGCCGTCGCGCAATTCGGCAACGACGTCCTTGACCTTTTCCAGCGTGCCGAGCACGTTGGCGCCGGGCGAGCGCATTACCTGCAGGCCGATCGCCGGATTGCCGTTCTGGTAGACGAAGAACTGCTGGTCCGGCGGGCGCTTCTCGATGGTCGCGACATCGCCGAGCTTGATCGGCCGGCCGTCGCGCCAGGCCAGCACCATCTCGCCCAGATCCTCGGGCTTGTAGCGTCCGGTGAAGCGCAACGTGTACTGCTGGCGGCCGAGGCCGACCTGGCCGGCGGATACGTCGGTGGAGCGGGTCGCGCGCTGCGCGATTTCTGGAATGCCGATGCCGAAGGCGGCGGCTTTGGCCAGGTCGATCGTGATGCGAAGGTCATCCGGTGGACCGGAATTGACGTTGACCGATGCGACGCCGGGCACCGATTCGATGCGCGGCCGGATGACGTCCTCGATATAGCTGCGGTAGTCCTCGATCGGTCCCTGCGTGCCGGGCAGCAGCTGCACGAAGAACCACGACAGGGAATCGTTCGCGTTGTTCTGGCCACCGCCGAGCTGGATGATCGGTCGGTCGGCGTCGGCTGGCTGGGACCTGACCCGGTTCATGCGTCCGATCACGTCGACGAGTGCCGAGCGCATGTCGGTGCCGATGGCAAAGGTCAGGTTGATGAAGCTGCCGCCGGAATTGGCGTTGCCCTCGATTTCCTCGACGCCGGCAAGACCCTGCAAAACCTGTTCCTGCGGCTCGAGCAGCTCGGCCTCGGTCTCTTCGGGCGAAGCCGCGCGCCAGCCGGTGAAGATCGTGATGTTCGGCCGATCAATGTCGGGAAAAAGCTGCAGCGGCAGCCGGCCCAGGCTCATCGAGCCGAACAGGCAGATCAGCAGGACGACGACGCCAACGGCGATCGGATTTCGTATCGATGCGTTGACCAGGCGCATGGCGGATCCTCCAGGATGAAACCAGCATGCGCCGGTCATCTCCTCCCTTGGATGCGGCAAAGGTCACGATGGTTACTTTCGACACGCCCGCGGCGTGGTCGATAGTCGGTACCGGGCGGTGCGGGCGGGATCCGCTGCAAACCCGGCGCGGGGTTCCGGCGTGGCGATCCGTGCGAATGGAAACGGCCTGTCGCGAATTCCCGGGCCTCGCCGATGCCTTCCGTTCCTAGTCGATGAGTCGCTTGCGCATCGCATAGCGCACCAGCTCGGCGCTGTTGCGCACGCCGAGCTTCGCCAGTACCCGGCTGCGGTGGTTTTCCGCGGTCTTGGCGCTGACTTCGAGTTTCCGTGCGATTTCCTTGATCGTCAGGCCGTCGACAACCAGGTGCAGCACCTCGCGTTCGCGCGGGGACAGCGTGCCGTAGGGATCCTGGACCTGCGACGGCTGCAGTTGCCCGGCAAGGATGCGCGTTGCATAGGGACCGAAGAACACGCCGCCACCGGCGATCACCCGGATTGCCTTGATCAGTTCGGTGATGGGGGCGTGCTTGACGAGATAGCCACGCGCCCCGGCGTGGACCACCTGCAGCACGTACTCGTCCTCCTCGTGCATGGTCAGCACCAGCGAGCGCGTTCGCGGTACCTCGGCGCCCAGCCGGCGCACGACTTCGACGCCGTTCAGGCGTGGCATCGACAGGTCGATGATCGCCACGTCCGGTTGGAGCTTGTTCGCGAGTTCGATCGCGCTGAGTCCGTCGCCGCATTCACCCACGACCAGGAAGTTTCCGCTATCGCGCAGCGAGTTCACCAGGCATTCGCGCAGCACCGTGTGGTCATCGGCGATCAGCAACCGGATCATGGCTGGGCCCGGCCGGCGGCATCCTGCAGCGGCAGCGCCACTTCGATGCGAAACCCGCATCCGGGCGTGGACTCGGTGCGCAGGGACCCGCCGAACAGGCGCATGCGGTCGCGCATGCCGCCCAGGCCGCTGCTGGTGCCGCTGCTGCCGGCGGCGAGGGCGGCCTCCATGTCGCAACCGTGGCCATCATCGG
>DAIMYT010000221.1:0-4313 GCA_036734345.1 Dokdonella sp. | reverse complement strand
CACGGCGAATATCAGCTGCGGCGGACCGTCCTGGTCGAGCTGGCCGAGCACGCGATCGGTCAGCGCCGCGTCGCCGGAGAACAGGCCGACGATGTCGTCCTTGGAGAATTCCCGGCCATCGATGAACTCGTCGAAGCCGATCTGCCTGTAGGCCTGGTTGCGGTTCCAGAACACGCCACTGTTGGGGTGGATGGCGGTGGTGCGATAGCCCTGGTGCGAAAGGGTGCGCACGATGCCCGGGATCGGCTTGTCGGCGATTTCGAAGTACGGGTACTGCACGCCCGGGAAGAATTCCAGGGCGAGTCCGGTCAGCACCTCGAATTCGGTGCGGATGGTGCCGCCGGCATAGGTCGGCACCTTCATGTTGCCAGACAGGCCACGGCGCGCGAGGCGGTGGAAATTCGGCAGATAGGTGTCCGCGGGCGCATCGCGCAGGCGCACCGGATCGAACAGTGATTCGCTCTGGATGATGACGATGTCCGGCTGGGTACCACCGGGCATGGCCAGCGACGAGGTATTCGGGCTCAGCCGCGTGCGCAGCGCGTTCGCGTTCTGGCTGAGGAATTCGGCGGCGGCGGCGCGATCCGGATGCAGTTCCTGGCGCTTGGCCAGTTCCCAGTTGTAGAGCACGAGGTTGCCGACCATGCCGGCCTTGCCGGCGCTGTCGACCACCGACCACGGTTCAAAGCGCAGGCGATCGGCGCTGTAGACCGCGCGCCACGGTGTCCAGCCCTGTACAAGACCCGCGCCCAGCGCGATCACGCCGACGGCGACGATCGCACGCGACCAGCCGCGCATTGCCGGCCAGGGCGCTTCGCGAAACAGCGCGACGGTCAGGCCGATGAGGGCCAGCGCGATCAGGATCGGGGCGATGCTGGTGCCGATGTAGTGGCTGAACAGCGGCAGGGCGGAACCGATTTCCGCGAGGAAATGGAAATCCCCGGGCAGCAGGGGCATTTCGAGTTGTTCGAGCTTGACGGCATTGGCTGCGTAGCTGGCGAGCAGCAGCAGCATGCCGAGCCAGCCCGACAGGACCACGCGGCGGGTCAGCGCGGTGAGCAGCAGCACGACCAGCACGAACGGCAGGACATTCAGCGCGACCAGTTCCCACGATGGCGCCGCGACGCCGAGCCAGGGCCAGGCCAGCGCCGGATCCAGCCAGCTCGCCGCGATGGCGAACATCACGACCACGAGCAGCAGCCAGGTGGCGGACAGCACGTTGCGATTGGGCACGGCGGGTCGGGCGGGTGCGTTCATTTGTTCTCTGCGGGACCGGTAGGACAGGCGCGACTGCGTATCGTCCGCGAGCGGCGCTGAGTCCCGGGTAAATGGAGAAGGACGCGCACACTCCCCGCGCGCGGATGCGAAGCGTGCGCCATGGCCGATTCCGGCGCAAGAGTCCGGGCCGCATTTCGCTTCCGCGGCGTTCAGGGCCAGGCCTGCGCAGATCCGGGGCCGGCGCGCGTGCCGCCAGCGGTAGCCTCGCCGCAGGCGGGCTGCCAGAATCGGCCCATGCCCATCACCGCCCGGCCGCAGGCCATCGAGATCCTCCTCGACTCCAGACTGTCGCGCCTCGAATCGCTTTGCCGCGAGGCGGATGTTCCGTTCTACGACGACGCCGGCGTCGACAGCCATCTCGACCGCGTCCTGCTGGCCAGCGACTACGCCTTCGAGAGTTTCGTCCAGGATCCGCAATTGCTCGGGCCGGACCTGGTCCGCCTGATGAACGATCCGCGCCATGCCGACGCACGCGTGGCACCGTTTTCGATGCCAATGCCGGATGACGAATTCCGCAGCGAGCTGCGCCGGTTTCGACGCCGCGAGTCGCTGCGCCTGATCTGGCGGGACGTCAACAACATCGACAAGGTCGAGACCACGCTGACCGGGTCGAGCGTGCTCGCCGAGGTCTGCCTCGAACAGGCCCTGCGCCATGCCGAACGCCAGCTCTCGGAGCGGCACGGCCTGATCCGCAACGAGTCCGGCGAGAACCAGCGCCTGGTCGTGCTCGCACTCGGCAAGCTCGGCGGCGGCGAACTCAATTTTTCCTCCGACGTCGACCTGGTCCTCGCCTATGACGAAGCCGGTGGCAGCAGCGACGGCGCGCGTCCGCTAGATGCCGAGATCTGGTATTCGCGGCTGTCCCAGCACCTGATCTCGCTGCTCGCCGACCGCACGCCGGACGGCTATGTCTACCGGGTCGACCTGCGCCTGCGCCCGTTCGGCAATGTCGGCCGGGTGGCGCTGTCGTTCTCGGCGATGGAGCAGTACTACCAGCGCGAGGGGCGCGACTGGGAACGCTATGCCTGGATCAAGGCGCGCCCGGTGGCCGGCGACAGGGCCGCCGGCACGCGCCTGCTGGCGACGCTGCGGCCCTTCGTGTTTCGCCGCTACTTCGACTACACCGCGTTTGCCGGCCTGCGCGAAATGAAGGAACTGATCGATGCCGAGGTCGCGCGCAAGGACCTCGCCGACCACATCAAGCTCGGTCCGGGCGGTATTCGTGAAATCGAGTTCATCGTCCAGCTCGTGCAACTGATCCGCGGCGGGCGCGAACCTTCGCTGCGCGTGCGCGGGCTGCTGCCGGCCCTCTCCGCTTGCGAACAGCTGGGTCTTATCAGTGCAAAGCGCAGCAAGCGCCTCGCCGAGGCCTACCGCTTCCTGCGCCGCCTCGAGAACCGCGTGCAGATGTTCGCCGACCAGCAGACCCATGAACTGCCGGCCGATGAAGGCCAGCGCCAGCGCATAGCGCTGGCGCTCGACTACCCCGCCTGGCCGGCCCTGGTCGCCGAACTGGATCGCCATCGCGCGGCGGTCAGCGAGGAATTCGATGCGGTGATGGCGCCGGCGCGGCGCGCGCGCAGCTCCGCGCAGGCGGTCGAATGGAATGCCCTGTGGCTACGTTGCACGACGAACGGCGTCGACGCCGCTGCGTTCGCCGAAGGCGGTTTCGACCCGGTCGAACCGGTGGTCGCCGCGCTCGAGGGCCTGCTCGGCAGCCCGATCCTGCGTGCCGCATCGGCGCGCTCGCGCGAACGCATCGACCGGGTCATGCCGGCGCTGTTTGCGGCTGCGGCGGAAAGCGCCGCGCCGAGTGCCTGCCTGGTCCGGCTGATCGGCCTCGTGCACGCCGTGGCGCGTCGCTCCGCCTATCTCGCCCTGCTCGACGAGCAGCCGGTGGCGCTGAAGCGCCTGACCGCGGTATTCGCCGCCAGCGCCCTGCTTGCCGAACGCGTCATCGCGCACCCCTTGCTGCTCGACGAACTGTTCGACGAACGCAGCGAAGGACCGCCACCGGATCGCGACGAGGTCGAGGCGGAAATCCTGCGTCGCCTCGGCGCCCTGCACGACCACGATCCCGAGCGCGAGATCGAGATGATCCAGGAGCAGCGCCTGGCCGCGCTGTTCCGCATTGGTCTCGCATTCCTCGGCAAGCGCATCGATGCCGTGCAGACCGCGCGTGCGCTCGCGGCGGTGGCCGAAGCGGTGCTCAATACGGTGTTGCGCATCGCCGAGCGCGACCTGATCGCGGCGCACGGGCGCATCGACGAGCGCCTGGGCGACAGCCCCGGCATGGCCGTGATCGGCTATGGCAGCCTCGGCGGCATCGAGCTCGGCTTCGGTTCGGACCTCGACCTCGTGTTCGTCTATGACGGCAGCCACGCCGGACTCGAGTCGAATGGCGCGAAGCCGCTCGATGGCGCGCGCTACTACGCGCGCCTGGCCCAGCGCTTCGTGCACCTGCTGACCATGCTCACGCGCTCCGGCAGGCTTTACGAAATCGACATCCGCCTGCGCCCGGATGGCGGCACCGGCCTGCTCGTCACCAGCCTCGAAGCCTATGCGGCCTACCAGCAGGAACGTGCCTGGACCTGGGAGCACCAGGCGCTGGTGCGCGCGCGCGTCGTCGCCGGCGATGTCGGACTCGGCCGGCGTTTCACCGAGGCCCGGGCCGAAGCCCTCGACGCGCGCATCTACGGCAGCGAGTTGCGCAAGCAGATCGTCGCGATGCGCACGCGCTGGCGCAAGGAAGCCGATCGCTCCAGCGAGCGGTTGCTCGATCTCAAGCAGGGCCTCGGCGCACTGGTCGACATCGAGTTCCTCGTCCAGGCGATCGTCCTTGAACACGCCTCGAATTTTCCGCGACTGCTGACCGTGACCAACAGCGTCGACCTGATCGAGATGGCCGCCGGCGCCAACCTGCTCGACCCGGTCCAGGCCAGCACGCTCCGCGATGCGCATTCCAGGCTGCTCGCGCGATCGCTGGCCAACAAGCTCGACGCGCGGCCGCGCCTGTCCGCGCGCGACGAGGAAAT
>DAIMYT010000220.1:0-4379 GCA_036734345.1 Dokdonella sp. | reverse complement strand
CTCGGGTTCCAACCATTCCGGCGGTGGCATCGGTGTTTCGGCTCCTTCGCTCAGGGCCTCCGGAATCGATTCGTTTCGATCGATCGCTCCGACGGCGTGGCGGAAGGATACCAGCCACGCCGCCATCTGCCTGCATGGGTCAATCAGCGGCTGTCGGGCGGCCGTTCGGGAGCGGGCCATGCGTCGGGAGTAGAGGGTTGAGCGGGCTGCGATCCGCTGCACGGCGCGCGGCCGCGGATTGGGCCGTAGCGGCGGAGTCAGCGGGCTATCGATTCACCGATCTGCCGGCACAGCTCGGCTGGCGCAAGCCCGGCCGTGGAGAAGGCATGGTTGCTTCCGCCATAGGGCCCGTAAACGGCCGGATCGGTGCAGCTGAACAGGCCGACGACGGCAGGCCCGCGGGCCGCGCAGGCCAGGTGCATGACCCCGCAATCGGCGGTGAGGAACAACTGCGTCGCGGCGATGATCGCCGCCATGCGCCGCGGCGTTGTCGAAAAGTAGCCGGGGATCGCGCCGGCAAAGCTGGACCGCGCATGGGCCGGAAGGATCTCGATGAAACGGGATTCGGGGTACTGGTGCCGCAGCGACGCCAGCATGTCCTGCCACCAGCTGTCGGAATAGCGCTTGGCGCCGGTGGCATGGGTGAATATCGCCACGACCTCGCCATTCGCAGCGCCGTGTTCGTGTTGCAGCAGCTCGGCGAGCCGGCGCCGGCCCCACTCGCGTTCGTCCGCGGTCAGTTGAAGGTCGAGCGCGGGAACACGGTACCGGATCGCGCCGTCGGGAAGCTCGACAGCCCAGCGCAACAACAGCACCGGCAGCTGGCCCATGTGCCGCTCCACCACCGGCGTCTGCATCGCGCGGGAAAGTCCGCGCGCCGGTTTCGCGCCGGTGAAACCGATGCGGTAGCTTGCCCGGCAGCGGTCCACGAGCAGGCGGCTGGACATCGACTGCACATCGGGATCGATGGCCAGGTCGTAGCGCTCGCGCCGCAGGGCGCGCAGGACGCGGATGAAGCGCAGCGGTTCGCGCAAGGCATGCCGCGGCAGGCGAAAGACGTTGCCTACATTCGGGAATGCCTTGAACAGCGAAGCGGCCTGGTTGCCGCCGACAACAAGGTCGACCTGCGTGCCCGGGAAGCTGCGCTGCAGTTCGACCAGCAGGGGCGTCAGCAGCAGCAGGTTGCCGAGCCGGTGATTGGGACGGCAAAGCAGGATGCGATAGATGCCACTGCGCGGAATCGGCTTGCTGTTGGCCAGATCCGGCTGGCGCGGGCGGCGCAGGTACAGCACGCCGAATCGCAGCATGCGCCGGCGCAGGTGCTGGATGTCGATGTTCAATGCCAACGACGTCAGCAGCGCCTGCATCGCTTCAAAAAATCCAATGCGTACCGCCGGTGGCTGGTCGACGGATTTCACTGCTTGTGTTCCGCTGCCGCGTCCTCGGCCTTTTCCGCACGCTGTTCTTCGGCCGTTTCCTTCTTGATGGCGAGGACGGTGCCGGTAAATGCATCGACATGGACTTCATCGATTCCGTTGGAACCGTTCGGGCGCAGGTCGATCGACCAGATCAGCCGGCCATTTTCCTTTTCCAGTTCCGCGCTTTCGAAGGCGCTGTTGGGAACCCGCTGCTGGGCGATCTTGCGTGCGGCCTGTTCGGTCAGCTTTACGGGTTTGGAGCCGTGCCCGGTATCCTGCGCGGCGGCGCTGGTCGCTGCCGTTGCCGCCAGCGCCAGACCGAGCAGGCTGATCAGTGCAATGGTTGTTGCGTTCATGGACGTGGCTCCAGTATGGAGCTGCACGATGGCCCGCGGCGCGTTAAGAATGCCTCAGGAACACCTTATGCCGGGAACGGGCATGCCCGCACCGGGCCGCTGCCCGGCACGACTCCTGCGCGCAGGCTAGTGCCCGCTTGCTACGGCCGTGTTGCATGGATGCTGCAGCCCCGTCGGCCTGCCCTGCCGGACGCGATTCAGCGCAGCAGCAGAACCGGCACCAGGCACGTTCGCAGCACCTGGGTCGTCGTGCTGCCGAGGATCAGGCTGCGGATGCGTGAGTGCCCGTAGGCGCCCATGACGATCAGATCGATCCCGTGTTGCTGGACGTGGCGCGCAATCGTCGCGTCGGCGGGCCCCAAGGCGACGTGCACGTCGGTATGGAATCCGGCATCGATCAGCTGTTCCCTCGCCCATTCCAGTCCATCCGGTTCGCGGGCCGGGTCACCGATCATCAGCAGGTCGCAGGGCAGGCCCGCAAGCAGCGGACTGGCACAGACCATCTCGATGCATCGGCGCGTCGTCGCACTGTTGTCGAAGGCAATGAGGAACTTGCCCGGCGCCTTGAACGCGCGTGCCGCAACCAGGACGGGCCGGTGCACCGCGCGCACGACGCGCTCGAGGTTGCTGCCGAGGTGTCCACTGGCGAAATCCGCGTGTTCACCGCGCTTGCCGATGACGAACAGGCGCGCCTCCGGCTCAAGTTCGAGCAGGGTGTCGACCAGCGCGCCATGGCGCAGGCGCGACTCGGATTCGACGCCTTCGGCCTGCAGGGCGAGCGCGCGTCCCTGTTCGAGCAGCCGGCGCCCGCTCTCCTGGGCGATGCGCGCGCGGCTCTCGTCAAGCGCGGCCAGTTCGGCCAGCAGGTCCTCGCGGTCGCCGAGGACGAGGTTGCCGCTGAGATCCTGCTTGCCGCCCGCGCTGACCGCCCGGTCGATGACATGGACGAACTCGAGCGGCGCGCCAAGGCGCCGCGCGGCCCAGGCTGCCGCACCGGCCACGCTGGCCGAATAGGTGGATACGTCCAGGGCGGCCAGCACGCGGCCGTTGGCATGGATCAGTGTCGCTGGTGTCGTGCCCATGTCTCAGTGTCCCATCAGTTGTTCGACATCGCCGGGCTTGTCATGCACCCCCAGCCGGTCCACCAGGGTCGCGCTTGCCTCGTTGAGTCCGAGTACCTCGACCCGGGCGCCCTCGCGGCGGAACTTGAGCACGACCTTGTCGAGCGCCCCCACGGCCGAGAGATCCCAGAAGTGCGCATGCGAAACGTCGATGATGACGCGCTCGAGCACCTCGCGGAAATCGAAGCGGGCGACGAAGGCATCGGCCGAGGCGAAGAAGACCTGGCCGGTGACCGCATAGCGGCGCGTGCGGCCTTCGTCCAGCGCGATCGAGCCGACATGCAGGACGCGGCCGACCTTGCGCGCGAAGAACAGCGCCGAGAGCAGCACGCCGACGAGCACGCCCTTTGCGAGGTCGTGCGTGGCAACGACGACGACCACGGTCGCCACCATGACCAGGCTCGATGATTTCGGATAGGTGCGCAGGTTGCGGATCGAGCTCCAGCTGAAGGTGCCGATCGACACCATGATCATCACCGCGACGAGGGCCGCCATCGGGATGCGCGCGACCAGCGGCCCGGCGAACACGACCATGACCAGCAGGACGACGCCGGCGGTCAGCGTCGACAGGCGCGTGCGGCCGCCCGATTTCACGTTGATCACCGATTGGCCGATCATCGCGCAGCCGGCCATGCCGCCAAGCAGTCCCGAGGCGATATTGGCGATGCCCTGCCCGGCCGCCTCGCGATTCTTGTTGCTCGGCGTGTCGGTCAGATCGTCGACGATCGCCGCGGTCAGCATCGATTCGAGCAGGCCGACGACAGCCAGCGTGATCGAGAACGGCAGGATGATCTGCAGCGTTTCGAAGGTCAGCGGCACGTCGGGCCAGAGGAACACGGGCAGGCTGTCGGGCAGCGCGCCCATGTCGCCCACCGTATGCACGTCGATCCTGAAATAGATCGCGATCGCGGTCAGGACGACGATGCAGATCAGCGGCGATGGCACGGCGCGGGTCAGGCGCGGAAATCCGTAGATGATGCCGAGGCCGGCCGCGACCATCGCATAGACCGGCCAGCGCACGCCGATCAGCTCGGGCAGCTGGGCCATGAAGATCAGGATAGCCAGCGCGTTGACGAATCCGGTGATGACCGAGCGCGAGACGAAACGCATCAGCACGCCGAGGCGCAGCGCACCGGCGATGATCTGCAGCACGCCGGTCAGCAGGGTCGCGGCGAGCAGGTATTGCAGGCCGTGGTCCTTGACCAGGGTCACCATGACCAGGGCCATCGCGCCGGTCGCCGCGGGGATCATGCCCGGGCGACCACCGGTGAACGAGATCACCACGGCGATGCAGAACGAGGCGTACAGGCCGACCTTGGGATCGACGCCGGCAATGATCGAGAACGCGATCGCCTCGGGAATCAGGGCCAGCGCCACGACCAGGCCGGCCAGCACATCGGCACGCGGATTGGACAGCCATTCCTGGCGGATGGAATTGAACACGGGGATTGTCCTCCCCGCGGTCGGCGAGGGTTGGCGGATGG
>DAIMYT010000219.1:0-4397 GCA_036734345.1 Dokdonella sp. | reverse complement strand
GGCAGCGGCGAGTTCTCGATCGAAAGCAGCTGCAGGGTTATCAGCTCGGGGAACACGACGAAGTCCGACTCGTAGCCGGCGGCGACATCGACGAAATACTCGATCTGCCCGGCGAACTGTTCGAAGCTGGCGATGCGGCGCTGCTGGTACTGGATCGTCGCCACGCGCACGCGGTCGGGCAGGCCTTTCGAGTCCTTCGGGGTCGGTGAATCGGGCTGGTCGTGGCGGTCGGGATTTCGCCAGGCCAGATGCGCGGCGTAGCCCATCGACTCGCGATCGCCGGGGACGTAGCGCGGCAGTATCCCGATCAGCTGGAAGCCGTTGCGCAACTGGAAGCTCATCGTCGCGTCGCGGTAACGGCCTTCGCGAACGGCCTGCACGTAGGCTTCGACCGAGCCCATCGCCTTGATGCGCTTTTCCAGGCCGGGCAGGCGGCCGCCAAAGACGATGCCGCGAAGCCCGAGCTTCTGGCAGAGCTTCTTGCGCGCCGTGTACAGGCGCCGGCCGATGCGCAGGCCGCGGAACTCCGGATCGACGCAGACATCCATGCCGTACAGCCAGTCCCCTTCGGGATCGTGTCGCGAGGCATAGCCGCCACCGGTGATCTCGCTCCAGCTGTGCTCGGCCATCGCAGGTTCTTCGTCGATGCGGAACGTCGCGCAGAAACCGACGATGCGCCCGTCGTATTCGGCGACGAACTGGCCGGCCGGAAACTGCGCCTGCTGGCCGCGCAGCATGTCCGCGGAATGCCCCAGCTCCGGTCCGTAGACCTTTGCCGTCAGTGCAACCAGGTCGTCGATATCGGCAAGCCTGGCATTGCGCACCGCAAGCGTCCCTTTTTTCTCGTTCGGCATGACTTCTGGTTCGCGAATTCCCGGGGGCATTCCCGCTACCATGTTACCCGCATCGCCCGAATCCGGGACGTGCCCGCCCGCCTCGCGCCGGCAGGGGCGTGTTCACCGGGGCGCCCTTGCAGCGGCCTGAATGCGATGCGACCGCCGCTTTATCGTATCCTCGCCGCACGGACGCTCGCCTGCGATGGCAGCGGGACTAGGGATGAAACCACCCGTCATGCTCAGAAAACTGTTCCAGCGACTGTTCGGCATCGACAAGGACCGTGGCGATGCGGCAAGCCGCGACTTTGATACGCTGAATCGCCAGGCGCCGCTCATTGGCCGGACACATCAGGTGGCGCAGTCCACACCCGCGAGCCCGCTCGAGGGCAAGGCCGGGTTCATCGGCCGCGAAGCCATGCTCGGGCGCGACCATCGCGTCGCCGCCTACCAGTTCATGCTGCACCAGCCCACGCGCGACCGCCTGCGCCGGCGCAGCCGACGCATCCACCATGTCTATGCGGAAGTCCTCGTGCGCAACGTCCTCAAGCTCGACGTGGCGCGCCTGCTCGGCCATCGCAAGGCTTTTCTGGACCTTCCCGATACGTTCCTGCGGCATCCTTCGATCAGCGAGCTGCCGCCGGCCAGCACGGTGCTGCTGATCAATCCCATCGAAGACCAGGGTGCACTGACCGCCGAGGAATTGCTGGCGACCGTGAAGCGACTGCGCGAAGCCGGATTCTCGATCGCCCTCGATGCCCGGCACGCCCTCGGCAACATGGCATTCCTTGCCGAGGAATGCGACTACCTCATCGTGCACGCCGATTCGATAGATCCCGAGGCAACGCGCAAGCTGGTTGGCGGATTGCGCAGCACGCGTGGCGCGGCGAACCTGGTCGCACGCGATGTCGCCACGCAGGACGATTTCCTGTTCTGCTTCGGCCTGGGCGCGAAGCTGTTCCAGGGCCCCTTCATCACCCGCCGCGAGGACTGGTCGGGCAACACGATCGGCCCGAACACCGCGCGCATCGCCGCCCTGCTGGCCAGGGTGCGCAACGAGGAAGTCGACATCCGCGAGATCGCGCAGACCCTGCAGCGCGATCCGGCGCTGTCACTGCGCCTGATGCGCTACATCAATTCGGCCTCGATCGGCATGCGCGAGCAGATCGATTCGATCGAACGCGCACTGCTGCTGCTCGGCCGCGAAAAACTCTATCGCTGGCTGATGCTGCTGATCTACAGCGCCGACAAGGGCTCCGAGCGCTCCGCGGCCTTGCTCGAGAACGCGCTGGTGCGGGCACGCATGATGGAACTGCTCGGACAGGACCTGCCCGAACACACCCGCGACGCCATGTTCCTGGTCGGCCTGCTCTCGCTGGTCGATGCCATGCTGCAGGTGCCGATCGACAAGGCCATGGCCTCGCTTGGCCTGGCCCCCGAGATCGAGGCCGCCGTTGTCCGCGGCGAGGGCCCCATGGCGAAGACGCTGGCCCTGGTGGTCAGCTTCGAGGCCGACAACCCGGACAATCTGACGCAGTTGGCCGCGCAATGCGGAATCGATCCCGAAATGGCCAGCGAATGCCATTTCCAGGCCCTGGCGTGGGCGATGGAAGTGGCCGATTGAAGAAATTCGTGGCGGATGGAGGGCGCTGACGGCGACCGAAGTGCCCGCGAAAATCCTCCTCTGCGCCTGAATCGGCCCTGCCTGGCCCGGCGGAGTTCCTTGCCCCTGCCCGCCGCGTAGCCGAAAATAGCGCCCTGTCCGTTGTACTGGCCCCCGATGATCGATTCCACCCGCTATCCGCGCCTGTCGCGCATCGACAGCCCTGCCCAGCTGCGCGAGTTCCCCGAGACCGAGCTGGTCGAAATCGCGCGCGAGGTTCGCGATTACCTGGTGCAGTCCGTTTCCAGTTCGGGCGGCCATTTCGGCGCGGGACTGGGCGTGGTCGAGCTGACCGTGGCCCTGCACTATCTTTATGAGACACCGGTCGACCGCCTCGTCTGGGATGTCGGCCACCAGTGCTATCCGCACAAGATCCTGACCGGCCGGCGCGACCGCATCACCACGGTCAAGAAGAAGGATGGCCTCGCGCCGTTTCCGCGACGCGAGGAGAGCGAATACGACACCTTCGGCGTCGGCCATTCCTCGACCTCGATCAGCGCCGCGCTCGGCATGGCGATCGCCGCGCAGCGGCGCAACGATCCGCGCAAGATCGTCGCCGTGATCGGCGATGGCGCGATGACCGCCGGCATGGCCTACGAGGCGCTCAACCACGGTGGCGAGGTCAAGCCCGACATGCTGGTGATCCTCAACGACAACCAGATGTCGATCAGCGAGAACGTCGGCGCGCTGACCCAGATGCTGGCCCGGCTGATGTCGAGCCGCACGCTCAACCGCATGCGCGAGAGTGGCAAGAAGATGATGAAGCGCGAGGGTTTCGTCTGGCGCTTTGCCAAGCGCTGGGAGGAGCACGCCAAGGGCATGTTCATGCCGAGCACGCTGTTCGAGGAACTCGGCTTCCACTACACCGGGCCGATCGACGGCCACGACCTGCCCCAGCTCGTGCAGACGCTGCGCACGCTCAAGGAGCTCAAGGGTCCGCAGCTGCTGCACGTGATCACCACCAAGGGCAAGGGCTATGCTCCGGCCGAGCGCGAGCAGATCGACTACCACGCCGTCGGTCCGTTCGACCCGGACAAGGGCCTGGCCCTCAAGGGCGCATCGAAGCCGACCTACACCGAGGTCTTCGGCGACTGGCTGTGCGACCAGGCGGCCGCCGATCCCGATCTCTGCGCGATCACCCCGGCCATGCGCGAGGGTTCCGGGCTGGTTCGCTACTCGAAGGCGTGGCCCTCACGCTACTTCGACGTCGGCATCGCCGAGCAGCATGCGGTGACCCTGGCCGCCGGCATGGCCTGCGAAGGCGCCAGGCCGGTCGTCGCGATCTACTCGACCTTCCTGCAGCGCGCCTACGACCAGCTCATCCACGATGTCGCCCTGCAAAACCTCGACGTGCTGTTCGCGATCGACCGCGGCGGCGTGGTCGGCCCGGATGGCGCGACCCATGCCGGCAGCTTCGACCTGTCCTACCTGCGCTGCATCCCGAACATGATGGTGATGGCGCCGGCCGACGAGAACGAATGCCGGCAGATGCTGAGCACGGGCTTCGCCTACAAGGGTCCGGCGGCGGTCCGCTATCCGCGCGGCAACGGACCCGGAGTCGCGGTGGGCAGCGATCTCGCCACCTTGCCGATCGGCAAGGCGGAAGTGCGGCGCCGAGGCCAGTCCATTGCGCTGCTAGCCTTCGGCGCGCTCGTCACCCCGGCCGTCAAGGTCGCCGAGAAGCTCGGCCTCACCGCCGTCAACATGCGTTTCGTCAAGCCGCTCGATGAAGCCCTCGTGCTCGAACTCGCCGGCAGCCATGCCGCCTTCGTCACCCTCGAGGACAACGCCATCGCCGGAGGTGCCGGCGCCGGTGTCGCCGAGTTGCTCGCCGCACATGGCATCGCCCTGCCGATCCTGCATCTCGGCCTCGCCGATGTCTATCTGGAACATGCCAGCCG
>DAIMYT010000218.1:0-4442 GCA_036734345.1 Dokdonella sp. | reverse complement strand
AGCAGGGACAGCGAGAATGTGAATATCGCCAGCAGCAGGGTCCAGGCGCGGAAACTGCCGCGCTTCTCGGTGACCGCCTGCGAATGGATCAGCGCCGTCCCGACCAGCCAGGGCATGAACGAAGCGTTTTCGACGGGATCCCAGAACCACCAGCCACCCCAGCCGAGTTCGTAGTAGGCCCACCAGCTGCCCAGCGCGATGCCGAGCGTGAGGACGCCCCAGGCGGCATTCGTCCACGGCCGCGACCAGCGCACCCATTGCTGGTCGAGCTTGCCGCCGAGCAGCGCGGCGATGGCGAAGGCGAAGGCGACGGAAAACCCGACGTAGCCCATGTAGAGCATCGGCGGATGCACGATCAGGCCGAAATCCTGCAGGACGGGATTGAGGTCGTTGCCATCGGCGAGCGCAGGCAGGTGGCGCGTGAACGGGTTCGAGGTCAGTACCGTGAAAAGCAGGAATCCGAGGCTGACGAAGCCGAGTACGCCGAGTACGCGGGCCATGAATTCATCCGGCAGGCGGCGGCTGGCCACGGCAACGGCGATCGTCCAGATGTTGAGGATCAGGATCCACAGCAGCAGGGATCCTTCATGCGCGCCCCAGACCGCCGAGAACCGGTAGTACCACGGCAGTTGCAGGTTGGAGTTCTGCGCGACATAGGCGACCGAGAAATCCTGGTTGAGGAACGCGTAGGTGAGCACGGCAAACGCACAGACGACGAAGACGAACTGGCCGGCCGCGGCGGGACGGGCCACCGCGATCAGCGCGCGGTTGCCGGTTTGCGCGCCGATCAGGGGAACAATGAACTGAACGGCGCTGAGCATCAGGGCGATAATCAGGGCGAATTGACCAAGTTCGGGAAGCATGGCGGTGCCTGGGCGTCAGAGTGGGGAAGTCGCGCGGCCGTCGCAGGCCGCTCGCGGGGAGGTCACGGCGTGGGCTTGTCGGCGGTTTCGGGAACGCTGTGCTTGCGATGGGCCTTTTCCATGGCTTCCGCCACATCGCGCGGCACGTAGTTTTCATCGTGCTTGGCCAGCACCTCGGTGGCGACGAAATGGCCATCCTGCATCGAACCGGTTGCGATCACCGATTGCTTCTCGCGAAACAGGTCGGGAAGGATGCCTTCGTACTCGACGCGCATGTCGCCATCGCCGTCGGTCACGACGAAGCCGACTGTCATCGACTGGCCGCGTTCGATCGAATGCTCCTTGACCATGCCGCCGATGCGGAAGCGCGCATCGGCCGGTACCTTGCCGGCGAGAATCTCGCTTGGCGTGTACAGGTAGGTCATGTTCTGCTGCAGCGCGAGCACGGTAAGCGCCGTTGCGGTACCGACCGCGAGCAGGATCAGTCCGACCAGGATCAGCCGGCGCTTTCGGGTTGGGGTCATGGGTTTTTCTCCTGGCGCTTCTGCTGGCGCTTGAGCCGACCGCGTATTTCGGCAATGACGCGGCGGCTGCGCAGTCTCGGGGCGATGAAATCAAACAGCAAGGCAATCACGAAAATCGCGTAGGACGACCAGACATACGCGCCGTAGCCGCCCATGGAAAGGAAATCGGTCATGGTTTTCCACCGGCGCCGAGCGCCACGTCGCGTGCCCAGTCCTTGCCGCTCTCCAGCTCGACCAGGCTGATCCGTGCGCGGACCAGGACGCTGGCGAAGAACCAGATATGGGTGGCCAGGGCCATCAGCAGCAGCGGCCAGATCATGCTGGAATCGATGCGCGACGGACCGAGCAGGCGGACGGTTGAGCCCTGGTGGAGCGTATTCCACCAGTTCACCGAGAAATGCACGATCGGCACGTTGACGATGCCGATCAGGGCAAGGAATCCGGCCGCGCGCGCGGCCTGCCGGCGGTCCTCGATCGCATTGTAGAGGCCGATCACGCCCAGATAGAGGAACAGCAGGACCAGTTCCGAAGTCAGGCGGGCATCCCAGGTCCACCAGGTGCCCCACATCGGCTTGCCCCAGATCGATCCGGTGGCCAGCGTTATGGCCGTGAACACGGCGCCGATCGGCGCGCTCGCCATGGCCAGGATCTCGGAGATCTTGATCCGCCAGACCAGGGCGATGAAGGCGTTGACGGCCATGAAGAAATAGGCGAACAGGCTCATCCAGGCGCACGGCACGTGGATGAAGATGATGCGGTAGGCGTCGCTTTGCTGGTAATCGGCCGGAGCCAGCACGAGGCCGCCGTAGAGGGCGACGATTCCGCTGACCAGGGCCGTCGCGTAGAGCCACGGAGCCAAGCGCAGCGCAAGGCGATGGAAGGTCGGCGGCGAACCGAATTTGTGGAACCAGAGTGTCAGCGTATTCATCAGGAAATCGAAATCCGCAAGGCTGCCGCGCAGGCCAGCGGTGCGAGGACCAGCGCCAGTGCCAGCGCCGCGCCGAGCCAGAGCAGGGGAGCCATGAATGGCAGGCCCGCCTGTGCCGCATTGCAGGCCCCGGCGGCGAAAATCAGGACCGGCACATACAGCGGCAGCACGAGCAAGGCCAAGAGCATACCAGAGCGCCGCATGCCGACAGTCAGGGCGACGCAGACTGCACCCAGCAGGCTCAGCAGCGGCGTCGCCAGCGCCAGCGAAGCGAGCAGGACCGGCAGGACCCCGCGTGGCAGATGCAGCATTTCCGCCAGCAGCGGCGCGACCAGGATCAGCGGTACGGCGGTGGTCAGCCAGTGCACCGCTATCTTGCTGCCGAGCAGCAGGGGCAGCGGATGCGGCGAGAGGACCAGTTGCTCGAGGCTGCCGTCCTCGTGGTCGCCGCGAAACAGCGTATCGAGTGCCAGCAGCCCGGCGAGCAGGATGGCGACGAAGACGATGCCGGCAGCGATGCGGGCCAGCTGGTTCGGTTCGGGCCCGAGGGCCAGCGGAAACAGGACCACCACGATGAGCGCGAACAGGGCGGGGTTCAGCGCGTCGCCGCGGCGGCGCCAGGTCAGCAGCAGGTCGCGCCGGACCAGCGCCGCGCAAGCCGATGCATTGGTGCCGTATCTCATGCCGGCTGCCTCAGCGGTAGCCTGCGCGGGGTGCCAGAGGTGAAGGCATAGGCGCCATGAGACGTGACCAATGCCGCGCCACCGCGCCGGGCATGGGCATCGAGCAGGCGGTTGACCAGGTCGATGCCCTCCTTGTCGAGGTTGGCATAGGGTTCGTCGAGCAGCCACAGGGCCGCTGGCACGAGCAGCAGCCGGGCCAGCGACACGCGCTTCTTCTGTCCGGCCGAGAGTTGCCGGGTCGGCACGTGCTCGTAGCCCTCGAGGCCGACGCTCGCCAGGGCCAGCAGTGGGGTGATGCCGCCGCGCAGGCCAAACACGCCGATCGCGAAACGAAGATTCTCCAGCGGCGTAAGGTCCGATTTCAGGCCAGGCTGGTGGCCGAGCAGGGCGACCTGGTGCGAAAGCCTTGCCAGGGTCAGATCCTCGCCATTGAGCCGGATCGAACCTCGGGCCGGCTCGAGCAGGCCGGAGAGAACCTTGAGCAGGGTGGTCTTGCCCGAGCCATTGTCGCCTTCGATGAGGACCACTTCGCCGACGTGCAGGGCGATGTCGAGCGGACCGAATACCGGTTCCTCGTTGCGCGCATAGGACAGCCCGCACGCCTCGAGCAGGGGAACCGCATCGCGATGTTCATCTGGACCCATGGACAAGCGCTGATCCCCGCTGCATGAAGAGGTGAATTTCCGTGCGGCTGGGCGCAGCGCGGAGCGTGGATTGTAAGGGACAACGGGGAGCGGCGAGGTCCCTGCGACACTCCGCGCCCTGGCGGGTCCGCGCCGACTCCTGCTTCGAGATTGGACTCATCTCCGAAATGCCGTCCTGAAACGACCCAGATCGAGAGATTTGCATACGGCGGGATGACCTGCCGGCGTGTAGACTTGGGCAGGTCGGCCGGTTCGACTTAACCTGGCCAGGCATGCCCTACCGGTCCCAGCCCACTCCAATTCGGCTCAGCGACGGATGACCCAACCTGCCCAACTGCCTCCCGATGAGCAGCAGCGACTGGCCCGACTGCGCGGGTTGGCTGTCCTCGATACCGAAGGGGAGTCACTGTTCGACGGGCTGGCCCGTGCGGCTGCCATCGTGGTGGGTACGCCGATCGCCTTGATCAGCCTGATCGATTCGGATCGGCAGTGGTTCAAGGCCAACATCGGCCTGACCGAAGTCGCGCAGACGCCACGTGATGTCGCGTTCTGTGCGCATGCCATCCTTGGCGACGATCTCATGGAGGTTACCGACGCCACCGCGGATTCGCGTTTTGCCAGCAATCCGCTGGTGACGGGCCAGCCCGGCATCCGCTTCTATGCGGGTGCCCCGATCAGGCTCTCGGACGGTTACAAGATGGGTACGCTCTGCGTGATCGACCGCGAGCCGCGATCGATCAGCGACAAGCAGCGGGCGGTGCTGGTTGAACTGGCCCGTGCGGCGTCCGACGCCCTCGAGC
>DAIMYT010000217.1:1531-4470 GCA_036734345.1 Dokdonella sp. | reverse complement strand
GCCCCCTTCAGGGGCGATGCCCTCCGCCACGATCACCAAAAGCCTCGCGCCTGAACCCTGTCTAGGTCGCGCCTGAAGGCGCTCCTACAGAAGCAATGCTGGGACTTGCGGAATCCCTGTAGGAGCCCCCTTCAGGGGCGATGCCCTCCGCCACGATCACGAAAAGCATCGCGCCTGAAGGCGCTCCTACAAGAGCATTGTTGCGTCGCGCGGAGATCCCTGTAGGAGCCCCTTCAGGGGCGATGCCCTTCGCCACGATCACCAAAAAGCATCGCGCCTGAAGGCGCTCCTACAAAAGCAAGGCTGGGACCTGCGGAATCCCTGTAGGAGCCCCTTCAGGGGCGATGCCCTTCGATGCTCCTGTAGGTTGGAGGTGAGCGCCAGCGAACCCCAACAACGGCCTGTCGGAATAGGCGCATTGCGGATTGGATCGAAAACCGTTGGGGTTCGCTGGCGCTCACCTCCAACCTACGAGTTCTGCTTCCTTCACGCATTCGACACCGCGTGACCTCCACCGGCAATTCCCGCAAACTCGCCTCATCCCCTTTCGAGGCCGGCGAATGAAATCGATCAAGCGCAAAAAATACGAGGATATCCTGGAAGGCCTGCACGCCCAGCTGATCGACCTGCAGCACTGGATCATCGCCAACAACCAGCGCGTGGTCGTGATCTTCGAAGGCCGCGACGCCGCCGGCAAGGGCGGCGTGATCAAGGCCATCGAAGGGCCGCTCAACAACCGCAATGTGCGCACGGTCGCCCTCGCCAAGCCGGACGAAAACCAGCGCAGCCAGTGGTACTTCCAACGCTACGCGAGCCAGCTTCCCTGTGCCGGCGAACTCGTCCTGTTCGATCGCAGCTGGTACAACCGCGCCGGCGTCGAACCCGTTATGGGCTTCTGCACGCCGGAACAGCACAAGCAGTTCCTCAAGGACTGCCCGGTGTTCGAACGGCTGATCACCAACGACGGCCTGATCCTGCTCAAGTACTGGCTCAGCGTCGACCAGGCGGAGCAGGAAGAGCGCTTCGACGAGCGCGCCAAAGACCCGGCCAAGCGCTGGAAACTGTCGCCAATCGACATCAAGGCGCGCGAGCAGTACGCCGCCTACGGCAAGGCACGCGACACCATGCTGAAGGCCACCCATGCCGACTATGCGCCGTGGTTCGTGGTCAATTTCAACGACCAGAAACGCGGCCGCCTGAACCTGATCGACCACCTGCTCAGGCAACTGCCCAAGCGCGAGACAGCCGGGCCACCACTGCGCCTGCCCAAGCTTTCCGGCAAGCCGCTCGAGGAAAAGATCCCGCGCGGGTTCCTGATAAAGGACACCTATTGAACTGCGAAAATAGCGCGCTATCATCCGCGCCATTCGAAATCCGGAGCTTCTGAAATGTCCCGCTGGAAAGCCGCTTCCATCCACCTTTCCATCAGCATCTCGGTCGGCCTGCTCGTCCTCGCCCTGCTCTTCCTGGTCTGGTACCCACAGCCGTATTTCGATGCGGCGGGTGGCGAACACCTGGTCATCGTGCTGCTCGGAGTAGCCATTGTTCTCGGTCCGATGCTGACCCTGATCCTGTTCAAGTCCGGCAAGAAGGGCATGCTGTTTGATCTCTGCATGATCGGCTTCGTGCAGACCGCCGCCCTCGTCTACGGCCTGTACGTCATTGCCCAGGCAAGGCCGGTTTTCATCGCCGCTGCGGTCGATCGATTCAATGTCGTCATGGCCAATGAAATCGACCCTATTGATCTGGCCGATGGGAAAAAGCCCGAGTTCCGATCATTGTCGTTCGGCGGTCCGCGCCTGGTGGGTGTAGAACTACCCTCGGACACCAAGGAAAAATCCGATCTCTTGTTTTCCAGCCTGGCCGGCAAGGACGTTCAGCTCTATCCAAAATATTATGTGGACTACGCACTGATTGCCTCCGATCTGTTGACTCATGCCAGATCGCTCGAGAAATTGCGGGCTGCGAATCCCGAAAATGGCAGAATCCTGGACCGCTGGCTCGAGATCAACCGCCGCGAAGACAAGGATGTCGCGTGGATGCCCATATCCATGCGCAAGTCCTCACTTTGCATGCTGATCGACGCCAAGACTGGCGAAGTCCTGGCCCCGCTCCCTATCTATCCTTGGTAAATGGTCTGTCCGCCTCCTTCGTCCATTCCTGATCGGCGGCGACAATATCGAAACCATCGACGGCGAAGTAGGGCCGGATTCTGCCGGAATCCGAGGGGCGGCCGCTCCGAAGCTCCACTTAGCTTTCCGGTTGATCCGGACCTGATTCCCGGCAGGGATAAGCCAGGGTATTTCGCAGCGAATTGAATGCGCATGACAATCCATGTCACATAATGACCATGCGCGGCGAGCGTCAGCTGGACTTTCCAATGGTGTCAAACTGCACCGCTCCGCATCCCGGCGTCAAAGAGCGTGACCTGCTTCCCAAAACTAGAAAAGCCGCTTCCATTCAGGCTCACATGAACGTGACCATGGTCAACGATTATGTCAGGATGCGGCCCGCACCAGGCGGTTGGCATGGATGCTGCTACATCCGAAACACCCTTCCGATGTTTGTCGAAGCGGGCGACCCAGGACGGTAAACCCTGCGTCGACCGGATCGGAAGCCAGGGGCAATCCGGATTACCTTTTATCCACGAGGAAAACACCATGAACATGAAGAAGACGCAAGGCTTCACGCTTATCGAGCTGATGATCGTCATCGCGATTATCGCCATCCTGGCCGCCATCGCTCTGCCGGCATACCAGGACTACACCATTCGCGCCAAGATGTCCGAGCCGATTGTTGCCGCTGACGCCTGCAAGAACTCCGTTACCGAGTTCTACCAGTCGCTGGGCCGCCTCCCGGCCAGCCTCGGCAGCGCCGGCTGCAGCAGCAACGCGACCCAGTATGTTGCCAGCACCAACGTTGCCGCTGGTGGCGTCATC
>DAIMYT010000217.1:0-1521 GCA_036734345.1 Dokdonella sp. | reverse complement strand
CATCACGGTCGTTACGTCGGCCGACACGGGCCTTGCCACTGCCGCAAGCACCAACATCGTGCTGACGCCGACCGCAACGGCAACCGATGCTCCGCTGACCTGGTCCTGCAACGCTTCGACCACCCCGGACAAGTATCTGCCGGCTATCTGCCGCTAAGCTTGATGGTCATGTTTGTGCAAACGCCGCCTTAGGGCGGCGTTTGTTTTTCCGGGTCCGGCAAGGCCCATCTTGAAACCGCATTGGCGAGCAGCGATCCATGAATGGTGCATTTCTCCCGTTCCGGTCCGTGCAACAGCCATGGGCTCTCTTGACCCTTCTCGTACTTTGCGGAATCGTCTACCTGGGCGCACTCACTGGCGGATTCCAGTTCGACGACTATTACAATATCGTCAGCAATCCTGCTTTGCTTGCCATCGGCACCCCGGTCCAGAGCTGGTTCGATATCGCACTGTCGACCGCATCCGGCGTGTTGCGCCGGCCAATCAGCATGCTTTCGTTCGGACTGAATGTCGCCTTGTTCGGGATGAATCCGTTTGCGTTCAAGCTCGCAAATGTCGGCATTCACCTGGTCAATGGCGTGCTTGTGTATGCGTTGGCGCGTCGCCTCGCCGGGCATCTGGTCCCTGGCATTCGTGCCAACACGGCCCCGAGGGAAGAATGGATAGCGCTGCTGGCAGCCGGGATCTGGCTCCTGCATCCGCTCAGTGTCAGTGGCGTTGTGTACATCGTGCAGCGCATGAACGAGCTGGCTACCATGTTCATGCTCGTCGGACTTGTCTGCTACGCAGAGGGTCGAGTCCGGATGCAGCGCCGGCAACCCGGGTTGTTCCGCGCAATTTTCGGACTTTGCTCTTTCGGCGCGCTGGCTGTGTTCAGCAAGGAAAATGGCGCCCTGATTGCTGCATACGCCTTGGTCATCGAAGCGGTCTGCTTCCGCTTCGTCGCTTCGGACAATCGAGAACGCGCGATCCTGAAGGGGTTCTTTTTCCTGACCGTGGCAGTGCCATTGGCGCTGGTCGCCGGTTATCTCGCCACCCACCCTGAGTGGTTCACCAGTAGTTACGCCGGCAGGTCGTTCACGTTTCACGAACGGCTCTTGTCCGAACCCCGGATACTGATCCACTACCTGCTCTGGATTTTCGTTCCCAACCCCGCATGGATGGGTCTTTTCCATGACGATATTTCAATCTCGTCGAGCCTGCTCCAACCGCCCACGACCCTCTTTTCCATTGCGTTCCTCGCCGCGCTGGCCGCATCCGTCTGGCTGCTGCGCCGCCGCTTTCCTGGACTGGCCTTCGGTGTCGCCTGGTTCCTGGTCGGGCATTCCCTGGAATCTTCCATCATCCCGCTTGAGCTGGTGTTCGAGCATCGCAACTATCTGCCCATGGCCGGACTCATTCTGGGAGTACTGTGCACGGCCTTCCCCCCGCTCGTCGCCGCATTCGGACAGCGCGCCTTGCTCCTGGGTGGCTTGGCACTGTTGGCTATTCTTGCTGGTCTCACGGCCATCAGGGCCACAA
>DAIMYT010000216.1:0-4551 GCA_036734345.1 Dokdonella sp. | reverse complement strand
GCCCTTCGGGCCATTCGCTCTGCGAATGTTCGCTCCGGCATCCTGCCTGCGCAGTACTCAGGCCGATCCCGGCCTTCGCCCTTCGGGCCATTCGCTCTGCGAATGTTCGCTCCGGCATCCTGCCTGCGCAGTCGGACCCTGCGGGTTCGCCTCCCGCGAAACGTCCGGACCAACGCAAGAAAAAGGGCCACCTTTCGGCGGCCCTGTTTCTTGCATTGGTGGAGGTGGCGGGAGTACTCAGGCCGATCCCGGCCTTCGCCCTTCGGGCCATTCGCTGCGCGAATGTTCGCTCCGGCATCCTGCCTGCGCAGTCGGACCCTGCGGGTTCGCCTCCCGCGAAACGTCCGGACCAACGCAAGAAAAAGGGCCACCTTTCGGCGGCCCTGTTTCTTGCATTGGTGGAGGTGGCGGGAGTCGAACCCGCGTCCGAAGGCGATTGACGCCCGGTACTACATGCTTAGCTCACCGATCGGTCTCGTCTTCCGGCAGTACGATGTGCGAAACGCACCGGTCGACCAGTCTGAAAAGTTTCGCCATTCTTCCGTCAGACGGCGGAATCAGGCTATCCCATGATAATGACGGTACATCCACGAGCATAGGCACAAGTGGGTTCCCGGCTTACGCCTTAAGCGGCGAGTGCGTAGTTGTCGTCGTTGGCAACTAAAAGTTTGCTACTGGATTAACGAGGAAAGTCGCCCCCTCGGCATGCACCAAGCTATCTCACTACCCCCGTCGAAGCCATGACACCCCCGGGGAAGGGAATGCTATCACGTGGATGGCATTGCACAGGAGATGGGGTTGGCCAAGGCGGGGTTCAATGGGTCTCGACAATTCCCATACAGGTGCCGCGTTTCTGTAGGAAGCGGCTTCAGCCGCGATGCCTTTTCTCGCAATTCGCTTCCTGTGGAGATCAGGAGCAGGAGCATCGCGGCTGAAGCCGCTTCCTACAGCCGATTCCTACAGCCGCTTCCTGCCGTCTCTTCAGGCCCCCTTGTTGTGCGCACGCATCGCGCGCTGCTTGTCGCGCTGCCAGTCCTTGTCCTTGAGCACGTTGCGCTTGTCGTGCTCCTGCTTGCCGCGGGCGAGGCCGATCTCGATCTTGACCTTGTTGCCCTTCCAGTACATGGCCATCGGCACCAGGGTATAGCCCTTGCGTTCGACCGCGCCGACCAGCTTGTCGATTTCGTCGCGATGCAGGAGCAGCTTGCGCGTGCGCCGGTCGTCCGCCACGACATGGGTGGAAGCCGAAATAAGCGGGACGATCGAGGCTCCGAACAGGTAGATTTCGCCATTGCGGACGATCGCATAGGCGTCGGTCAGGTTGGTCCGGCCGGCACGCAGGCTCTTCACTTCCCAGCCCTGCAGGGAAACACCGGCTTCATAGCGTTCGTCGATGTGGTACTCGTGGCGAGCGCGCTTGTTCAGCGCGATCGTTCCGCCGGCCTTCTTGTCCTTGGCTTTCTGCTTGGTCATGCTGTTATGAGTAATCCTTGGCGTCGCTTCCGATCCCGGGTCGGAAAATCCGGTTTGTGCGCGACCGATGAACCGGGGTCGCTGCGCTGGTTCCCAACATGCGAGAAGATGACTTGATCCAGATCCGCCGCAATGCGCTCGTCCGACGCACGCCAGAATTCATGTTCGATCTGGTCAACGATGTCGAAGCATACCCGAGCCTGTTTCCCTGGTGCGCCGGATCCGCCTTGCTCGAGCGTGCCGAATCGGCCGTCACGGCGCGCCTGGACCTGCGCCTGGCCGGGATGACCCAGAGCTTCACGACCCGCAATTCCCTTGCGCGGCCCGAGCGCATCCACATGCATCTGGTCGATGGCCCGTTCCGCACCCTCGAAGGCGAATGGACCTTCCTGGCGCTCGGCGATGCCGGCTGCAAGATCCTGTTCGCCCTCGATTTCGACTACGCCGGCCGATTCACCGCGCCAGCACTGAGACTCGGCTTCCAGAACCTGGCCGATCGCATGGTCGACGACTTCTGCCGGGTGGCGCGTGGCAGCGGCGCCTGATTTCATCCGTGTCGAAGTGGCCTATGCCGACCCGGAACGGCAGTTCCTGAGGGTCCTGGAGCTGCCGGCAGCGGCGACCGTGGCCGATGCCATCCTTGTTTCGGGCGTCGAGGGCGAATGCGGCATCGATACCGCGACGCTGGAAGTCGGGGTCTGGTCGAGGCCGGCTTCCCCGGGGCGCCGCCTGGTCGACGGCGACCGGGTCGAGATCTATCGGCCGCTGAAGGTCGACCCCAAGGAAGCGCGGCGAAAACGGGCGGTCAGGGTGAAAAGCTGAGCGCCGGTTCAGCCCTGGCCTTCGCCGCCGCGGCGCTTCTTCTTGTCTTCTTCGCGCTTCTCGTCCGGGTACTGGCGCTTGTACTTGCGCGCATCGCGGATCAGCAGTTCCGGATCCTCGGGGAAATAGTCGCCTTCGATGCGGGTCAGGGCCTCGTTCTCGAAATAGAGGACGAGGTCCTTGCTCTCCATCTTGCCGCGTCCGCGCTTGATGCTGGACACGTAATCCCAGCGATTCTGGTTGAACGGGCTGATGATCGAAGGGGAGCCCATCACGACCAGCACCTGGCGCTTGGTCATGCCCGGCTTCAGGGTATCGACCTGGTCCTTGTCGAACAGGTTGCCCTGCTGGACATCCAGTTTGTAGAGAACTCCGCAGCCGCTCAGCGGAATCAGGGCAATCAGGGCGATAAGTCGAAGCAGCATGCGTTCAGGCTCGGCGATGTCGAAACGGCGGATGATACACTAGCGCTCATTTTCAGATCGTTATGGCGCGGCGACAGACCGTGCGGAGGACAGCCATGGAATCGACCGATCTGCGCAAGGCGGGACTCAAGGTCACCCACCCGCGCATGCGTATCCTCGAGATCCTGGAAAACCTGGATGGCAAGCATGTCACGGCCGAGGACATCTACCGCCAGTTGCTCGAGCATCAGGACGATATCGGCCTGGCGACGGTGTATCGCGTCCTCACCCAGTTCGAGGCTGCCGGCCTCGTGCTGAAGCACAATTTCGAGGGCGGGCAGGCGGTCTATGAACTGGATCGCGGCAAGCACCATGACCACATGATCGACGTGGAAACCGGCAAGGTGATCGAATTCACCAGCGAGGAAATCGAGCGCCTCCAGCACGAAGTGGCGGCCAGGCACGGCTACCAGATCGAGGACCACAGCCTGGTCTTGTACGTACGACCACGCAAGAAGAACTGAGGCGCTCGCGAATCCGGCGGCATCGTGCCGAAAACGGGCAGCGACAGCCTGGAATGCCACGTCCGCCACGGCCCGGGGCGCGGCGAAAAGACGCCGGCAGGAAAAAATAGTTGGCGCGGGGAGTTGACGAAAGCCTCCCGGCACCGAATAATCCCGCCCCTCGTTGGACCGGGCCGACTGCGCAACGCAGGTTTCTCCGCCAAGACGACGATCAAAGCGCCCGTAGCTCAGCTGGATAGAGTACCAGGCTACGAACTTGGTGGTCGGGAGTTCGAATCTCTCCGGGCGCGCCATAAAGAGACGAAGGGCCAGCGGGCAACTCCGCTGGCCCTTTTTCTTTGCGCCGATGTCGCCGCGATTCGCGCCGGAAAACTCCTTGCTGGAAGGGCTGTCACGGAAACCGGCATCGCGCGGGTGCATGTTGTCGGTCCGCATCGCTGAGGATGATTGCCGGTGATCCGCAAACTTGTCGTTCTTGCTGTGGCCTTTCGGCTGGGTTCGGCACTGGCGCAGCCTTCGTTCGACTGTGTCGCGCCCAGCGCTCCGGCATTGTCCAGTCCCGTGGTGCTCGGCAACGGCAGCGCCGGCAGCGTCACGACGGCCATGCTGCAGTCGGCCCTCGATGGGGGCGGCGCGATCCGCCTGGACATCGGCTCCTCGGTCCTCACGCTCAATGCCGAGCTGCGGGTAACGCGCGCGACGATACTCGATGCAGGCGGCGCCACCCTGTCCGCAGGCAATGCGCGCCGGGTCCTGCGCATCGACAATCCCGGGAATCTGACTTACGCGTTCGATCTGCTCAACGCGACCATCGCCAATGGCTCGACGCCGGGAGGATCCGGTGCAGGCCTGTGGAAGCCCACGGGCGGACCCTGGCAAGCCGTGGCCATCCGCATCTTCCATTCACGCTTCACCAACAACCACGCGATCGCCGTCGCCCAGGATGACGGCGGTGGCGCGATCTACGCCGTCGGCGCGAGCGAGCTGACCCTGGTCGATACGCTCGTCGATGGAAACAGTGGCGCCAACGGCGGCGCGATCTACTCGCTGGGCTCCCGGCGAGTCAATCTCTACGACAGCGAGCTCGCATCGAACACGGCGACGGGCAGCGGAGGCAACCCGGGCAATGGCGGCAATGCGGGCGGCATCGGCATCGACGGCGTGGACCGCTACGTGAACCTGTGCCGGGTGCGCCTGGTCGGCAACCAGGCGAATGCCTACGGGGCAGGGTTGTTCACCACCGTCTACGACACCAGCAGTTTCACCCGCATCGCCGATTCGACCGTGCAGGGCAACAACAGTGTCGGCACCAGCAACGCGCATACCGG
>DAIMYT010000215.1:0-4570 GCA_036734345.1 Dokdonella sp. | reverse complement strand
GGCTGCGGCCCTTGGGGTCAAAGTCCGAGCCGCCCTTGGCGCCGCCCATCGGCAGGCCGGTCAGCGCGTTCTTGAAGGTCTGCTCGAAGGCGAGGAACTTCAGCACGCTCTGGTTGACGGTCGGATGAAAGCGGATGCCGCCCTTGTACGGGCCGATCGCATTGTTGTTCTGGATCCGGTAGCCGCGATTGACGCGGACATGGCCCTCGTCGTCATGCCAGCAGACGCGGAATGAAATCACCCGATCCGGCTCGGCCATGCGCTCGAGGATCTGGTGCACGTGGTACCTGGGATGTTCGCGGATGTGTTCGAGCACGCCCTCGGCGACTTCCTTGACCGCCTGGATGAATTCCGGCTGCCCCGGGTTGCGTTTTTCCAGGCCTTCGACGAATTCCTCCAGCGTGGGTACCTGATCGCGTGACATGGCATTCCTCCCCGTTGCAACGCTGCCCGCCCGGTGCGGCGAGCCGTCGTCAATTGGCGAATCACCCACCGACGCCAATGTCGTCACTGCAATGCAGCGGCCCCGGGCTTTGGGTGATTCAGGATTCGAGTCCGGCGTTCCGGACGGCTGTCGGCTGCAGCGAACCGTCGGGATACGGCGTCGCAGCGCAGCCGTCATCACATTGCCGCGTCGCCCCTGCGACCGTTCCACCATACTCCTGCGCCCTTCACGGTGCCACGGCATCCGGCGAATTTCCCGCGTGCACGACGGTTCAACAGCCTGCCGGATGCCGCCAGTTGCGCATGGCAGGGGATGCCGACGCGGCCGCTGCCGGTCGGCATCAGCGGGTTCCTTGACGCAGGTCAAGTCCGGCGCGGGTGGCGCGTACTCCAATGGGCCATGCATACCACGCTAAGGATCACCGGCATGTACAAGGACATCCTGATTCCCTTGACGAACACCGCCACGGATGACGCCCTGCTTTCCTTCGCCATCGAACTGGCCGAAGAGCAGGAGGCCCATCTTTCGGCGCTGGTGACGGTCGCACTGACCATACCCGTCGGCTTCGAGATGGTTGCGATTCCGACCGACGTGTATTCGCCAATTCACGATGCGGAGCGTGCCAATGGCGCGCAGCTCGCGCAGAAGGCGCGCGACCGGCTCAAGTCCGCTTCGATCAGCTCGGAGGTTCGCGCGGTCGAATCACTGATGGAGCCGTCCACCAACGTGGCCGTGCTGCATGCGCGATATGCCGACTTGTCGATCGTTGTCGGCGGCGCCGACCGCAGCGGTCCTGCCAGCGGCCTGTTTGCCGACCTGCTCATGGGATCGGGCCGACCGGTGCTGGTGATCCCGCCGAAACCTGCGGACGGTTCGACGCGCAACCATGTCGTCGTCGCCTGGCAACCGACGCGCGAGGCGACCCGCGCGGTGCACGATGCGCTGCCTCTCCTGCAGGCGGCAGCGCAAGTCGATGTCATCGTCGTGGATCCCCGCGTCGACGACGGCCATCATGGACAGGAACCCGGCGCGGACATCGCCATCCATCTCGCACGACATGGCGTTCGCGCCAACGTGGTGACGATCCCGTCGATGGGAGCTACCGTCGAGCAGTCGATCCTGCGCTTTGCCGTAGAGGCAGGCGCCGGCCTCATCGTTGCCGGCGGATACAGCCATTCGCGCTTGCGCGAGCAAGTCCTCGGCGGGGTCACGCGCGGCCTCTTCGAACGGGCGGGCATCCCCGTGCTGTTTTCCCACTAGGAGAGCCTGCGCAATCCAGGCGGGATGCTGGTGGGCACGCCCAGTGCCCGCTTGTGCCTACCCGGGGGAAGGGATGCGTCCCCGATTTCCCTTGTCCCGGATTCCCGGGTTCTTCGAGTTCAGGTCGACGCTTTCGAGATAAGCTGCAATCGCGTCTTCGTTCATCGCCCGGGAAAACAGGAAGCCCTGGCCGCTCTTGCATCCGGCCAGTTGAAGTTCCCGCATCTGGTCGACATTCTCGATGCCCTCGGCGATGCAGCTGATGCCGAGGTGATTGCACATCTCGACCAGCGACGTGACCATCGTTCCGATGCGCGAGTCGGTGCATACGGAATCGGTGAAGCTCTTGTCGATCTTGATGTGGTCGAGCGGGAAATCCTTCAGGTGGCTGAGGCTGGAGTGGCCGGTTCCGAAGTCGTCCAGGGCGACGCGGATTCCCGTCGAGCGCAGGCCATCGATATTCTCGCGCGCATGGTCCAGGTCCTTGAGGATGGCCGTTTCGGTCAACTCCGCTTCGAAGCGCCCTGTGCGAAGTCCGCATTGGCCGAGGACTGCCGAGATTCGTTGCCAGGCCGAGGGCTTGACGATTTCCATTGCCGAGAAATTGAACGATAGCGTCAGGTGGTCCGGCCAATGCGAGGCCGCGGTGGCAGCCTTGGCCAGCAGGGATTCCGATAGGGCTTCCATGATGCCGATGCGCTCGGCGATGGGGATGAATACGGCTGGCGAAACCTCGCCCAGTCGGCTGTCGTTCCAGCGCGCAAGTGCTTCGAATCCGTCGACGCGGCCGCTGGTGATGTCGACTATCGGCTGATACTGGACGTTGACACTGCACTCTGCGACCGCCTTGCGCAGGGCCTGTTCGATAGCGGCGTTTTCCAGCGCAAGTTCTTCGTCCGTGGGATTGAATATGGCGATGCCGCCGCGCTCGCTGAGCTTGCTCCTGTGTAGTGCCATGTCGGCCCTGTCCATGAGACGCGACGACTCACTGTCCGGCGCGGAATGGATGGCGAAACCGCAGGTGCACGTCATCGATACGGAAAGCTCGTCGACGACAAATGGAGTGTCGAAAGCCGATTGGATCGAGTGCCCCAGGTGCAGGGCTTCCTCCGCGGTACGGATCCCGTTTGCGACCAGGGCAAACTCGTCGCCACCGACTCGGGCAAAGTCACCACGTCCGTCCATGAGGAATCCAAGGCGTTGCGCAATCTGCTTCAGGAACGTGTCGCCGATTGCATGGCCGTGGGCATCATTGATGGCCTTGAAGCCATCAAGGTCGATCACGCCGACGGCGAAATGTTCGTGGCCAGCGTGCGCGTCCCGAAGCCGGGCGGCCAGGAGCATCTCAAAGTGCCGCCTGTTGGAGGTGCCCGTAAGGTAATCGGTATGGGACATCCGCGTGGCGGCATCGGCGGCGAATTCGGCAGCCCGATGCTGCTCGGCAATAAGGACGTTCGACTTGACGATATTGAAAAATGCCTTGCAGTTTTCGTTGAGCATGTAGATCAACAGCGTGGACAGGATCGCAAGCAAGGCGGCAAACGCAGTCAGGAGGTCGTTGCGCTGAAGCATGAGCGCAACGAAGATCGGAATGCCGGAAGCGAGCATGACCATGATCGCGGCGTGGGGCAGCACATAGAGGCAGAATCCGCTGGCCGTGGCCGCTATCCAGATGGCAATCAGGGTCAATGAGAAGTGGAACGGATCCGAACCCCACAGCGCGATGATGCCAATCAGCGTGAATCCAAGCGACAGCAGCGGGCCGAACAGGGGTGCAATGCCGATTCGGCGCCGAATCGTCTCGGGGAGCAGGTGATCCACCTGATTGCGCGCCTTTATCCAATAGCGGAGACGCAAGGCAATAATGACCAGCAGAGGGCTGGGCAAGATGACGGTGAACAGGATCGGCGCGGAATCGCGCAGACTGAAGCAAAGCGAAAATACCGCGATGCTGACGATGACATACAACACCGGCACCAGCCGGGTCAGGGTGCGATATTGCTCCCTTTGCATGACGCTCGAGAGTGAGACTCCCGCGCCAGCACCCGGGCTCAGCATCCCGGGCTGATGCGGGATTGACCCCGATCGTGTTCGATTGCCACCGTTCGCCCTTCCGGTTGCCGTGGTCGTTATTGTTTCAAGGCCTGATCGGATCGCCCCAAGAGCGTTTCCTTCGGCACCCGGCGCAGTGTGACAAAGCCGGACCGACAGGGGAACGCATGCTCGCAAAATTTCGCATGATTCGTGGAAGCACCTATCGTGCCATATCACTGCTTGCGCCCGCTGCGGCGGCCAGGTTTCCGATCGATCCGCAGATCAGGGAAAGTCGCGCGATCCCGCGAGAGCACGTGGTTTGCCGCAGCGCCCATCCTGCCATCGATGGCAACTGGTCGAAAAATCGGCGGCCCATCGTCGCGCCGCCATCGCTGCCGGCTCTGGATCGATCACCAGGGATTGCCGTCGGCGGGCGAAGATCCGTGGACTTGCCCCCACCCTGCGAGGGCTACACTGCAGTCCTCGTCCGCGCCATTCGGTGAAAGCCCATGTCTACTACCCCCCGAACCTTGTCCAGATCGCGGGATGACCGCGTGCTTGCCGGCGTCATGGGCGGCATCGCGCGGCGTTTCGGCTGGAACCCGACCCTCGTCCGCGTCCTGTTCGTGATCGTGTCGATCGCCTCGGCCGCGTTCCCGGGCATCCTCGTCTACCTGATCCTCTGGCTGCTGATTCCGGAAGAGGGCGGTTGAATCCTTCCGCGCCGGATACGGCAGGAAGCAACGAAAAAGCCCGGCATTTGCCGGGCTTTCCGTTTGGTGGAGCGGATGGGGATCGAACCCACGACCTTCGCATTGCGAACGCGACGCT
>DAIMYT010000214.1:0-4613 GCA_036734345.1 Dokdonella sp. | reverse complement strand
AGACCGGCACGAGTCGCGCTTCGAGTTCGCCGGCCTGGCGCCCCGGTGGCAGCACACCGATCGAGAAATCGGCGAGCGCCTTGCGCCGCACGGCGAGCAGCGAATCGAAGGTGGCCAGCGTATCGGTGCCGTAGTCCCAGAGCAGGCCGTCAACCTCGGCGTCACCCGGCGCGCGTGCATCGGGATCGCTCACGTAGCGGAAGCCGGCCTTCGCGATATCGGCGCGCAATGCCGCCAGCGACGCGGCCTCGCTGCCCGGCGCGAACTGCGCATAGGCGTGCGCCACGATGAAATCGTCCCAAGGCCCGAGGCCGACGCCATAGGCGTTCTCAAGGCGGATTGCGCCGTCCGCGCCGAGCTTCAGCAGGGGATGCGGGTAGTCCATGACCGAACCGTTGCCCTGCCGGCTCGCCGCGAAATTGTGCGCGAAGCCAAGTGCGTGGCCGACCTCGTGCGCGGCCAGCTGGCGCAGGCGCGCCAGCGCCATCTGCTCGGCCTCGGCTTTCAGTTCGGCGGCGTTCGACTTGTCGTAGGGCGCGAGCAGGCTTTCGGCGATCAGGATGTCCTGGCGCACGCGCTGCGAGCCCAACGTGACCGACCCGCGAATGATCTCTCCCGTACGCGGATCGACGATTGGCTGGCCGTAGGACCAGCCGCGCGTGTAGCGATGCGCCCAGGTGATCAGGCTGTAGCGCACGTCCATCGGATCGACGCCTTCGGGCAGCAACTCGACCCGGTAGGCGTCCTTGAAGCCCGCTTTCGCGAACGCGTCCTGCCACCAGTTGGCGCCCTCGAGCAGGGCCGAGCGCACCGGCTCGGGCGCGCCGCGGTCGACGTAGAACACGATCGGCTTCCTGACCGCACTCTGCGCGGCGGCCGGATCGAGCTTGTCGAGGCGGAAGCGCGGCTGCAGGCGCACGTCAATGCTCGACGCCAGCGGCTGCGCATAATCGTAGTAGCCCACGCTCATGCCGCCGGACGCGGGATGGTAGGCGCGCGGCGTGAAGCCCGGCTCCGGCAGGCGCACCAGGCTCAGGTGCTGGCGCACGCCAAGGCTCTCCGGGTCCGGCGCGACATCCTTGACGTACTCGGCTTCGCCTGGCCCCTTGAACGTGAGCAGGGCTTCGAGCTCGGTGTTGTCGGGAAAACTCTTCGCATCGGCGAGCGAGACCGCACTGCGCTTTTCGTCGATTTCGTACTTGCCCTGCTTGGTCTGGCCGAGCTGGCGCGCGATGCCGTGGCGGTCGGACAGCAGCAGCGGGCTGGCATCGACGATCACCGCGCCGTCGGGTGACTTGTCCGCGCCGACGATGTCGCCGGCCCACAGCACGGATTCGGCGAACGCCTGGCGCACGCTCAAGGCTTCGTCCGGATTGGACGACACCGCGCGAAAACGCGTGTTGTCCTCGACCAGCAGCACGCGCGGACCGACGCGTCGGAACTCGACCAGGTGCGAACCGCTGCTCTGCCCGCGATCAAGCCCGATGTCGTTCGAACCGAGGCCCCACGGCAATGAACTGATCAGCAGGAACGGCTTGCCGAACTCGCGCATGCCGAGCAGCACGCGGCCTTTGGCCGGGTCGCGATAGACGTCGAAGAACCCCGCGATGTGCTCGGTCCCACGCGTGGCCGTGGCGATGTCCGCCGGCGCATCCGGCTTCGCCGTGGTTGCCGGCGCCGCCAGCGCGGACGTGCCCAGCACCGCCATCGAAGCGGCCAGCGCCGCTGCAGCCATTCTTCTGAAAAGCATCATCTGTTCCCCGTAAAGCAGTTTGACAAACGAGTCTGCCCGATTGCGCGCGCCACGCACAGGCATCGACCATGCCGGCGGCATCCACGCGCCTGCAGGCAGGGCCATGCGCGGAAACGGCCTGCGTCGTTCCCGCAGCGGGCCCGCATCTACCGGAGCGACTTCGTCGCCTGGTCGATGCGCGCGCTGTAGGCATCGAGGACTCCGGCAGTGCGCACCACGCCCCGGGTCGCTTCATCCCAGCGCCGATCCTCGATCGACTCGCGCACGGCCGGCAAGGTCTTGACCCCGTAACCGGTAGTCATGCCGGGCGCATAGATGAAATGCTGGAACCAGGGCCGTCCCGGCAGGCCCTTCGCATCGAGCAACGACTGTTCCATGCCTTGCAGCAACGCATTGACCGCTTTGCGCTGCTCGGCGGGAAGCTCGAGGCCTCTTGCTGCAACGCTCGCATAGGCGGCGTCATACGCCTTCGCGCTGCGCTGCAGGCGCACCAGGGCATTGTCGAGCGGAGCGAAATCGATATAGGGAACCTCGTCCTCGCGCGGAGGCGGCAGCGAGGTGCGGGTCGGGTCGGCGGCCAGCCTGAAGGCATCGTTGTCATGCAGCTTGCCCAGGGCAATGCTGCGTTCGCGCTCGCTGTCTGCCAGCTTGTGCACTTCATCGACGTAGCGCGCGACGGTATCGGCGAAATCGCCGAAGCGCAGCGGCAGGACGTCCGCATTGGCGGCGCGCAGCACGATGCGTCCGGCGGTCTGCGCCAGCGCGACGCCATAGGCGAAGCCCGGGTCGCCGAAACGCTCGTAGTGATCGAACGAATCATAGATCGAGTGGTAGACGCCATCCTGCTGGTCCTCGCCGCCGAAGCCAACATTGAGCGAAGCGATGCCGAGGTGCTGCAGGAAGGCGCTGTAGTCGGAACCCGAGCCGAGGCCACCGATCGGCAGGTCGCCGCCATCGGCCGCCAGCCTGGCGACGCGCTTGTCCTCCGCGCTCGCATCACTTTCGAAGCCGTTCACCTGCAAGGACGCGCGCAGGCGCTGCTGGACGCTGACGCCGGTCTGCGGATCGCGCACGTCGGCCGCCACCTGGTTGACCAGATGCTGCAGGGAGTGGCTGCCCTCGGCCGAGAGGAAACCGCGGCTGTTGCTGTCGGAGTTCACGTACATCACCGCCTTGCGCCGGAGTTCATCGGCATGCGCCTCGACCCATTCGGTCGATCCGAGCAGGCCCGCCTCCTCGCCGTCCCAGCTCGCATAGACCAGCGTGCGCGCCGGCTTCCAGCCCTGCTTCGCGAGCGCGCCGATCGCCTTCGCCTCGGCCAGCATCGCGACGTTGCCGGAAAGCGGATCCCAGGCGCCGAATACCCAGCCGTCATGATGGTTGCCGCGCAGGATCCACTGGTCGGGCAGTTGCGCGCCGCGCATCGTCGCGATGACGTCGTAGAGGGTCTTGCGCTTCCACTCCGACTCGATCTTCAGGTGCACTTTCGCCGGCCCCGGGCCGATGTGATAAGTCATCGGCAACGCACCGCGCCAGGCCTTCGGGACCACCTGGCCGCCAAGCGCGGCCAGCAACGGCTGCGCGTCGGCGTGGGAAATCGGCATCACCGGGATCTTCAGGATGGTCTTCGCATCCTTCAGCGCGAGGCGCTTGGCATTCGCCGTCGAGCCGACGCCGGGCGTCAGCGGATCGCCCGGGTAAACGATCATGTCGAGGACCGAGCCGCGTTGCACGGCATCCGCCGGGCGGTAGCCGCCTTTCGGCCAGGCGTCGCCGGCGAAATAGCCGTCGTCGCGCGGATCGGAGTAGATCAGGCAACCGACCGCGCCATGCTCGTAGGCAAGCTTGGGCTTGAGCCCGCGCCAGCCGGCGCCGTAGCGCGCAATGACGATCCTGCCCTTGACCTCGACGCCGTGCCGGGCGAGTTCCTTGTAGTCGTCCGGCATGCCGTAGTTCACGTAGACGAGTTCGGCGGTGACGTCGCCGTCTGCGCCATAGATGTTGTAGGGCGGCAAGCCGCCTTCGGTCTTCGTCGAGGTCGTGTCGCCGTCGATCGGCGGCTCCTTCAGCGCGGCACTGAAGCGCGTCGGCTCGACCAGTTCGAGCGCGTGCGACTTCGGTGTCGGGTAGAGCACCTCGAAGGTCTCGATGCGCGCATCCCAACCCCACTCCTTGTAGCGGGCCAGCATGAATTCGGCATTCGCCTTGTCGTGCGGCGAGCCGACGTGATTGGGTTGCGCGGCCATCCAGCGCATCCACTCGCGCTGGTCCGCGGCCTTCAGTTCCGCATCGAAGCGCTGTTCGAGCGCGCGCTGGCCGCCCGCACCTTCCTCGCTGAAACCCAGCATCGGCACGCGTTGCGCCGGTGCGCTTGCCGCGCTCGCGCCCGCGGCCAGCGTCATCAGCAGCGGAACCAGGACAGACAGGATCGGTGGCGTCGCACGGCGCATGGTCGAACTCCCCAGGTTGGTCGATCGAAAGGACAAGCACGCAAGGGTAAGCCTGCGACAGCGAATCGCCCCATGCCGTTTGGCACGGTTGGCGTCGATCGCAATGCCGGTCCGGGAATACCCAGGGCCAGGCAGGTGCTGCGGCGGGGGGGGGCACGGGCGACGCCAACGCCCCCATGGGTACGCAAGGCGCTGCGCGGAGTGCTTACCGGTTCTTCCCGACCGGCGCAGGGGTGACGGCCCGGGGCTTGCCCGAGCCGGACTTTCCTGCCGGCTTCTTGCCCTGGTCGGGGCTTTCCGCCGCTTTTTCGGCGTCTTCAACGGTACGCAGGCGGACATTGTCGGCCCAACCGGTGCCGCCATCGAGCAGCAGGAAGCCGATCTCCACGGCCGTGGCATTCTTCGGCGCT
>DAIMYT010000213.1:3559-4693 GCA_036734345.1 Dokdonella sp. | reverse complement strand
ATACCGCTAGCGAGCGCCTGCAGGGGGATTACATCTACAGCTATATCAAGAACCCGCAGCTGTTCGATCCGTACATCTGGATGCCCACGCTCAATCTTGCCGAACCCGATCTGCAGCGGCTGACGGGCTACATCCTTCAACTCGGCGCAACGGAGGCCAAATGATGATGAATAGCAGGCAACTCGCTTCCACATTTTCCCTGACGGGACTCGTCCTGGCTTCCTGTTTCATGCTGCCGGCCCATGCCGCTGACGCGAACGAGCAGTACGCCAAGGCTGTGCGCAACTACGACACCTATTGCGTCCAGTGCCACGGCATCAACCGCAACGGCCGCGGCATCAACAGCCGCGACATGTCGGTCCAGCCGCGCGACCACACCGATGCCAAGACCATGGGCGACATCCCGGAAAACGAAATCCTCAAGGTCATCAAGGAAGGCGGCCTGGCGGTGAACAAGTCGGTGCTCATGCCCGCTTGGGGCAATGTGCTGAACGATACGGAAATCAGGGAAATGGCGGCATATCTGCGCCATGTGTGCAACTGCGGTTCAGGTAAATAACAAGGAGCTTTAAAAAATGAAACAAAACAGGATGCTGGGGATTGCTCTGGCTGGCTTGATGGCAATGTCGATGCTGTCGTTCCAGGCCGAAGCGAAAACGGTAAAAATCACGCTGCATGCGCAGGAAGTGGATTTGCCGATCGACAACAAAGGGACGATGTATCGCAGCTGGACGTTTGACGGCAAGGTGCCCGGCCCGTTGGTGCGCGTCACCGAGGGCGATACCGTGGAGTTCACGCTGATCAACGACAAAGCCAACAAGAATTCGCATTCGATTGACTTCCATGCGGCCAGCCTGGACGTGGTCACGGATTTCGGTTCCATCAAGCCGGGTGAGGAAAAGAAGTTCACCTTCACCGCGAATTACCCGGGTGTGTTCTTCTACCATTGCGGTTCCGATCCGATGATTCAGCACATTGCACGGGGCATGTTCGGCACCATCATCGTCGACCCGAAAGACGCCAGTGCCATGCCGAAGGCGGATCGCGAGTACGTGCTGATTCAATCCGAGCTCTACCCGAACCCGGATGCCAAGGAAGAGATGATGCAGAGCAAGTGGAGCAAAGTCATGTTCA
>DAIMYT010000213.1:0-3549 GCA_036734345.1 Dokdonella sp. | reverse complement strand
TGACCCGGCCGCAACCCGCTGGCTGCAGGCCAAGCCCGGCGAGCGCGTGCGCATCTACTTCGTGAACGCCGGCCCCAACGAGTTCTCTTCCTTCCACCCCATCGCCGGCATCTGGGATAAGGTCTATGCGAGCGGCAATCCCAAGAACGTCCAGCACGGCCTGCAAAGCTTCACCGTCGGCCCGGGCGACGCTGCCACCTTCGATCTGATTTCGCCGGTCGAGGGCGCCAACGCGATCGTCACGCATTCGCTGAAAGGTGCGCTGACCGGTGCGATCGCGGTGCTGATGTACAGCAAAGACGCCGACCCGAAGATGGGTCGCGGCGAGCAGATCCTCGTACGATAAGTCGGGTTGCCAGGAGGAAGGAAGCCGTTTCCTCCTGCCCCGCCGTCTTCAGGCCATGCGGCCTTCTCAACGTTGGCTGGTCCGTGCAATCGCACGGCCAGCCTGGCAGGGATCACGAAATGAATTGCAAACGCACATTCAAAATGTTTACAGGCATTTTGACGTTCCTCTTATTGCATGGCGTGGCGGGGGGCATCGGCCTTGCATCCGCTGCGCAACCCGCTGTCCCGCACGCAGCGGACAGCGCCATCACCAGCAGTGCCCGCGTTGCCGCCAATGGCCCGCTGGACACCCTGTCGACAAAAAATTCCGGGGAAGGCTGGACCTGCCCGATGCACGCCGAGGTGCACAAGCATGGGCCAGGCAAATGTCCGATATGCAAAATGGATCTGGTGAAAGTGAAAAACCGGAACGGTTAGGCCGGATGAACAAATCCAGCCCGACCGGGACCGCCTGGGTGCCGGCCGGTCACCGGTGCCTGCCTGCCATCCGGCTATCGTCGCAATTTGCAGGGCACAACGCATGACGAACCGGTTCGCCATGCTGCGCTATTTTGGTTTGCTGCTGATCATCGCTGCCGGCGCGGCCGCCATCGGCTATTACGCCGGACGCCAGCCGCACCAGGACGCCAGCCGCACGACGCCGCCCGTCCGTGCGGAGAGCGGCATCGACCACCTGGATGAGGCAAGGTCCGCGAAGACGCTTTGGGTATGCCCGATGCACTCGCACATACTCCAGGACCATGCGGGCTCCTGTCCCATTTGCGGCATGGATCTGGTCGAATCCGGCGGCACGCAGGCGCATGACAGCGAAGGCGTTCACGTTGACACGGCCTCGTTGCAGCGGATGGGCGTCAGGCTGGCAAGCGTGGAGCGCCAGAACCTCAGCCGGGAGCTGCAAACCTACGGCAATGTGGCGATCGACGAAGCATCGATCCATAACGTCAGCCCGAAGATCGAAGGTTGGATCCGCAAGCTGCATGTCAACGCGGTGGGACAGCCGGTCCGCGCTGGACAAATCCTGTACGAGATCTATTCGCCGGAGCTGGTGCAGCGCCAGCGCGAATACATCGAATTGCTGCAGCGGCGCGATCAACTGTTGCAGCGCATGACCGAAATGTCCGGGCAGAACGCCCAGGTGGCGGCGAGCCTGGCGCGGGAGCGGATTCGCAGTCGCGAAAGATTCGGCTACGCCGACGTCGACGCAGACATCCTCGACAGGATCGAAAAAACCTACCGCACCGTGGATGTGGTGGCCGTGCGCGCGCCTGCCTCCGGTTTCGTCACGCAAATTGGCGCGCGCGAGGGCAGCTATGTCGGGCCGGCAACCAATCTGCTTTCGCTCGCGGATACCGCCACGGTCTGGATCGACATCGTGCTGTATCCCGATCAGCTGGCCTGGGTCAGGGAAGGCGACGAAGTGACGGTCAAGCTGCCGCACTCCGATGCGCTGCTGGCCAAGGGCCGCCTGGAATTCGCCAGCCCGACGCTGGACAATGCAAGCCGCACCGTGCGGGCGCGGCTTGCCGTGAATAACGCGCAGCAGCCGCTGCGGCCCGGCTCATTCGTCGATGTCGTCGTCGCCGCCCGCCCGCACGAGGCGCTGGCGCTGCCGCGATCCGCGGTGATGCGAACCGGCAAGGGCAACATGGTCATGCTCGCCCGCGGCAGCGGGCACTTCCTCCCGTTTCCGGTCGAGACCGGCATTGAAAGCAGCGATCTGATCGAAATCACGGAGGGGCTGCAGGAAGGCGCGCAGGTTGCCGTGAACGGCCAATTCCTGCTGGATGCCGCCGCGTCCCTGAGCGATGCGGCGCAGCGCATGCAGGGCGATCACTAGTGTCATGACTCGGAAACAGGGAAACGGAATGAAACGGATGGATTTTCTCGCAGGACAAGGCGCGAGGAGAGCGTGGTTGTTGCCGATTTATCGGCTTTACAACCACGGCCTACCCCTTGCGGGTGGGCGACATAGCCGGCTCTTTGGCAACGGCGAGCACCGCCGCCATGCGGAAAAAGACGCCGTTTCATGTTGCGATATTTCCGAGCCGCGACACTAGGCATGGTACAGCGCCTGATCGAGTGGTCGCTGCGCAACCGCTTGCTGGTACTGCTGGGTACCCTGCTGCTGGCGGGATGGGGAGTTTATTCCGCGCAGCACATGGCGCTCGACGCCATCCCCGACCTGTCCGACACGCAGGTCATCGTCAAGACCGGCTACGCCGGCCAATCGCCGCAGGCGGTGGAGGATCAGGTGACCTTCCCGCTTGCCTCGGCGCTGCTGTCGGTACCCGGCTCCACCGCGGTGCGTGGCTTTTCCATGTTCGGCGAGTCCTACATCTACATCATTTTCAAGGAAGGCACCGACCCCTACTGGGCGCGTTCGCGGGTGCTGGAATACCTGAGCCAGGTGGCATCGCGCCTGCCCCCGGGCGTTACCCCCACGCTCGGGCCGGACGCTTCCGGCGTCGGCTGGATATTCGAATACGCGCTGGTCGACCGGCACCACCGCTACGACGCCGACCAGCTGCGCGCCACCCAGGACTTCTTCCTGAAATACGAATTGCAAAGCCTGCCCGGCGTGGCCGAAGTAGCCAGCGTGGGCGGTATGGCGCGCCAATTCCAGATCGAGGTGAATCCGAACCGGCTGGCGGCCTACAACCTCTCTCTGGACAAGGTAGGCCAAGCCGTGCGCGACAGCAACCAGTCCGGCGGCGGTTCGATCGTGGAGATGGGACATGCCGAGTACATGGTCAGGGCCCGCGGCTACCTCAAGACGCTGGACGATTTCCGGCAGATTCCGCTAGGGACGAACGCCGAGGGAATCCCGATCCGGCTGCAGGACGTGGCGCATATCCAGACCGGGCCGGAACTGCGGCGGGGCGTGGCCGACCTCGACGGCGAGGGCGAGGTCACCGGCGGCATCGTGGTCATGCGCTATGGCCACAATGCGCTGGAAACCGTGGAGCGCGTCAAGGCACGTCTCAAGGAGCTCAAGACGGGCCTGCCGCCCGGCATCGAGCTGGTGGTCACGTACGACCGTTCCGGCCTGATCAAGCGCGCCATCGACAACCTGCGCAGCAAGCTGGTGGAAGAATCGCTGGTCGTGGCCCTGGTCTGCCTGCTGTTCCTGTTCCACCTGCGCTCCTCCCTGGTGGCGGTAGTCACCCTGCCGGTCGGCATCCTGACCGCATTCATCCTCAT
>DAIMYT010000212.1:1060-4721 GCA_036734345.1 Dokdonella sp. | reverse complement strand
GCCTGAGCAGCGACGACGTGTTCGCCATCGCCGAGGATGCGTCCGGCACGATCTGGGTCGGTACCTACCTCGGCGGCCTCAACCGGCTGCGCGACGATGGCCGCTTCGAGCACATCGAGTTCGATGCCGACGACCCGGCCAGCCTGCGCTCGACCACGGTCATTTCGCTGGCCGCCGATGCCGCGGGACGGCTCTGGATCGGCACCGACGACGGCCTCGACGTGCGCGGAGCGGACGGCCGCATCGCGCATGTCGACCTGCCGATGTTCGCCGGCAAGGCCGACAAGCTGCAGATCGGCAGCCTGCGCCCGCAGGCCGACGGCAGCATGCTGGCCGGCACCGACCATGGCGTCGTCCGCGTGTTGCCCGGACTCGGCGTCGCCGGACAGATCTTCGCGCCGCCGTCGCGCATGCCGACGATGGCCATGCTGGCCGGCTCCGCAGGCGATTTCTGGATCGGGACGACCGCCGGACTGTGGCGCCTCGACGCCGATGGCGAGCAGCGTTTCGGCGGTGGCGATGCCTTGCCCGGCGACCTGCCTTCGACGCGGGTCATGGACATCCTGCGCGATCGCGAAGGCGGCCTGTGGATCGCCCTGCTCGATGGCGGCATCGCCCGCTTGCCGGCGCGCTGGCGCAACTTCTCGGTCTGGCGCCATCGCCCGGGGCAGGAATACAGCCTGCAGCATGCCGTCTCCGATGCGGCCAGCGTCGACAGCGAAGGCGCCATCTGGGTCAGCAGCGCGCGTGATGGCATCGACCGAATCGACCCGGTCCGCGGCACGGTGGAACGCTTCGGCGCGCGTCTCGACGTGCAGGGCAGCCCGCTGCGTTCGCTACTGCACATCGGCCATCATCTCTGGGTGGGCCACTACCGGGGGATCCGGCGCTATGCGCTGGATGACCACAGCCATGTCGAGTTGCCGGTCGCCGAGGGCTCGCCGACCGCGCTGCCGCGGGGTTACGTCAACCGCCTGCTGCAGGCGCCCGATGGCAGTCTCTGGGCCAGCCTGCGCGGTGGCGGCGTCGCCCACATCGATCCTTCGACCCTCGCCATACGCGGTTATTCGGTGGCGACCGCAACCCTCGGCAGTGCCGACATCACCGGCATGGTCCTCGACGGCCAGTCCGATCCGTGGATATCGACCAGCGATGGCGTCGAACGCTACGACCGGGCCGGCGACCGTTTCGAGCGCATGGCCGGTGCTCCCGGTGAAGCGGTGCAGGCGCTTGCGTTCGACGCCGACGGCTCGCTCTGGCTGCACCGGCTCGGTGCGCTCGAACGCTTCGAGCTCGAGGCGGGCAAGCTGGTGCGCAGGGCAAGTTTCGCCAGTGCCGAGGGTTGGCCCGCCATGCAGGTCAGCGATCTGCATGTCGGCGCCGATCATTCGGTCTGGGCGGCCAGCCAGCGCGGGCTGTGGCGCGTCGACGGGCGCAGCCATGCCGTTCGCCAGTTCAGCGAGCGCGACGGATTGCCGAGCGCGGAACTGATCGGCGCCTTTGCCGTCGCCGCCGATGGCGTCGTCTATGCCAACACGCGCTCCGGCCTGGTCGGTTTCGACCCGCGGGCGATTTCGCTCGAATCCCCGCCGCCGCCCCTGCAGGTGTCGGGACTCACGGTGCGTCGCGACGGCAACGTGATCGGCCTCGACGCACGCCAACCCGTGCGGCTCGGCTATTCCGACCGCGACCTGACGATCGAGGCGCGCGTGCTCTCGTTCCTCAATCCGGGCGGCAACAGCTACCGGTTCAAACTCGACGGTTTCGACAAGGACTGGGTGGACACCGGCGCGCGCGGCGAACGCGTCTTCTCGCAGTTGCCGGCCGGTGACTATCGCCTGCGGGTGCAGGCGGCGAACGCCGATGGCATCCGCAGCGAGACCATCGAGTCGGTGCCGATCAGCGTGGCCGCGGCGCCGTGGCGGACGCCGGGCGCCTACCTCGCCTACCTGGTGGCGGCGGCGCTCGGCGTGCTGCTGGTCCTGCGAACCTGGCGCCATCGCGTCGACCAGGAACATGCCATGGCGCTCGCCGAGGAACAGCGCCGCGCCGCCGAACAGCTGGCCGAGGCCAAGTCCGCGTTCCTCGCCAACATGAGCCACGAGATCCGCACGCCGATGACCGGCGTGCTCGGCATGGCCGAACTGCTGCGCGCCACCGAACTCGATGAACGCCAGCGTGGCTATGCCGAGGCGATCAGCCGATCAGGCGACCTCATGCTGCGCCTGGTCAACGACAGCCTCGACCTCGCCCGCATCGAAGCCGGCAAGCTCGAGCTCGACCGGCGCGCCGTGGATCCCGCGCAGGTGGTGCGCGAAGTCGTTGCGCTCGAAGCGCCGCTGGCCGCGAAGAAGGGCCTCGTCCTGCTGTCGGACATCGGTGGATCGGTGCCGCGCTGGGTCAATGGCGATGCGCTGCGCATCAAGCAGGTCCTGCTCAACCTGGTCAGCAATGCGATCAAGTTCACCGAGCGCGGAACGATCCGGCTGGATCTCGCCAGGGCGGCCGACGGATGCCTCGAGTTCACCGTCAGCGATAGCGGCCCGGGCATGAATGCCGACATGCAGGCGCGCCTGTTCGGGCGCTTCGAGCAGTCCGCGGGGGTCGCGCCGCGCCACGGCGGCAGCGGACTCGGCCTGGCGATCTGTCACGAGCTGGTCGAGCTGATGGGCGGCAGCATCGACGTCAAGAGCCGGCTCGGCGAGGGCACGCGCTTCACGATCCTGCTGCCGCTCGTCGAAGTCGAGGCGCCGGTTCGCGACGCGACTACACCACGGCGCCGCTCAGGCGACCGCGAATCGCTGTCATCGCCCCGCACCGATGCAAGGCAACGCGGCGCCCATGTGCTCGTGGTCGAGGATGACGCAACGATTGCCGAAGTCATTCTCGGCATGCTCGGATCGGCTGGCCATCGCACCACGCATGCCGCGCACGGCCTCGCCGCATTGGCGGCCCTCGAGCAGCCCGGCATCGACCTGGCCCTGGTCGATTTCGACCTGCCCGGCATCGACGGCTTGCAACTGGCGCGCCTGCTGCGCGAGCGCGAAGGCACGCGCGGCGGCCATCTGCCGTTGATCGCAATCACCGCACGCTCAACCGGCAACGAGGAAGAACAGGCGCGCGAGGCGGGCATGGACGGCTTCCTGCGCAAACCGCTGAGCGCACGTGCGCTCGAAGCCGCGATGGCGCCGTGGCTGCCCGCGACGGATCCGCCTGAAAGCGCGCCGGCTTGACCGGGCCTCGACGAACTACGCCCCGCTTACGGCCGCACCGCAGTGACTTCGATCTCGACGAGGAAGCCCGGATTGGCCAGCGCCGCGACCTGCATGGCCGAGCGCACCGGCAGGTTCGGCTGTTCGCTGGTGCCGAAGAACTGCGTATAACCCTTCATGAAGCCGGCAAAATCCATCCTGTTGCCCTGCGCCGGATCGCCGACCAGGAAGACCTGCATCTTGACGACGTCGCCCATGCCGAGGCCAAGCTCCTTGAGCTGGTCGCGGATCGCGCCGAGCACGGCGACGGTCTGGCGTTCGGTATCGCCATAGGCGGCCACGCTGTCGCGAGGCGCCTTGTCGTCGATCACGGGCGGCACTTTTCCGCTCAGGTAGACGGTGGTCGCACCAGCCGGCACCTCGACCGCGGCGGCGATCGGAAACGTGCT
>DAIMYT010000212.1:0-1050 GCA_036734345.1 Dokdonella sp. | reverse complement strand
GTGGCGGATGACGCCCTCCGCGCCGGCCATCGAAGGAACGAGCAGGAGCAGTGCGATCAGGCGGCAGGGGATGGTTCGCATGATGGATTCCTCGCGAGTCAGGGATGCAGTGCCGCAACCTCGGCCGGGGTGATCTCTCCTTCGAAGCGGTTGCCGAAGTGGGTGCGCACGTAGTTGACGACGTTGGCGACCTGGGTGTCGGTCAGCCAGGTCGGCCCAAAGAAGAATTCGAAGTTCTCGACATGCCGGAACGAGGGCATGTTGCGGCGGCCGTTGAGGATGGTCGCGGCGACGAAGTTGGCCGAGGCCAGGGCCGGGTCGCCGGCCAGGGCCGGGTAATGGCCCGCGCCCTGCGCGCCGCGACCATCCGGCATGTGGCAGGCCTGGCAGAGATGCGCATAGACCTGTTCGCCATCGCTGAAACCGAACATGCCCTGTGCGCCCGGGTCCGCGGCCTGCACGGAGCCGGTCGCGCAAGCCAGCAGGGTGCAGATCAGGACGCCCCGGTTCGCCGCGAGACGCCGAACCGTGATTGCGGTCTTCATGCGGAAGCCCCCCGTTCAACGGCACGTTGGTGCAGGCGTTCGATCGCATCGAGCGCCGATGTCACGGCGCCTTCCTGCCAGGCCGGCAACTGCGAGGCATGTTCGCCGGCCAGGGCGATGCGGCCATCGATCGCGCACAGATTGCGGTAGTGTTGCGCGCGCGCGGCTTCGGTCCACAGGCCGAAGCAGCCGAGCGTGAACGGTGAGCGGTGCCAGGCCACCGAGATGCCGTTCTCGAATTCGGCGCGGTATTGCGGATGGATGTGGCTGCCCTGTTCGACCGCCGCCTCGATGCGTTGGGCCGGGCTCATCGCGGTGAACTGCATCGCGTTGGCGCCGAAGGCATAGGCACCGAGCAGCACGGCCTTGCCGCTGTCGTGGTAGCCGTGGCTCGGATAGCTGATCGTGTCGAAAGGCAGGGCGGTGTAGCTTATGCCGCCGTAGATGGCCTCGTCCTGCTCCCAGAAGCGACGCTTGGACTGCAGCCCGATCTTGACCGAGGCCG
>DAIMYT010000211.1:0-4735 GCA_036734345.1 Dokdonella sp. | reverse complement strand
GCGGCTGATGCGGTCGAGGGTTTCGCCGCGGAAGCCGATCAGCGCGCGCAAGGGTTGCGGCAGCAGGGGAAACCCGTGCAGCGGGGGCATGCCGGCGAAGGCGATGACCGCGCCGGGCGAGTGATCCGCCAGTGCCTGGAGCAGGGCCGAAAGGTTGCGTTCCCAGGTCGATGAGCGGCGCAGCGAAGTCACGTCGTTGACGCCGACGGAGACGAGGAAGGCATCCACCGGCGCAGCTGGCAATTCGCCCATGAGTTCCCCGAGCACGCCACCCGAATCGATCCCGCTGCGGCCGACCGCATGCCATTCGACCGCACGGCCCAATGCGCCTGCGAGCGCCTCTGCGGCGCGCCCGACCAGCGCCTTGTCCAGGCTGGATGCGCCGACACCGGCGATGATCGAGTCGCCGATGGCGAGCAGGCGGAACGCCGCTCCGCTGCCGACACGACCGCTGGAAGGTCCGCTCGCCGGCGCCAGCCGCGGCGCGTTCCTGCGCACGCGCAGGGCCTGTACGGAAACGAACGGCAGCAGGCTCCAGAACACCATGCCCCTGAGCATGCGCGTGCTGCACCCGATTGCGACATGCGCGGCCATGAGCCGGTCAGAAGTGCTGCAAGGCAAGGCGGCCCAGCATGATCCACAGCACGATGCTCGACAGCAGGTAGGCGGCGAAGCGCAGGGTCACGATATTCACCGTGCAGTGGATCGCGCTGTGCGCGGCTCGCAGTACGATATAACTCCAGGCCAGGTTGACGTACAGCGGATCCGATTCCCGCAGTACGAGCAGCAGCAGGCAGATCGCGTAAAAGATCACGGGCAGCTCGAACAGGTTGGAGAAATTGTTCGACGGACGATTGACCGGCTCGGACAGGACCACGCTGCGCTGCTCCGGCGTGGCCAGATCCTGTGCCTCGATGCCGTGCTTGAACAGATAGCGCAGGCGACGCAGGTACATGGCCAGCCAGACCACCAGGCTCAGCGCCATCATCGCGATCATCGGTCGGGCGAGGGCATCGGACACGGCTGTCACTCCTTGCGGGTTGCGCCGGCGAGTGGAAGGCCGGCCAGGCTCAGGGTTGGTCGCGGCTTCAGTTCACGCGCGTCAGTTCGACGCCATCCACGGTCATGAGCCAGCGGCCGTCGACCTCGCGGGGCGGCGCGGAAACCTTGAACACGGTCGACATCGGGCCGATGCCGACTTCGAAGTCGTCGCCCTGGAAGCCCTTCAGCGGCGCATCCATCGATGTCTTCGCACCCTTGCGCAAGCGGTGGTAGACGACGCTGCCATCGCGGGTGATCAGCAGCGACATGCCCTCGGCGCGCCATTCGCCGACATAGGCCATCTTGTCCGGCGGTACGGCGACGCCACACGCGGCAATCAGCAAGGCAACGAACATCGGCAAGACAAGTCTGGGACGACGCATCGGATTCTTCCTCCCCATGGGTGGTTGGCGGCATGCGCCATTCACTTGGCAAGCGCCGAACGGATCTCGTCCGTGCAGCGCAGATGGACGACTCCCGATGCATCGAGGGCCGCCAATACCCTGTGCTCCGCATCGGCGGCGGATATCCCCGCCAGCCATTCGTTCCTGCGCCCCGTACTACCACGGAGGCGCCACGCGGACAACACGTCGAGTACGACTCTTTCGGCGCACTTGATATCGTCGAGCAGGGCGATGGGCCGGAAGCACACCTGCTCGCGGCCGAAGGTGCGCCAATAGCTGCGTTCGCGCGAGGCGAGGTCGCGCGCCTTGCCGATCTTGCAATTGTCGCGATTGACGAGGATGCAGCGCTGCGCAATGCGCGCGTCGTGCGCGTTGACCGAAACGGGTTCGATGTTGCGCAGCGTGACGATGTAGAGGCCGGATGCGGTCATGGCCGCTTCAATCCCGCCCGAGCGCGGGATCGTTCTTGCGCGGCAGCGCATCTGCGAGATGCACCCATTCCACGTGCGAGTCGAAATAGCCGTGCATCTGCGGCTCGCGGTCGATCGGATCGGTAAACGACGCGCGCGCCACATGCAGTTCGCCCGGCCATTCGGAAGAGCGAAAGAACAGGCTGCTGCCGCAGGTCCGGCAGAACGCGCGATCACCCCGGCCGGGAGCCTCGAACCAGTGCAGCGAACTGCCCGGATCCTCGATGCGCACCTTGTTGGCCTGCATGCCGACCCAGGTCACGAAGGCCGCGCCGTGCGCGCGCTGGCAGCGGGTGCAATGGCAGTGCGCGACCCATTTCGAAGGAAGCTGCGCCGAGAACCGGATGGCGCCGCAAAGGCATTGGCCGCGTGCGATGTTCGTGTCCATGGCGGGCGTCCGCAATGAGGTATGGACCTAACGACTGGCCTGCAGCATTGCGGCCATTTTCTGGTGGATCAGGTTGACCGCCTTGAGCGGGCGCAGCATGACCTTGAAATCGACGATGCGCCCGGCGTCGTTCCAGCGGATCATGTCGACGCCGTTGATCCCGACGCCGTCGATCTCGAGCTCGAATTCTAGGATGGCATCGCGGGATCCGCATACTTCACGCACGTAGCGGAACGACGGCGTACCGAAAACATGCAGCGCCGCCGTGAGGTAGAGCGTGGTGATCGCCTTGCCGACCTGCGGCGTGTGCACGACTGGCGAGTGGAAGACGACGTCATCGGCAAGCAGGGCGTCGAGGCCCTTTGCATCCCGCGAACGAATCAACGCGTGCCACGCTGCGACCGGATCGATGGTCATCTTCATACTCCCGCAGCGGCCGGTGCGGCTGTGCCCGCGATTGGACCACGGGTCCGGCGCAGCACGCCAGCGCGCCGATCGTTCGCAGCGACGCGGATCGAATGCATCGTCCGGCTCAGAATGGGTGATGATCGCTTTTTGCAGGGCCGGGATTCGCCAGCGGGTCGGCTAGCGCCTGCCGGCAGTCGGGGCAAATGACCCGACTGTGCTTGCGAGCGGAGTACCGGGACCGGATGAGTACGGCCGCACCGGCCAGGACCACCAGCATCCGCACCCACCAGGGCATCGGCGCGAACAGGCCGAGCAGGATGGCTCCGACGCCGATCTCCACGCCCGCCGTCACCGTTTCGCGCGGGATGCCATCGGAAAGCCTCGGCGAGCCGCAGGCTTTGCAGTGGTCAGGCATGGATACGAGGTTACCCACGCAACAAGTATATCATTGTCGAATGGATTTTCATCAGTGTGCATGGCCGGCACTCAAGGGGGCTGCATGCACGCGTGCCCTGCGCCGGCCATGGGCGCGCCGGGCCAGTCCCTGCCGGGGGATCAATGGTCCCTGGCGGATCCGGCCTGCCGGGCTTTTGCTTCATCCAGTACGCGCCGGGCGAGCTCCTGGCCCCATTGCTGGCCGGCGGCCATGCTTTCCTGCATGACCATGGGCAGCGTCTGGATGACCTTGCGGCCTGTGGGCGAACGGTAGAAGCGGATCGTTTCGCGGATCTCTTCCTCGCTGAAGTGCTTCTGGTAGATCGGCACGAGCAGCGCCACCAGGTCATCCGGGTCCACGCCTTTCATGAACTCGTCCCACCAGGCATCGGGCAACTCGGGGCCCAGCTTCTTCAGGCCCGGCATCATCTGCTGCATGACCTGGACGCCGAGATCGCCGGCACCGGTCATCGCCATCAGCTCCCTGACGCTTGCCTCGGTGGCCGGCGCGGCGGCGCACGGGCTGGCCAGTTGCAGGGCCAGGCCCAGCAGCAGGAGGAAGGCAACAATTCGTCTCTTCAACATTGGCCGCACTCCCGAATACCGACAAACGTCGGATTCTGGCATGGATGCAGCCAAGCCACTAATGCCCGCACCACTGGTCTTCGCAGGGATTGCCGTCGCCATCGCCATCCATCTTCGTGTTCGGACAGTGCGCAATGAAATACCGGGCCTCGGCGCACGAGCCCATCTGGCCGCAATAAACGCGACCGTCGCAGGTAAAGGTCGGATCCGGCGAGGGGCGCTCCGGGGTCGCACCCTCGCTGAGGTCCAGGTGCGGCTCGATCGGCTCGCGCCCGGGCTGGCTTTCCCTGAATTCCGCATAACCACATGATCCAAAGGCCGCAAACACAATTAACGGGAGAATCCCGGACAACGCGCTGCGTCGCCGCGGCGCGGCATGCCGGTGGGCCGCGCGGTGCCGGGCGCCCTGATGGCCGGGCCGCTGCACGCGCACGGCGCGCTTCCTGCCGTCCTTGCCTGCTTCGATCTCGAAGGAAATCGACTCGTGGACGCGTGGCCGGACGCCATCGCGCGGAAACGCCGAGACGTGCACGAAAACCTCGTCGGTGCCCTGTGCCGGAACGATGAATCCAAAGCCGCGATCATCGTTCCAGCGGACCAGCGTGCCGTGGGTGCGCATGGCGTTGCCTGTCTGCCTGGTCGTCCGGACCAGGCCTCATCGACGGATGATAGCTCCGGGCCAGCTAGTCGGGAATCACCGGTTCGACCAGGGTAGCCAGCTGCGCCAGCGACTCCTGCCAGCCCAAATGGCACATCTCCACCGGAATGGCCGCGGGAATGCCGGTCTGCACGATTTCGATTGCAGTGCCGCAGGACACCGGCTTCAGCGACACGGTCGTTTCCATTTCGCCAGGCAGGTTGGGGTCGTCGAATACGTCGGAATAGCGGATGCGTTCGCCGGGCACCAGCTCGCGGTATTCGCCACCGAAGGCGTGCCCATTGCCGCTGGTGAAATTGCTGAATTTCATGCGAAACCTGCCGCCGACCCGCGCATCCATCTGTTC
>DAIMYT010000210.1:0-4777 GCA_036734345.1 Dokdonella sp. | reverse complement strand
AGCTCCTCGTAGAGCGCGCGTTCGCGCATCAGCGAGCGTTCGCGTGCGGAAAGCACCTTGTCTTCGAAGGCCTTGAGTTCCTCGGTGATGTAGCGCTCGGCGCCCTTGATGGTCTGCCGGCGCGTGTAGTGGGTCGGTGCCTTCGCGGACTGGGCCTTGCTGATCTCGATGTAGTAGCCGTGCACGCGGTTGTAGCCGACCTTGAGCGTCGGGATGCCGCTGGCGGCTTTTTCGCGCTCCTCGAAATCGATCAGGAACCGGTCGGCATTGGTCGCCAGGGCACGCAGTTCGTCGAGCTCGGCATCGAAACCGCCACGGATCACGCCGCCATCACGCTGCAGGGCGGGGGGCTGGTCCACGGTAGCCGCCATCAGGTGCGCCGCCGTGTCCGCATGTTCGCCGAGGCGCTCGAGCAGGTCGGCGATCAGCGGACTGTCGGCGCCGGCGAGGCGTTCGCGCAGGGCAGGCGTGCGTGCCAGGCCATCGCGCAGGGTCGAAAGGTCGCGCGGTCGGGCCGAGCGCAGGGCAACCCGGGCCAGGATGCGCTCGAGATCGCCGATGCCGCGCAACTCGTCGCGCAGCGGCTCGACGCAGCTGCGGTCGATCAGCGTTTCGATGGCCTGGAAGCGCCGGTTCAGGGTGTCGCGGTCGCGCAGCGGGCGATTCAGCCAGCGATGCAGGTTGCGCGCACCCATTGGCGTGACCGTGGCGTCGAGGACACCGAGCAGGGTGAATTCGCGACTGCCCGTCGCGTGGGTATCCAGCTCGAGGTTTCGTCGTGTTGCCGCATCGAGGGCGATGGTCTCGGCCGCGCTTTCGACAGCGAGGCCGGTCAGATGCGGAAGGGCGGACTTCTGCGTCTCTTCGACGTAGCCGAGCAGGCAACCGGCCGCGCCAATGGCCAGTGCGAAACCATCGGCGCCGAACCCGGACAGGTCGCGCGTGCCGAAGAACCGGCACAGTTCGCGCTGGCCGCTTTCGGCATCGAAATGCCAGGGCGCACGCTTGCGCAAACCGGGCAGGGCACTGACGCATTTCGGCCAGGTGACATCTTCGGCGACGAGGGTCTCCACCGGCTGCAGGCGGGCCAGCTCGGCCGCCAGCGATTCGGCATCGGCGACTTCGCTGAGCAGGAAGCGACCCGTGGTCAGGTCGACCCAGGCGATGCCGTAAGCGGATTTTCCGGCGGCGATCGCAAGCAGCAGGTTGTCGCGGCGTTCCTCGAGCAAGGCCTCGTCGGTCACCGTGCCTGGCGTGACGATGCGCACGACCTTGCGCTCGACCAGGCCTTTCGACTGCGCCGGATCGCCGATCTGCTCGCAGATGGCCACCGATTCGCCGAGCTTGACCAGCCTGGCCAGATAGCCCTCGGCCGCATGGTAGGGAACGCCAGCCATCGGTATCGGTGCGCCTGCCGACGCGCCGCGCTGGGTCAGGGTGATGTCGAGCAGGCGCGCGGCCTTGCGCGCATCGTCGTAGAACAACTCGTAGAAATCGCCCATGCGGAAGAACATGAGGACATCCGGATGCTCCTTCTTGGCCGCGAAGAACTGGCGCATCAATGGCGTATGCGCGACGGTGTTCTCACTGTTCATGCAGGTTCGGCGCGGTCGAAGGTTGTACGGGAGTTTTCTGCATGGCTGGCGAAGACGGGAGTATGGGTCCGGGCAGGGATGGCAATGGAGCAGGCCGCCGGCTTTCGCGGAAAGGGCGGGGCGAACCGCATCGGTTCAATGTCCGCATGATCCGCGAATTGAACGCACTTTTCATCGCGGACCATGCTTCGTCGGCTAGTCGTGGTGGATGGACGGAGTTGCGCCGCAACTGCGCGGGACCGGCGGGTGGAATGCGCGATGGACACGCTGTTCCCATCGTCGGCCGTCGCCCGGGGCATGACGGAAACGGAATATCCCGGCCTGGACGACACGCAGCTCTGCGAGCGGACGATTATGACCCAACAGGCCCCGGGCAGTCGGGTATGATCGGATTCCTGTCGATCCGGACGAATCGTCGAAGGCTCCGAGTGAATGAACAATCCGCTTGATGATGCCCACCTGTTCGCGCTTGGCAACACGATTGCGGAGCTGCTGATATCGCACGGTCAGACGATCGTCACGGCCGAGTCCTGCACCGGGGGCTGGATTGCCAAGGTGCTCACCGACATCCCGGGCAGCTCCAGCTGGTTCGAATGCGGCGTGGTCGCTTACAGCTATGAGGCCAAGGAGGCCTTGCTCGGCGTGCAACCGCAGACGCTCGAGCGGACCGGCGCGGTCAGCCAGGAGACGGTGGTCGAAATGGTCTCCGGGGCGCTGGCACGCTTTGGCGCCGGTGTCGCCGTCGCGGTTACCGGCATTGCCGGTCCGACCGGCGATACGCCGGGCAAGCCGGTCGGGACGGTGTGGATCGGCTGGAAGCGCCGTGGCGGCTATGCGAAATCCGAACAGTTCCTCTTTGCGGGCGATCGCGAGGCCGTGCGCAGGCAGACGGTCGGTGCGGCACTGGAAGGCGTGCGGCGAATTCTTACAAGCTGACGCGACAATTGGCTCTTCCCCGATCGGCGCGCTGTGAAATAATCCCTGCCGAGGCCGCGAAATCTCAGCTCCTGAGATGGCCAGACGACACGCTCCATACCCTGAATCACCAAGGAACCCCCGATGGATGACAACAAGCGCAAGGCGCTCTCCTCCGCATTGAGCCAGATCGAAAAGCAGTTCGGCAAAGGTGCCGTGATGCGCATGGGCGATCGCGTCAACGTGGCGATCCCCACCATCTCCACCGGATCGCTGGGCCTGGACATTGCACTCGGCATTGGTGGCCTGCCCAGTGGACGCGTCGTCGAGATCTACGGTCCCGAGTCCTCGGGCAAGACCACGCTGACCCTGCAGGTCATCGCGGCCTGCCAGAAAGCCGGTGGTACCGCCGCCTTCGTCGATGCCGAACACGCGCTGGATCCCAGCTACGCCGAAAAACTCGGGGTCAAGGTCGACGACCTGCTCGTTTCGCAGCCGGATACCGGCGAGCAGGCGCTTGAGATCGCCGACATGCTGGTGCGATCGAACGCCGTGGACGTGGTCGTTGTCGACTCGGTGGCGGCGCTGACGCCGAAGGCCGAAATCGAGGGCGAGATGGGCGACACGCATGTCGGCCTGCAGGCACGCCTGATGAGCCAGGCCCTGCGAAAGCTGACGGCAAACATAAAGAAATCAGGATGTTTGGTTATTTTCATCAACCAGATTCGCATGAAGATCGGCGTCATGTTCGGTAGCCCGGAGACGACCACGGGCGGCAATGCGCTGAAGTTCTACGCCTCGGTCCGCCTCGACATCCGCCGCATCGGCGCGGTCAAGCGCGGCGACGAGGTGATCGGCTCGGAGACGCGCGTCAAGGTGGTCAAGAACAAGGTCGCGCCGCCGTTCCGCCAGGCCGAGTTCGAAATCCTGTATGGCGAGGGCACTTCGCGCGAGGGCGAGCTGATCGAACTGGGCGTACAGAACAACCTGGTCGAAAAATCCGGCGCCTGGTACAGCTACAAGGGCGACCGCATCGGCCAGGGCAAGGACAACGTGCGCCAGTACCTCAAGGAGCATCCCGACATGGCCAACGAGATCGACGCCGCGCTGCGCGAGAAATTGCTGGTCAAGTCCGGCGTGTCGCCGCTGCCGGCGGTCGAGGTTGAAGAAGCCTGAGCCGGCGCAAGCCAGGTCCGGCGAAAGACAAGCCCAGCGCCTACGACAAGGCGCTTGGGCTGCTCGCCCGGCGCGAGCAGTCGCAACGCGAACTGAAGGCCAAGCTGGGCCGTGGCGGCTATGCCGATGAGGAAGCCGGCGCCGCCATCGAATCGCTGAAGGCCGGCGAATACCAGAGCGACACCCGTTTCTCCGAACTGCTGGCGCGTTCGCGCGCGGCCAACGGCTATGGGCCGCGGCGCATCCATGCCGAACTGCGCTCGCACGGCATCGCCGACGCCGAAATCGCCGCCGCGATCGGCGGGCTCGATTGCGACTGGCTTGACCTGGCGCGCCGCCAGTTGCAGCGCCACTATGGCCGGACCGCAGCCGGCGATTCGCGCGAGCGGGCCCGCCGGGCCGGCTTTCTCTTGCGCCGTGGCTTCGATGCCTCCACAGTAAGCGTCCTTACCCGCGCCGAAATCGGCGATCCCGGTGACGAGTTTGATTGAGAACTCCGATTCGCGGACGTTGTTCGGCGTGTCCGCTATTTCCGGAACGACCCGATAGATGAAAACCAGCGCCGAAATCCGCTCCGACTTCCTCGAATTCTTCCGCTCGAAAGGGCACAAGGTCGTGCCGTCCAGTTCGCTGGTTCCGGCCAGCGACCCGACCCTGATGTTCACCAATTCGGGAATGGTGCCGTTCAAGAACGCATTCCTCGGCAGCGAGAAGCCGCCGAGCGCGCGCGTGGTCGATGTGCAGCGCTGCCTGCGCGCCGGCGGCAAGCACAACGACCTCGACCAGGTCGGCTATACGGCCCGCCACCACACCTTCTTCGAGATGCTCGGCAACTGGTCGTTCGGCGACTATTTCAAGCGCGACGCCATCCTCTGGGCCTGGGAGCTGCTAACCGAAACCTGGAAGCTGCCCAGGGATCGCCTGCTCGTCACGGTCTACCATACCGACGACGAGGCCTATGCGATCTGGAAGGACGAAGTCGGCATTCCTGCCGAACGCATCGTACGCATCGGCGACAACAAGGGCGCGCCGTACGCCTCGGACAACTTCTGGCAGATGGCCGACACCGGTCCCTGCGGACCCTGCACGGA
>DAIMYT010000209.1:0-4789 GCA_036734345.1 Dokdonella sp. | reverse complement strand
ATGCGGCGCTTGACAGCGGCCAGCGCGTCGATGAAATAGTTGGCGGTCGAGCCGGTCCCTACCCCGATGATGCCGCCGCGGGCGTACTCCACCGCGGCACGCGCCACGGCTTGCTTCATTTCGTCTTGTGTCATGATGTTTTCGTCATTTGGTCGCAGCCCGCTAAGATAGCGGCATCCCCCTATTTTTTCAAACCTCGCACCTGCCGCCATGAGCCAACCCGTCGATTATCTCGAACGCATCCTGACCTCGCGCGTCTACGACGTGTCGGTAGAGTCGCCGCTCGAGGTGGCCCACAACCTGTCGCACCGCCTCAACAACCGGATCCTGTTGAAGCGGGAAGACCTGCAGCCGGTGTTTTCCTTCAAGTGCCGCGGCGCCTACAACAAAATGGCGAAGCTTGCGCAGGCCCAGCTGGCACGCGGCGTGGTGGCGGCATCGGCCGGCAACCACGCGCAGGGGGTGGCGTTGGCGGCGCAAAAGCTCGGCGTGACGGCGACCATCGTGATGCCGGCGACCACGCCCAGGATCAAGGTCGATGCGGTAGCGGCGCGCGGCGCGCAGGTGATTCTGCACGGCGACAACTATGACGAAGCCTGCGATCACGCCATCCTCCTTGCCAAGGAGGCCAAGGCCACCTTTGTCCATCCCTACGACGATCCGGATGTGATCGCCGGGCAGGGCACCGTGGCGATGGAGCTGCTGCGCCAGCATCCCGGCCCGATTCATTCGGTCTACATCCCGGTCGGCGGCGGCGGCCTGATTGCCGGCATGGCGGCGTATATCAAGCGGCTGCGGCCGGAAATCAGGATCGTCGGCGTCGAACCCGAAGACGCCGACGCGATGGCGCGCTCGCTGTGCAAGGGTAAGCGCATCACGCTGCCGCGCGTGGGTATTTTTGCCGACGGCGTGGCGGTAAAGAAGGTCGGCAAGGAAACCTTCCGGCTGTCGCAGCTGTATGTCGACGAAATCATCCGCGTCAACAACGACGCCATCTGCGCGGCGATCAAGGACGTCTTCGAAGACACCCGCTCGATTCTGGAACCGGCCGGCGCCCTGTCTGTTGCCGGGCTGAAAGCGGCGATCGCCGGCGATAAGCTCAAGGGCAAAACGCTGGTCGCGGTGGCCTCCGGCGCCAACATGAACTTCGATCGCCTGCGCCACATCGCCGAGCGCGCCGAGCTGGGCGAAAAACGCGAGGCGGTACTGGCGGTCACCATCCCCGAGACGCCGGGCAGCTTCAAGACCTTTTGCGGCCTGCTGGGCGCGCGCAACATCACCGAATTCAACTATCGCTATTCCGACCCCAGGATGGCGCGCGTATTCGTCGGGCTGTCGGTGCCGGGGGCGGGCGAGGGCGCGCGCGTGGTCGAACTGCTGCAGCGGCACGGCCTGGAGGCGATCGACCTGACCGACAATGAAATGGCCAAGCTGCACATCCGCCACCTGGTCGGCGGGCGCGCCCCCGAGGCCGTCAACGAAGTACTGTACCGCTTTGAATTCCCCGAGCGCCCCGGCGCGCTGATGCAGTTTCTGCAGAGCATGAGCCGCGGCTGGAACATCAGCCTGTTCCATTACCGCAACCATGGTGCCGACTACGGCCGCGTGCTGGTCGGCATCCAGGTGCCGGAAAAGGAAAAACCCGGCTTCCAGAAGTTTCTGGACGAACTGGGCTACCGCTACTGGGACGAATCCCGCAATCCGGCCTACAAGCTGTTTCTTGCCTGAAGCTTATTGCTTCAGGCCGCAGCTGTTGATGCCGAGCAGGCTGTAGGCCGGACAGAACCTGAAGAGCCCGGTCGCCAGCGGCAGCACGCCGATCCAGGCCCATATCGGGCCGCCCATGAGCGCCCAGGCGATGAGGGCGATGCCAGCAAGAATACGAATGATGCGGTCGATATTGCCGACGTTGGGTGTCATGGCGGTTTCCTTGGAAAGTGGCTACGAGGCCTTCACTATAACGTGCACTCCGTATCTGGGGTAATGGCAGCGCGTCGGGCCGCTCCATGGTGAATTCATTCCAGGCGATGCGCGGCGGCTGCATGTTACCCTCGCAGCATGATTCGGAACGGGGTTTTTCTGCTGCTGGCGTTGTCCACGGTGTCTGCCTGGGCCGCGCCGGGCGACGCCGCCGTGCTGAAGGCGCAGCAGGCGTTTGCCGCGCGCAAGCTGGCGAATCTGGAGCATGCCGCGCGCGCCGTGCCGGCCGATCATGTGCTGGCGCCTTATGTCGAATACTGGCGCCTGATGCTGGCGAGCCGTGCCGACGATACGCGCATCGCCGATTTCCTGGCGCGCTATCCGGGCAGCCGCATGGCCGAAGCGCTGCGCGCCGACTGGCTGAAATCGCTCGGCGCGCGCGAAGCGTGGCCGCTGTATCTGGCCGAATACCCGCGTCTCGTCAGACCCGATATTGCGCATCAGTGCTATGCCTACCGTGCCGAATCGGCGCAGGGCAATCGCAGTCACCAGCGCGAGGCGGTGACCCTGTGGTTCACCGGGCGCGACATGCCGTCGATGTGCACGCCTTTGTTCGAGCAGCTGATCGAGGCCGGGCTGATCCGTCAGGAAGATGTCTGGCGCCGCCTGCGGCTGACGCTGGAAGCAGGCAACCCGAGCGTCGCCCGGGTCGTGGCCAATAGCTTGCCCGAAGCCCAGCGACCGGCCGCCGCGCTGATCGACCTGGCCAGCCGCGACCCCGCGCGTTTGCTCGAGGCCGACAAGCTCGACTTCGGCCGGCGGGGCGACCGCGAAATCGCGCTTTACGCGCTTGAGCAGCTGGCCAAACGCAGTTCCGCGCAGGCAGAACAGGCGTTGCGCAGGCTGGCGTCGCGTCTTGGCGCGGAGGAGCAGCGCACCGCCTGGGCGCGCCTTGCCACCTGGGCTGCGCGTCGCCACGAGGCAACCGCGTTACCCTGGTTTCAGCAGGCCGGCGCCATGGCGGCCAACGATTTCCAGCGCGAATGGTGGGCACGCGCCGCATTGCGCGCGGCAGACTGGCAGGCCGTGCTGCGCGCGGTCGACAGCATGGGCGAGGCCACCCGTGCGCAGCCGATCTGGCGCTACTGGCGCGCGCGCGCCTTGCAGGCCAGCGGCCAGCGTGCGGCGGCAACCCCGGTTTTCCTGGAGTTGTCGCGCGAATTTCACTACTACGGCCAACTGGCGCAGGAAGAGCTCGGGCCGGTGATGCAGGCGCCGGCCGTTAACAACGCCAAGATGAGCGGCGATGAGGTTGCCGCGGTTGCCCGCCAGCCCGGCATCGCGCGCGCGCTGGCCTTGCAGGGACTGGGTTTGCGCAGCGATGCCGGGCAGGAATGGAACTGGTCGATCCGCGAATTTTCCGATGCGCAGTTGCTGGCGGCGGCCGAGTTGGCGCGCCGCATGGAGTGGTACGACCGGGCGATCAACACGGCCGAGCGCACCCGCGAGCTGCACGATTTCGAATTGCGTTTTCTCGCCCCCTACCGCGAACTGGCGCAGCAGGCCGCGCGTGAAAACCAGATCGACGAAGCCTGGGTGTTCGGCCTGATGCGGCAGGAAAGCCGCTTCATCAATGTCGCGCGCTCCAGCGTCGGCGCATCCGGCCTGATGCAGATCATGCCGGCCACGGCGCGCTGGATTGCACAGCGTCTCGGGATCAAGCGCTTTCATCCGAACGAGATGCAGAACCCGGCGAAAAACATTCAGTTCGGCGCGTATTACCTGAAACATGTGCAAACCAGCCTGGACGGTTCGCCGGTGCTCGCCACCGCGGCCTACAATGCCGGACCGAGCCGTGCGCAGCGCTGGCGCGACACCCGGCCGATGGAGGCCGCGGTCTACATCGAGTCCATCCCGTTTGCCGAAACCCGCGATTACGTCAAAAAAGTGATGAGCAACGCCATCTATTATGCGGAGCGTTTCGGCCAGCCTTCGGTGCTGCTGAAAGAACGGCTGGGCACGGTGCCGCCGCGCAAAACCCCGGCAATCCCCGCCACCGATCCGGACGTCCCGCTGGAAGTCGAACGGACGGACGATTAGAATCCGCATCGCCTTATCTATTGAAACGAATCTCATCATGAAGATTGAACGCATCTGCATCCTCGGCGGGTCCGGCTTTGTCGGCACCCATCTCGTCAGCCAGCTCGCCGCGCGCGGCCTCAGTGTGCGCGTGCTGAGCCGCCGTCGCGAAATGGCCAAGGAACTGATCCTGTTGCCGACGGTGGAGGTGATCGAGGCCGACGTGCACGATCAGCAGGAGCTCATCCGCCACTTCCGCGGCATGGACGCCGTCATCAACCTGGTCGGCATCCTGCACGAAAGCAAGGTCGGCCGCGTCGATCTGCCGAGCGCGCGCCGCGGCGATTTCCAGCGGACCCACATCGAGCTGCCGCGCAAGGTCATCCACGCCTGCGGCGAGTCGGGCGTGCGCCGCCTGCTGCACATGAGCGCGCTCGGCGCCGACCCGAACTCGCGCTCGGCCTACCAGCGCTCCAAGGGCATTGCCGAAGCGCTGGTGCGCGAGGCCGGGCGGCACCACGTCGAGCACGAAAACTGGTATCTGAACGGTCCCAAGTTCATCCACGGCTATGGCCTCGACGTCACGATTTTCCGGCCGTCGGTGATCTTCGGCCGCGGCGACTCCTTCCTGTCGATGTTTGCCGGACTGTTGAAGGCGTTTCCACTGCTGCCGCTCGCCAACGCGGAGGCACGCTTCGCGCCGGTCCATGTCGAGGACGTCGCGCGCGCGTATGCCGACAGCCTCGACAAACCGGCGACCTACGGCCAGACCTACGACCTGTGCGGCCCC
>DAIMYT010000208.1:0-4873 GCA_036734345.1 Dokdonella sp. | reverse complement strand
GCCGTCCTTCAAGCCAGCGCAACAAAGAGATGCGCGCAGACAGGCGCCGCCTAACCGCCTGTTTCCATTGAAGCAGGTGGCATCCAGAAGGTCCGCCAGCCGCACCGCGCGGCTCGTCAAGGCAACCAGCCTTCACTTCGCCACGCAGCACGGCTGGCGAACCTTCTGGATGCCATGACGGGTTGCGCCACTTGATCAGCGTTGCCTTGAAAAGGCGTGCCTGGATGAACGGCCGATCGCGCCTGAAACCGCCCCCTGCGGGGTTTTCCCCTGTCGCCAGTGACTTCGGGCAGGTTGCGGGATGGCGGGACGCGCCTATGATGTCGGCATGTCGATGCCGCACTTCAACCACATCCGCCTGTTGCGCTACGCGAGCCTGTTTACCTACGCGTGCGTGGGCATTCCGCTGCTGCAGTACGAGACCGTCGTGGCGGAGATGCTGGAGCGGGCGCGGCCCGCCTATTTCTACGATCTCTGGCTGGGCTGCTATCTCGCCTTCGGGCTGGTTTTCTGGTTCCTCACGCATGACATGGGCGCGCGCAATCCTTCCGGCCTGCGCCGCCTCGTGCAGATCGCCTTGCTGGTCCTGCTCAATGCGCTGGCCATCGCAGTCGGCTGGCTGAGCCAGAGCGGCCTGTGCGCGTTGCTGCTGGTGGTCGTCTCCGTCGCCTTGCCGTGGATCCTCAACTTCCAGGTCGGCGTGGCCTGGATGGTCCTGCAGAATTTCTCGCTGCTGCCCCTGTTTGCGAGCTGGCCGACCTATTCGCTGAGCCTGGCGGCGTGGCAGGCGACCATGTACCTCGGCATTTCGACGACCACCTTCGTGACCTCGCTGATCGCCAAGCAGCAGGCCGAGGCGCGCGAGGACCAGCGCAGGTTGAATGCGGAACTGCGGGCGACGCGCGCCCTGCTGGCCGAATCGAGCCGGCTAGGCGAACGCATGCGCATTTCGCGCGAGCTGCACGACCTGGTGGGCCACCACCTCACTGCGCTCAGCCTGAACCTCGAAGTGGCCAGCCATCTGGTCAGCGGGCAGGCCCATGAGCACGTGCGCCAGGCGCAGTCGGTTGCGCGCCTGCTGCTTTCCGACGTGCGCGAGGTGGTCAGCCAGCTGCGCGAGGATGACAGCATCGATCTTACCGATGCGCTGAACACGCTGATCGAAGGCGTGCCTGGCCTGAAGATCCACCTCGAACTGCCGCCGCGCTTCACCATCGACGATCCGCGCCGCGCCCAGCTGCTGCTGCGCTGCGCACAGGAAATCATCACCAATGCCGTCCGCCACGCCAGTGCGCGCAACCTCTGGCTTGCATTCGAGCGTACCGGCGACAAGAAGCTGGCGATCCATGCACGCGACGACGGTCGCGGCGCGGTCCAGGTCAAGCAGGGCAATGGCCTGACCGGCATGCGCGAACGCCTGTCGCAGTTTGGCGGCCAGCTCGATATCGTAACCGCCAAGGATCAGGGCTTTGCCCTCGATGCATGGCTGCCGCTGGAGGCGACTCAATGATTTCCGTATGCCTTGTCGATGATCAGACCCTGGTTCGCCAGGGCATACGCTCATTGCTGGAATTGTCCGACTCGATCCGCGTCGTCGCCGAAGCGGCCGATGGATCGCAGGCCGTGCAGATGATCCCGCAAGTCGAACCGGACGTCGTCCTTCTCGACATGCGCATGCCCGGGATGTCCGGCCTCGACGTGCTCAATGCGCTCAGCGCCAGTGGCAAGCTGCCGCCGACCATCATCCTGACCACCTTCGACGACGAGCAACTGGTCCTCGCCGGGCTCAAGGCGGGCGCGCGCGGATACCTGCTCAAGGACGTCTCGCTCGATCAGCTGGTCGACGCGGTCAAGGTAGTCGCGGACGGCGGCTCGCTGGTCGCGCCGATGGTCACCCAGCGCCTGCTTTCCGGCCTCGAGCGCATGCATAACAACTTCACCAGCCTGGACCGGCCGGACCCGCTGACGGAACGGGAAACAGAGATCCTGCGACTGATGGCGGGCGGGTACAGCAACAAGGAAATCGCCAACTCGCTCGGTGTCGCCGAGGGCACGGTGAAGAATCACGTCTCCAATATCCTCTCCAAACTGGGCGTACGGGACCGTACGCGCGCGGTCCTGAAGGCATTTGAACTCGGAATCGTCTGAAACCGGCCGTTTCGGGACGTAGCCATTGCGCCCCGGAGTCAAGTAACATGGCCGGTCTGAGCCATTGGGGTCCGGGAGGGTCCGACCCTGGGTGCCGACATGCCGGGCCGAGCGATCCACCGCGCGAATGCGGGGATCGGCTGGTACAGTTGCGCTGGCGATCCAACAAGTCCTGGAGAGGTCCGGAATGACGCGTGTTCTTGAATTGCTGGTTTCCCTGCTGATTGTCGCCGTCCTGATCGTCGTCATTGGCCTGTTGCTGCCCAGTCACGGGCATGTCGAGCGTCAGACGGAAGTCTCCAGTCCGCTGCGCCAGATCTTCGACTCGGTCAACACCTTGCGCCGTTTCCCCGAATGGTCGCCCGAGCGCCGCCTCGATCCGCAGCTGCACATGGAATATTCGGGTCCGCGTACCGGCGTGGGCGCCTCGGTGAGTTACCGCGGAAACGAACTGGTCGGCGAGGGCAAGTTGACGATCAGCGCCTCCGACGAGGACAGCCAGGTGAAGATGGACGTCGTCAACAACTTCGCCGGCGAGAACAAGACCTACACGATCACCCTGAATCCGTCTGAAAACGGCAAGACGACGAAGATCGTCTGGGCCTACGATGTCGACTACGGCTGGGACCTGATGTGGCGTTATGCCGGGCTATACATCCACGGCAAGCCCGATGCCACGGTGCAGACTGCCGTCGCCAACATGGCGAACATGCTCGCCTCGTTCCCGAACGTGGACTACAAGGACCAGGACATCGAAGTCACCGAAGTGACCGGCGTGCCCGTCCTCGTGCTTTCGACCAAGTCGCCGCGCTCCCTGGACGAGGTCGACGAAGCCACCGCGCAGGCCGTCGCCAAGATCGAGGCCGTGATGAAGAAGGCCGGGCTCAACCAGGCCGGGCCGGTGCGCACGGTCACCAGCAACTGGGGCGACGACAACTACGCCTTCGACGTTTCCGTTCCGGTCGATTCGGCCACGTTCACCATGAATGGCCAGACCTACACGATCACCGCCCCCGTCGTATCGGACACGGTCGAAGACGACATGGGCGAGGCCAAGCCGGCCGAGCTCAAGACCGGCGACCACGACGAAGACGGCTACCTGGTCGTCGAGGACGGCGTGCGCGCAAAGATCAGCTACAGCGGCCTTGCCCTGACCACCGAGTACACCGGCAGCCCGGCCGCGCTGCCGCTGCTGCGCCTGCAGGAAAAGGCCTATGCCGAGACCCACGGCTACCTGTACAGCGAAATGAACGGCGGCCGCTTCTGGAACGAGGTCAGTGCCACCGCCGAGGACGGCACGCAGACCTTCAAGGTTTACCTGCCGATCGAGCCCTGATCGCGCGAAACGCAGCACCGATCTGACCGGAAGGCGGGCCGCAAGGCTCGCCTTCCTCATTTGCGGGGGTTGGGCTTCGGCCCGCGCAGCGTCGCGCGCAGCGCGGCTCAGCCGGGCTCGTAGCCGACCCGGATCACCGTGCAATGGCGCATGCCGTTCGGCGTCTGCACGCTGAACTCGTCGTCGACGCGCTTTTTCAGGGCCGCGCGGGCCAGCGGCGCGTCGATGCTGATCCATCCCTTGCCGGCGTCGGTCTCGTCGGCGCCGACGATGCGATAGTCGTGCCTGCGGCCATCGTCCTCCTCGACGCTGAACCATGCGCCGAAAAAGATCGCCGTGGGATCGGTGGGCGGGCCTCCGGCCACGCGCAGCGAGGGAATGCGCTTGCTCAGGTAGCGCACGCGGCGATCGATCTCGCCGAGCTGCTTCTTGCGATAGATGTATTCGGCGTTCTCCGAACGGTCGCCTTCCGCGGCGGCCGCGGTGATCGCCGCGACCACCTCGGGCCTGCGCACGGTCCACAGATCGTCGAGTTCCGCCTGCAACTGGCCGAAGCCTTCGGCCGTGATCAGCGTCGATGAAACGGCTACCGGTGCACGCCATCGGCTCATAGCGATGCGCCCGCCACTCAGCGACCCTTGAAGATGCCGCCGAGCACACCGCGCATGATCGAGCGGCTGATCTGGCTGCCCGCGTTTCGCGCGGCGGACTTGGCCAGGGCCTCGAGCATGCCCTGGCGTCGGCCGGTACCGAACAGCACGCCGCTGACCTTGGCCATGAAACCGTCGTCGGCCGCCGCCGGCCCGCTTTGCGGAGCCGGCTTTCCGGCGGTCACCGGAGGTGCCTCGGCTGCGCTCGCTTCGGTGCGCGCATTGAGCTTCTCGAAGGCCGATTCGCGATCGGCCAGGGTGTCGTACTTGCCGCCAAACGGCGATCGGGCGCGGATCGTAGCCCGCTCCTCGTCGGTAATCGTGCCGATGCGACAGCCTGGCGATGCGATCAGGCTGCGCTGCACGGGTAGCGGCACGCCGCCATCCTGCAGCGTGGTCACCAGGGCTTCGCCGACGCCCATTTGGGTAATCGCCGCCACGACATCGACCTTGGGGTTGGGCGGCATGGTCTCGGCGGCCGCACGCACGGCTTTCTGGTCGCGCGGCGTGAATGCGCGCAGTGCGTGCTGGATGCGGTTGCCGAGCTGGCCGAGCACGGCCTGGGGGATGTCGTCGGGATTCTGCGAGCAGAAGAACACGCCAACGCCCTTGGAGCGGATCAGGCGCACGACCTGTTCGATGCGCTGGACCAATGCAGGCGGCGCATCTTCAAACAGCAGGTGGGCCTCGTCGAAGAAGAACACCAGCTTGGGCTTGTCGAGGTCGCCCACCTCGGGCA
>DAIMYT010000207.1:2796-4874 GCA_036734345.1 Dokdonella sp. | reverse complement strand
CGAAGGCCGAAGCGCCGGCGCCGAAGTCAGAAGCTGCCGGCAAGTCCGAACCCTCGGCAACTGCTCCCGGCGTTGCTCTACCGACTCCATCCATGGAGTCGTCACCCGCCCCGTCGGGGCACCCTCTCCCGGCGGGAGAGGGGAAGAGCGGGCCGAAAGCGGCGGCGGCGAGCGGACGCAAGCCCGACATCGAATGCCAGGTGGTCGTGCTCGGCTCCGGTCCGGGCGGCTATACGGCCGCGTTCCGCGCTGCCGATCTCGGCCAGGACACGGTGCTGATCGAACGCCATGCGACGCTCGGCGGCGTCTGCCTCAACGTCGGCTGCATTCCGTCGAAGGCATTGCTGCATGCGGGGCGCGTGATCGAGGAGGCCGCGCATGCCGAGGACATCGGCCTCAGTTTCGGCAAACCAAAGATCGATCTCGACAAGCTGCGCGCGAGCAAGGACAAGGTCGTCAGGCAACTGACCGGTGGCCTCGCCGGCATGGCCAAGCAGCGCAAGGTCACCGTGGTTACCGGTACCGGCAGGTTCATCTCGCCGAACGAAATCGAAGTCGAGGGGAAGGACGGCAAGAAGCTCGTGCGCTTCGAGAAGGCGATCATCGCCGCGGGTTCGCAGGCAGTGAAGCTGCCGGGCTTTCCGTGGGACGACAAGCGCATGATGGATTCGACCGACGCGCTTGATCTCGCCGACATACCGAAAAAACTGCTGGTCGTCGGCGGCGGCATCATCGGCCTCGAGATGGCCTGCGTGTATGACGCGCTGGGCAGCGAAGTCACGGTCGTCGAACTGCTCGACCAGCTCATGCCCGGTGCCGATACCGACCTCGTGCGCCCGCTGCAACAGCGTTTGTCGAAGCGCTATGCCGGCATCCATCTCAAGGTGAAGGTGGCGAAGATCGAGGCCGGCAAGAAGGGCCTCACCGCGACCTTCGAAGGTGACAAGGCCCCCGAGCCGCAGACCTACGATCGCGTCCTCGTCGCCGTCGGCCGCTCGGCCAACGGCGGCAAGATCAACGCCGAAGCGGCCGGTGTCAACGTGACCGAGCGTGGCTTCATCCCGGTCGACAGGCAGATGCGCACCAACGTGCCGCACATCTTCGCGATCGGCGACCTGGTCGGCCAGCCGATGCTCGCGCACAAGGCCACGCACGAAGGCAAGGTCGCCGCCGAAGTCGCCGCGGGCGAGAAGAGCGAGTTCGTCGCCCGCGTGATTCCGTCGGTCGCCTACACCGATCCCGAGATCGCCTGGGTCGGCCTGACTGAAACCGAAGCGAAGAAGGAAGGCATCGCCTACGGCATCGGCAAGTTCCCGCACGCGGCGTCGGGTCGCGCGATCGGCATCGGCCGCACCGAAGGCTTCACCAAGCTGCTCTTCGACGAAGCCACGCACCGCGTCATTGGCGCCGGCATCGTCGCCCCGAATGCCGGTGATCTGATTGCCGAAGTCGGTCTCGCCATCGAGATGGGCTGCGAAGCCGCCGACATCGGCCTCACGATCCATCCGCACCCGACCTTGAGTGAGTCCGTGGGCATGGCCGCCGAAGTCTACGAAGGCACGATCACCGATCTCTACATCCCGAAGAAAAAAATAATCCCCACTGTTGAACCGACGCGGCTCCTGTAGGAGCCCGTTCACGGGCGATGCTTTTCGGCAAGATCGCGACGTGCATCGCGCCTGAAGGCGCTCCTACAAGAGCACAAAGGCGCAAGGGTAAACGCTGCGCGCGATGGCGACGGCGCGTCTTCTGCAGCTTCTGTAGGAGCCCGTTCACGGGCGATGCTTTTCGGCACGATCGCGACGTGCATCGCGCCTGAAGGCGCTCCTACAAGAGCACAAAGGCGCAAGGGTAAACGCTGCGCGCGATGGCGACGGCGCGTCTTCTGCAGCTTCTGTAGGAGCCCGTTCACGGGCGATGCCCTTCGGCACGCCCGCGACGTGCATCGCCCCTGAAGGCGCGCCTGCAAGAGCGCGAAGGCGCAAGCAGCAAGCACTGCGCGCGATGGCGACGACTATTGCGGCGACGATGGCGACGACGATGGCGACGGCGAATCGTCCGCAACTTCTGTAGGAGCC
>DAIMYT010000207.1:0-2696 GCA_036734345.1 Dokdonella sp. | reverse complement strand
GTAGGAGCCCGTTCACGGGCGATGCCCTTCGGCACGCCCGCGACGTGCATCGCCCGTGAAGGGGCTCCTACAAGAGCGCGAGGGCGTGAGGGCGACGGGACAATTCGGGATTCGGTGAAGCGTGTCGTACGCAAAGATCAGGCGATCAGAAAAGATCGCCCTGCGGCGACTCCGCTCGCGGCGCGACAAACAGCGAACAATCGAGCTTGAGATCGCGCGAGCGGCTCAATCCCAGTTTCCGGCAGGCCAGTGCGAAGCGCTGGCGGATCAGGTCGGCATAGACGCCTTCGCCGCGCATGCGTGCACCAAACCGTGCGTCGTAGTCGCGGCCGCCGCGCATCTGCCGGATCAGGCTCATCACGTGTTCAGCGCGGTCGGGCACGTGCAGCGCCAGCCACTCGCGAAAGATGTCCTTCAACTCATGCGGCAGGCGCAGAACGGTGTAGCCGGCGATGTTCGCGCCATTCGCCGCGGCCTGTTCGAGCACCGCCTCGATCTGCATGTCGGTCACCGCCGGGATGATCGGCGCGACGAGCACGCCACAGGGCACGCCGGCCGCATGCATGTTGGCCACCACCTGCATGCGTCGGTGCGGCGCCGTGGCGCGCGGCTCGAGCGTGCTCGCCAGGCGATTGTCCAGGGTTCCGATCGAGACGAATACCTGGACGAGGTTGTCCTTTGCCATCGGCGCGAGCAGGTCGAGGTCGCGCTCGACCAAGGCGTTCTTGGTGACGATGGTCAGCGGATGCCGGGTAGCATGCAGCACTTCGATGATCCCGCGCGTGATCCGGTATTCACGTTCGATCGGCTGGTAGGCATCGGTATTCGCGCCGAGCGTGATCGGTTCGCACGCATAGCCGGGCTTGGCCAGCTCCGCGCGCAGGCGCTCGGCGGCATTCGTCTTGGCAAACAGCTTCGTCTCGAAATCGAGACCCGGCGACAAGTTCAGATAGGAATGCGAGGGCCGCGCATAGCAGTAGTTGCAACCATGCTCGCAACCGCGGTACGGATTGATCGACTGGTTGAACGGGATGTCGGGTGATTCATTGCGGCTGATGATCGAGCGCGCTCTCTCGATCGACACCCGGGTCGGCGGCCGCGGCGTGCCTTCATCCTCGCGATACCAGCCGTCGTCCTCAAGCGTCTTCGACACCGATTCGAAACGTCCTTCGCGATTGCTGCCCGCACCGCGACCCTTTATCCGGGTCGGTCGGGTGAGGTCGTCGGGATCGTGCCTGGCCATGTGTGGATTATGAACCCGCCAGTCGCAGCAGCCGAGACCGCGGCTTCCGGGAGTGCGCCGTGGGCCACCGCGGGAGGTCGGCTGCCTTGTTTCATGTGGCAGAATATTCCATGTCCGTCCCTGATTCCCCCGGCCGATCCGTAGCCAGTGCCGCGCCATTGCCACCGGGCCAGCGCTTCGGGGTGATCGACAGCCTGCGCGGGCTGGCCCTGCTTGGCGTGCTCAGCGTGAACCTGGTGACCGAGTTTCGCGTGTCGATCTTCGCGCAGTTCCTCGCGCCCGTCGCCTCGCCGACGCACCTCGACGCCATGGCCAGTGCGTTCGTTTCCTTCGCGCTTGAGTCGAAGGCATTCGCCTTGTTCTCGATGTTGTTCGGGCTCGGCCTCGCGATGCAGGCGGATCGCCTGGCGCCGAGCGGGCGCGCCAGTTACTGGTTGACCCGTCGCCTTGTCGTCCTGCTCGGGTTCGGTCTCGCCCATCTGCTGTTCATCTGGAACGGCGACATCCTGACGGAGTACGCCCTGGCCGGGCTGCTCGTCCTGCCATTGCTGCGCCTGCCGAACGCGGCGCTCATGGTGGCAGCGACGGCTCTGTTCGCGGTCCACGTGTTCCTGATTTCATCAACATCCATAGTTCCCTGGCCGGACGCCGCCCAACTCGCCGCTCACGTCGCCCGCGCCAATGCGGTCTATGCGAACGGTAGCTATCGGGAAATCATTCGTTTCAGCTTCGACGAATTGCGCCTGATTCTGCCACTGCATGCCTGGGTCTTCCCGCGGACTCTCGCGTTGTTCCTGTTCGGCGCGCTGGTCTGGCGGTCCGGCGTGTTGCGTCGATTGAACGAAAATCACGCACTTGTTGCGGCCAGCGCCGCGATCGGCCTCGTCGGCGGTATCGCATTGACGTACGCGGCGCAGGCCGGGTGGCTGGCGGCCGACAGCGCATGGGCTCCATGGCTTGCGGCATTGGCGCCGGTGTTGATGGCGACGGGCTACGGCGCACTGGTGCTCTGGACCTGGCAGTTCAATCGGGCGCGTCTCCTGCTGCATCCGTTCGCGGCGATAGGCCGCATGGCATTCACAAATTACATCCTGCAGTCGCTGATTTTTGCTGCGATCTTTTTCGGCTACGGCCTGGGTGGATTTGGTCGCTGGCCCGCGGCTCCGGTATTGCTCATGGGTGCTGGTGTCTATGCCGTGCAGGTCCTGCTCAGCATGGCCTGGCTGGGGCACTTCCGCTTCGGTCCGATCGAATGGCTATGGCGATCGCTGATGTATGCGCGGATGGCGCCGATGCGGCGCGCCCCTAGTCCAGCGACGGCCGCGATCGTGCGCTAGGACAGATGGCTCATCGGCGAAGGAGGCCCAAAACGGGGTCAGAGACCGCTATTGCCTTGCAAATGGTCTCTGACCCCCTTTCATGGGTTCGAACACACTTCGCGCAGGCACTGGCG
>DAIMYT010000206.1:0-4880 GCA_036734345.1 Dokdonella sp. | reverse complement strand
CTTAAACCCCGCTGCCATCCTGCGCATCCAAGCACCAACTTCGTTGCGCAGAGGCCTGCCGTGAATATCCGTCCAATCTTCAGCACCATTGCCATGGTTCTTGCCCTCTCTTCCGCCGGGGCCATGGCCAGGGTCCATATCGACGGCGACCATTGCAATATCGAAAGCGGCTACTCGACCCGCGTCGAAGCCGGGCGCATCACCTTCACCAACGACACCACCCACCAGGTACTGGCCCTGTTGCCAGGCGGCATGGTCGAGGTCGATGGCAAGCCGCTGGCGCTCGACAATGCCGATCGTGCCCGCGTCATCGACTTCGAACGCACCGTGCGCAAGCTGGTGCCGGAGGCCAAGGCCCTGGCGGTGGATGCGGTAGCGATTGCCTTCGAGGCCGTCGCCCATGTGTCCACCGCGTTTGCCTCGAATGGCCACGAGGCACGCGAGAGCGCACAGCGCATTGCACGCACCGCGGACGAACTCAAGCGCTCGATCAACGCGCGCGACAACTGGGGCCCGCATTCCGATCGCGAGATCGGCGAACTGATCGAAGGCACCGTCGGCTCCCTGATCGGCGAGATGGTCGGCAATATCACGGCGCAGGCAGTCAAGGTGGCGCTGAGTGGCGACGAAGCGGCCGTTGCCGAACTCGAGGCGCGCGCCGGTTCGATCGAGAAGAATGTCGAGAAGGCGGTCGAGAAGCGCGCCGACGAACTGGAGCAACGGGCAGACGCCCTGTGCCAGCGCGTGAAGGAACTGGATCGCATTGAATCGCAGATCAGCGCGCGCCTGCCCGATGGCTCGGCATTCGACCTGGTCACGATCAAGCGCTAAAGCCGTCAAACGGAGAGCCGCTGCAAAGGCGCGGCGGCGCGCCGCGGATGCAGGTCGTCCCGGCGCCGGCTAGCCCTGGTCCTGCTGCGGCATATCCACCTTGCGCGCCAGCCATTCGGCTTCGCGCTTCGGATTCTTCCAGGCGCGATACAACTCCACGTAGGTATCGACGACATCCTGGCTGCGCGGATGCTGCGGGCCGAAACCCTCCGAGGTGCTGAGCACTCCCCAGGCGAGATCGAGCTCGGCCTTCGCCTCGGCGAATTTCTTCTCGCGCAGGAGGACAGTGGCCAGTTCGCGATGGATGATGCCGCGCAAGGCGTTGTTGGCCAGCGCGATGTCGCCATTCCTCGCCGCACTGCGGCCATGTCGCTCGGCGCCCTCCAGGTCGCCGCTGTCGCGCAGCAGCAGCGAGAGGTTCGACTCGGCGACGACCGTGGCAATGTTTTCTGGGCCGTAGAGCTTGCGCGCGAGCGCCGCGGCGCGCTCGTAGTAGGGCCGCGCGTCCTCGTTGCGATCCTGCTGCCGGATGGCGCCGCCGAGGTTGCTGATCAGGCGCAGGGTCAGCGGATGATCCTTGCCGAACACGCGTTCGACGATGGGCAACTCGGGCGCCAGCAGGGCCTCGGCATCGGCGAAGCGTTTTTCCTCGAGCGCAATGATCGCCAGGCCGTTGGTCGCATTGAACGTCTTCGAATGCTCGCTGCCATAGCGGGCCAGGCGCTCGGCGAGCAGCTCCTCGAGCAACGCGCGCGCCTCGTCGTAGTGGGCGGTATCGATATCGATGGCCGAGAGGTCGCTGATCGTCGCCAGCACGTCCTCGCTGTCGTTGCCGAACAGGCTCCGTTGCAGGTCGAGCACGCGATGGAAACGCGTGCGCGCTTCCTCGGGCTTGCCGGTGCTGCCCTCGATGCCGGCCAGGATCGATTCGACGTAGAGGCGGTCGCGATCGTGGACCGGCCTGCTTTCGACCAGGGCAAAAGCGTCGCGGGCGAACGCGAGGGCCTTCCCGGATTGGCCTGCATTGAGCAGGTTCTGCGCGGACCGGGCCATCGTGCGCGCGATCTGCGCGGCATCGGTACCGGCGTCGCGATCGGCGTCGATCGACGCTTCGTAGTGATCCTGCGCGAGCGTGTAGTCGCCGAGCGACGCGTAGCTTTGCGCGATCGTGCGTTCGATGGCCGCGCGCACTTCCGGCTGGCCGGCCAGTTCGGTGCCGGCACGCGCGGCGGCGGAATCGAGCATCAGGCGCATCAGGCTGCGATCGAGCCCCTTTGCCTTGTCCGGATCGATGCCGGCGATCATTTCCTGGACGAACGTCGAAACCTGGGCGGCCTTGCCGGCCTCGATCCGGGCCTGTTCCGCGGCGGCTTCGGCACGGCGCTGTCCATGCAGCGCCAGGGCGACGCCGGCCAGCAGGGCCAGCGCGACCATGCTCACGGCAAAGATGCCCAGGCGATGGCGCGCGACGAACTTGCGCGCGGCATAGGCACGGCTCGCCGGCAATGCGTGCACCGGGCGCTGCTCGCGGAAGCGCTCGAGGTCGTCGGCCAGGGCGGATGCCGAGGAATAGCGGTCGTTGCGGTCCGTAGCGAGCGCCTGGCGCAGGATTGCGCGCAGTTCGGGCGGCAGCTCCCCGGCGGCGTCGAGCAGCGCCGGGGCGCCCGTATCGTGGCGTTCGGCGGAACCGGTACCGGGTTTGGCCCGGCGCGCGCCGGGCGTATGCACGGCGCGCGACTGATAGGCCGAGGAGTTGAGCACGGCGGCTTCGTTGCCGGTGAGGATCTCGAACAGCATGACGCCCAGCGCGTAGACATCGCTGCGCGTGTCGATATCGCGGCCTTCGCCCGCAGCCTGTTCCGGGCTCATGTAAATGGCGGTGCCGGCGTGGCCGCCGCTCGCGTTCGACACGGTCGGCCCTGAGCTCCCGGCACTGCCACCGATGGCGATGCCGAAGTCGATGATCTTCGGCATCGGCGTGCCGTCGACATCATGGATGAGGACGTTGGCCGGCTTCAGGTCGCGGTGGATGACGCCTTTCTGGTGCGCATGCTGCACGCCCTGGCAGATGCGGATGAACAGCGCGAGGCACTGGTCGCGCGTCAGCGCGTGGCTGCGGCAATAGTCGGCAACCGGGATGCCTTCGACATACTCCATCGCGATGAAGGCGTGGCCTTCCGGCGTGGTGCCGGCGTCGAAGATCTGTGCGATGGCCGGGTGCTGCATCTGCGCCAGGGCCTGGCGCTCGACTTCGAACCAGGCCAGCGCGAGCGGACTGGCGATCTGCTCGCGGATCAGCTTGAGGGCAACGTCGCGATGGACCGGCGCCGTCTGCTCGGCCAGGTAAACCTGGCCCATGCCACCTTCGCCAAGGGGCCGGCGGATCCGGTACGCACCGAGTTGCATGCCGGCCTCGAGCACCGCCGAATCGCCGGCCTGGCGCGGCACGGCCTCGAGTTCGGTGGCCGCCGTCGCCGACGGCGGCTTGGCTTGGGTCATCCGCTACCTCCGCAACTGCTCGCCGCATCGCCCGTGGGCATGTACGCGGCCCGGGCATGCCCGCGGGTGATGCCTGCGCGAGGAGCCTAACCTACCAGACGCCGCTGTTCGGCATCGATAGCCAGGGTTCGCGCGGCTCCAGCGCATCGCCCTTTTGCAGCAGTTCGATCGAGATCAGGTCCGGCGAGCGCACGAAGGCCATGTGGCCATCGCGCGGAGGACGATTGATGGTAATACCGGCATCGAGCAGGCGCTGGCACAGCGCGTAGATGTCGTCGACGGCGAAGGCCAGGTGGCCGAAATTGCGCGCCGTGCCGTAGTCCTCCGCGTCCCAGTTCCAGGTCAGCTCGATCTGGCCGCGCGATTCGTCGCCCGGCGCGGCGAGGAAGACCAGGGTGAAACGGCCTTTTTCGTTGTCGACGCGCGTGAGCTCGACCAGGCCCAGGTGCTTGCAGTAGAACTCCAGCGAGGCGTCGAGGTCGCGCACGCGGACCATGCTGTGCAGGAATTTCATGGCGGTCTCCGTCTGGCGGTGGCGGGGCGCGGTCACGCCCATTCGGTGAGGCCCTCGACCGCGTACATGCGCTGCCAGGACGGGCGTGCCTTGACGCGCTGTGCGAGCGCGGCGAGCGCGGGCCAGCGATCGGCCGGCTTCGGCATGTTGCGCGACCAGCGCATGAGCATGGTCGCGTACAGGTCGACGAGGCTGAACGATTCGCCGAGCAGGTACGGGCCATGCCCGGCGAGATGCGTGTCGAGCTGGTTCCAGACCGCTTCGATGCGCAGGCGGGCAAAATCGCGCATGGCCTCGTTCTGGTCGGCCGGTCCGAAATCGGTCGGATAGAACCACTGGCGAAAAGCCGGCTGCAATGTGTTGGCCAGATGCACGACCCACTGCAGGTAGAGCCCGCGTCCGGGCGCGCCAGGCATCGGCGCGAGGCCGGCCTCGGCATGGCGCTCGCCGAGCAGCAACAGCAGGGCGGCGCATTCGTAATACGGCGCGCCATCGACGATCAGCGTCGGCACCACGCCGTTCGGGTTCAGCCGCAGGTACTCGGGATCCTTCTGCGCCTTGGCGTTGAAGTCGATCAGGCGCAGCTCGTGCGCGACGCCGAGTTCGATCAAGGCGAGGTGCACGGCCATGCTGGCGGCACCGGGGGAGTAGTAGAGGGTGTACATGGGCGGAAGCCGGGATTGGGGAATGGGGAATAGGGAATAGGGAATAGGGAATAGGGAATAGGGAATAGGGAATAGGGAATGGGGAATGGGGAATGGGACTGCGTTTCGGCAGTTCTGCGCTCACCAGCGACAGGAACAGTTTACCGCCTAAGTCCGACTCTTGAATTTCGACCGCGACCCGGCAACAAGAAAGTGAACGGAGCTCGAGGAATCCGCTCTCCCATTCTCCATTCCCCATTCCCCACTCCCGGCTTTTAGCCCTTCGAAGCCCGCGAGCGCAGCCACGCCGCGTATTCGTCGAGGTCGCCCTTGAACTCCTCGACCTTGCCGTCGGCGACGCGCCAGAAGGTTTCGCAGACCAGGCCGATCAG
>DAIMYT010000205.1:0-4922 GCA_036734345.1 Dokdonella sp. | reverse complement strand
AGCTCGGCACGGTTGTCCAGTTCGCTGGTTTCCTCGACCAGACCGGTCGCGTCGAGGACAAGCCAAAGATTGCGCACGCCGGCTTGTCCGGTCGTGGTCCAATTGGTCGAAATCGTCACTCGCGCATTGGCGCTGAGTGCCGACACGACTACATCGTTGCCGATCTGCGTTCCGCCCTGATCGGGATCGCCGTTGAACCAGCGCAGAACCGAAGCAGGAACCGGTACGTTTCCACTGTTGATGACGGTAGCGCTAAGGAGCGCACGCTGGCCATCCGCTGGTGATGCAGGCGTGGCACTCGGCGACCCGACAACCGCAAGATTGCCGCGCTGGTCGCGCGCGCGCGCGAGTGCAGCCGTCGCGGTCAGATAGACGCTGCCTGACCAGTCGCCGGCGACTTGCTGGGTGGTACGGATGCGTTGCCGGATGGTTTCCGCGCCGGGGCCCGACAGCGGCACTGTGCCTGCCCGAACGTACAATTCGACGAAGTCGGGGAGCGCCAGCAGATCGTTGGCCGTAGTGTCATCGTACTCAAGCAGGCGCTGTTCCAGCCAGCTGACCGCCCGCCCTCGCGCCGAATCGAAGATGGGGTCCGGCAACGCGGCCAGCGCCGCGGCGGCCCGCGCCGTGGTCGTGACCCGGCCTCGACCATTCGCTACGTGGGCGAAGGCGCCATCGGCACGCTGGAACGCCGCGAGTGACGCCAGGGTTGGGGAAAGCGAAACCGGGGCGGTGCCGCGAGTGGCTCGTGTTTCAGCGACCAGCGCCGTGTCGTAGCTGGACGACTGCCAGGCAGGGATCAAGGACCAGCCGCTGCCAGTCCGCGCCTGCTCGATAGTGGTGTCGTCGGCGCTTGATGCATTGAGCGTCCATCGACGCGCCGTGTCGTCGAGGTTGGCCGGAGTCTGCAAGGCGATCCAGCCGCGGGCAGTCGGCAAGCCAGCGAATCCGGGGTCCAGCTCCTGCAGGGCCTCCACCACTGCGATCGTGTCACGTAGCGCGGTCGATGGATGGTCCTGCCAATGTCCGTCCGGCAGCTGGCGCCCTTCCAGCCAGGCAATGGCTCCCGCAATTCCTGGCGGTGTCGTCGTTGCTCCCGACCCGATCAGGATCTGCGGGAGACCGGGAACCGAGACCTGGTTGCGAGTCGTGAAGATTCGCAGATTCGCGCGGCTGCGCGTGATCTGCGAAAAGTATTGCTGCGCACGCGTTCGCAGTTGCTCCAGTGCCAGGGTCGTTGCCGCACTGACCTGCTCGCCCGGCCGCTTGAGGAGAATGAACGCAGCGCGAAAATCCTTCTGCGCCTGGGCAGCTGTCGGATTTCTGGGCCCCGACTCCGCGATGACCTGATCGATGGTGATGGATTCAAGACTGCCGCCGCTGACGGCGCCGGGACGCGGCAGGTCCGTTGCGCTGCCGGTGCCACCTCGAATCAGGTTGAATGCCGGAACCTCGCTCGCCGCATAAAGCCCGGCCGAATACAAATCGAGGGCGCTGAAGCGCTGGCGGGCGGCGACTGATTCGAACGATCCATCGGCGCGCGCAATCCAGTCATTGCCGTACATGACCGACGCATCGGTGTCGAGAAAGTAGCTCCAGTGGGATTGATCCGGACCGATAAGATCGGCGCTTGAGTTGCCTGCGGCATCGCGAAAGCCCAGGTGCGAGCCCCAGCGATGCATCAACTCGTGCGCAAGCGTCTTCAGGGTAAACTGGAATCTGGACTCCTGTTGCACCAGCGAATTGCGCGACAGGGCGGCCATGTCGACGTAGCCCTGAAGACGGCCACTACTGCCGAATTCCGCGCTGTAGTCGTACAACGGCAGCCCGATTCCTCCGGTGTCATTGCGAATGCCGTTGTAGAACGCATGCGCACCCGCCGTCTCGAACTCGAAGGTCGTGAATACGACCAGGAAGTCGTAGTCATCTGCATGATCCTGATAGAAGCGATAGGCAACCAGTTGGCGCGGTTCCGCGAGGCCGCGGTCATACGCTCCGCCAAGCTCCATGACCGTCAGATTGCCGATGTCGACGGCTGATCCGACCGCGGCGTCGATGGCCCTCAACTGCGCCGGATCAACCGGCTGCGGTTGCTCGATGCAGTTGGTCAACGGAATATCTTCTGCCGGCGCGGATGCGGCCACCAGTAGCAGGCCCGCACATGTGATCAGACGGACCCACGTTTTCCTTGCTGCATTCATGTCTTCGTCCCTGAATCGATTCCGTCAGTCCCTTCCCGCTCGCTTCCCCGCAGGTTTGCGTTGAACCATGCGCTCGACCCTGTAGACCGGTTCGGCTTCACGTTCCAGCGAAGCGCGCATTGCCAGCGGATCAAACGTGTCGCCTTCGCGCAGTTGCAGGTCGACCTCGCGGCCGCGAAGGCGCATTTCCGAGCGAAGACCGAGGGACCCGGCGCCTAACGACACCAGGCGCCATCCACCTTCAGGCAATTTGTCGCCCAAACGATAGCGATGCGCGTTCCCGCGCCAATCGCGAATGATTGCCAACTGGATATCGGCGGCGATTGCAACGACAGCGTAGTGCCGGGCAGCAGGCTCCTGCGCACTCGCAATGCCGAAGCCCGGCCCGCCCACCCACAGGCAGACGATGGCTATCGTCAAAGATAGTCTTGGCATTGCGGCCCCTCCCGATGCACCGCGACACCGAATCGGTTCGCGCGAAGCTCCTGCTTCCGCTGCCTATCGGATGAAGGAACGGGTTCCGCGCGACCCAGCCCATGGGCCTGCTGCGGACCTGTTCAAGAACATGGAAAATAAATCGCAATGTGCCCCCCGGCACACCGCGACCAACACCCCAATTGATGATCACGCGAGAATCCGCGGACCAACCCCAAATTGGAAATTACACATCTATTGCTTTCGATGTCAACGAAAAAGTGCCATTTCCGCACGTCTCCAGCCATTCGGGCCGGAGCGGCAAGCCCAGCCGCGCAAGGTTGAAAGCGGTTTCAATTTGTGATTTCCCACACAGGACAATCTCGCGCTTGAACGCTGTGCAGGGTTCGGCATGGACGTGGTCGCCGGGTAGATGCATGAAGGCGCTTCCGCAGACCTTGCCCAGCTCGGAGCCATTACTTTCGTCGTCGGGAATCAGCCGGGCGCGTTGCCAGCAGTAGCTATCGAAGCCCTCGTCCCATTTGATGTCGAGTTGTACGGAACAGATCGGGTGCGGAAACCCGCGGCAGGATGCAATTCGCGCTTAGCAGGGCCATGAACGCGCCTCCCGACCACAGTAGCGTTCGGCGCTGTTCGGGCTTACAAGTCACTGCCTATCTGACAGGTCGACCCAACTTTCGTTTGCGCAACAATCGCTCCGAACGCATGACATGCACAACGAATACCGTATCTCCGTCATGGCGATAGAAGATCCGGCACGGCGGTTCGACGATCTGGCGGTAGCGGGTTCGCTTGAGCTCTTGCGGTCGACTTCCGCTTTGCGGATGCTCGGCCAATTGCCCGACGTGCCTGAAAACCCGCTTTACCAGTTCTGCCGCCGCTGCGGGGTCTTCAAGCGCGATGTAGTCGGCAACGGCATCCAGGTCGGGCACCGCCGGCTCGGACCAGACTATTTGAGCCATCTGGAAAGACGGGCCCGGGCCTGGGCATGCGTGAACACGCGGCCCTCCGCGACCGCTTGCTCGCCTCGTGCGATCCCCTCCAGCAAGGTCATGCGTTGCTGCATGAGCTCGTAGGTTTCGACATCGACCAGATAGGCGCTGGGCAGCCCATGCTGGGTGATGAGGATCGGCTTCTTGTCCCTTTCGATATCGGAGAGAAGCTCGGTGGCCTGCCGCTTCAGGGTAGTAACGAGTTCAGTGCGCATAAAGTGATACTATAGTGCCACTTGATGGATGGCAAGCAGGCTGCGGGCTTGCGCTAGGCGCCGAATGGGACGTGATCGGGACGTCCCTTTCTCTTGAGCATCGGCACACGCGAACGTACGACCTGTCCATTCCAGGAATGACGCTTTTTTCTCCAAGCATGGAAACGAATTGGTCCAGAATTGTTTTGATCCCAGTCTTCATCCGTACTTTTGTCGCCCTTCACCGATTCATATTATGGATCGACTGGAACGTAGATGTTGGCGCATGGGTCCGTCATTTGCGGCGGGTCGAAACCATTGCGGAAGATAAATTCGCTGGCGCCGACATTCAATTCGACGCTATGTGGCAGGTAGTGAACCGAATACTCCACGGGAGCGCTCGTGCGCACTGATTGAAACCTGCCGGTCATGTTCCCTGCCGAACTCAATATCGTGTATCTGGCCGACGTGGATGGGTTCAGTGGAAGCCTGACGAATACAGAGCCCCCAAGATTCGACGAGCCAGCCACACGCAAGCCTGGCGCGGTCCCACCCGCCCGCAAGACAATACAGGTCAGTGAATCCGCCTTCAGGTCCAGCGCTCCCTGGATATCGAATCCCGGCGTATTGCCGCTCACTGCAAATGGTGCGAGAACGCCATGGTTGGTGACGGGGCCAAGCGACCCCGTTCCGCTCAGGACCCCATCTACACTGACAAGGGACCCGGCCAACATGCCGTCCAGGGTCAAAAGGACTCCATTGGCAATAGCCGCCGTGGATTCGAACTCCGCCCTGTTGGCCAATGCAAGTCGACCGCCACCTTCGATCGCGATGCCGCCTCGTCCCGCGATGGTGCCCCTGGATACCAGCGTCGCCCCGTTCGCAATGTTGAAGCGCCCCACGACACCGGAATCAACATAGACGTCTCCGCCGCCGCTGAGCCCTTGCTGGGCACTCGAGTCACCACCTGCACCTGGAAGCACCGTGTTGTTTTCGTAGGCAGTGTTGGATCCGGTACTCATCAGCACGACCGTCCCGCCTTCCCTCACGAAGAGTGCTCCTCCAAATCCGGCTCCGCCTCCACCGGATGCTCCCTGTGC
>DAIMYT010000204.1:0-4974 GCA_036734345.1 Dokdonella sp. | reverse complement strand
GTTGCCATCTCCCTGGGATTTCGCCGGGTTCTGAAGGTGACCGGAAGTCCGGGTGCGGACGGAACCGTGTTTGTGCAGACGCTGGACGAAAACGGCGGCGGCCTGGCCAATCCACGAGAAAACGTCATTTTCCGATCGACTGATGGCGGCTTGACCTGGAGCACGCCGATTGCCCAGGGCCCAAGCTTTACCGCGCCCGGGCGTAGCGGGCAAGGCTACAACGTCGGCATGTACAGCACTCCGGTAGCGGGCTACTGGCGGCATTTGGGCTGGGGCGAAGTAGCGGCAGGACCTGACAGTGTCGTGCACTACGCCTACACGGCCGGTGCTACTGACGATCCCGGCAACATCTACTACGTTCGCTCGACCGACAACGGGGTGACCTGGGAGCCGGCAGTCCAGCTGAATACGGACGTGACCACGCGCGCGCAATGGGGTGCGTCGGTGTCGGTCAATACCCAAGGTGTGCTCGTGGCGAGCTGGTACGACGAACGCAACACGAGCACCGACGCGCTACAACGATTCGCTCGCGTCTCGCTCGACAACGGAGCCACCTGGGGCGCCGACATGGCGATCAGCGACGTGATTTTTCCCAAGCCGCTGCAACCAGACCCCCTTTTCCAGGCGAACTACGTCGGCCTGTACAACCGGGCGGTTTTCAGCGACGACGGCAAAGGAAGTCATACCTATCAGACCTGGACGGACGGGCGAAACTCGATCGGCGGTTCGCCCCAGCAGGATCTCTACTTCGACACGTTTGCGCCCGGACCGGCCTTCGTCGTCAATACAACGGACGATCACAACGACGGCGACTGCGATGCGGCCGACTGCAGCTTGCGTGAGGCGATTGCGGCGGCCAATGCACGCGCAGGTGAAGACCGGATTGAGTTCAGCGACGGCCTGACCGGCGAAATCCTCCTCGGCAGCGCGCTGCCACTGATCAGCAGCAACATCGACCTGGCCGGCCCGGGCGCGAATGTACTGTCGATTAGACGCGGTGCCGTGCCGGGGAATTTCCGCGTGCTGAATTTTACATCGTCCAGCACATTCTCCACCGTGTCCGGCCTGACCATCGCCAATGGCGTCGGTACCTCGACCGGCGGCGGCATCCTGAACGAGGGGACCGTGCTTCTGGCCAACGTCGTCGTTTCCGGCAATACCGCACTCAATGGCGGCGGCATCTTCAACAACTTTGGCACGTTGACCCTCGTCGCATGCACGATCTCCGGGAACTCCGTCAGTGGTCCAAACGCCGGCAGCGGTGGCGGCATCTTCAATAACGGCGGCACGCTGACCATCAGGAACAGCACCATCTCCGGGAACACCGCGAATGGCCCGGGAGGCAACAGCGACAGCGGTGGCGGGCTGATCACAAACGTCGGCAGCGTGCGTCTGGTCAATAGCACCATTGCCAACAATGCGGGCGACATCGGCGGTGGCATTCGCATCATCAACGGCGGAGTCGTGCGATCGATGAGCTCGATCATTGGCCTCAACGTTTCCGCAATCGGCCCCGATGTCCACGGCCCGATCATTTCGGAGGGTTTCAACCTGATCGGCAACAACTCCATCACGATCATCACGCCGACCAGTGGCGATCAGATCGGTTCACCCGCCACGCCACTCGATCCGATGATCGGCCCCTTGCAGGCCAACGGCAGCAGCACCTCCAGCCATGCCCTGCTGCCCGGAAGCCCGGCGATCGACAAGGGAAAGTCGATCGAGCTTTCGATCGACCAACGCGGCCTCGCCCGGCCGGACGACTTGCCCTATGTAGCCAACGCAGCCGGGGGCGACGGCAGCGACATCGGCGCATTCGAATTTCAGTCCGATGTCATTTTTCGCGACGGATTCGAGCTCTGAACCAGTCGCTCTGAATGCGCTCGGATTCAAAGTTCAAGAGCTGATAGACCCCGGACCCGCGCAAGGCCATGCGGGTTCAAACCCCGCTCCGGGCACCACTCCAGGTTCGGATGCTTCCGCCAGTTCCCGGCGCGGCGGCTTGATTGTGTGCGGCACCATGAATTCGTCCAGGATGGACTTGCCGTGTAGGAGATTTCCTACACGCAGACGCAACGATTTCCCATATCCGGATCGAGGGCTGGCAGGCAGTCTGTCCTGGCTCGCCAGCCAGGCTCACGCGTCCCCAGGGAACGCCCGTAAAGCCGCTGAACGAGCACCCTCATTGCGGAGATTTGCCATGCCGACCATTCGCCAAGTTACTACCGCCGCGCACGCTGCCGTGCGTTCACTCCATGCCGTGCGCGTCATCTGCAACGACCTGATGCCGCTGGATATGCCCATGACCGATGAGCAGCAGCGCCAGCGCGCAAAGCTGATCCATTCGACCCTGCTTGCGCGCAAGCGCATGCAGCTGCTCAGGGATCGCGCGGAAGCGCTGTCCGGCGCATTGGCGCGGTTCCGTGATCGACGCGAGCAGATTGCACGCCACGCTTGAACGTCGCGCCATTGACGACCTCGCGGAACGGGAGCACGCAAGGAATCGAACCGGGCGATCGCCCACGGCGGATCTGACGCGAAAGCGGGCACAGGAATCAGGTTCGTGATCTGAACCGGAGCGAACCGGAAGCAATCCTATTCCGTGTCCCACGGACTCGTTTATGTCAGGTTGCAGTTGCCTGATCCAGGCTTCGGCCCAGGTCCAATCCTTCGCGGAGAACTGCCATGACTAAGAGGCGTCCGGCATCCCTTGCTTCACGTGCTGCCACTAAACCACTGGATGGCGCGAGCGTCGTCGGCAAGGATGATCTGATTCCGCTGGATCGCCCCTTGAGCGCGGAGCAGCTCGAACAGCGGGCCCGGCTGGTCAACGCGATCCTGGTCACGCGCAAGCGTGTGCAGGCCTTGCGCGACCGCGCCGACAGGCTCAGCGGCGCGCTGGATGCATTCCACGACCGGCAGGGCGAGATCCGCCGACGGGCCTAGGCTCTCAATGCGCGACGCATCGCATCCCTCAAGGGTGCATGGTGAGGATGTACACGTTCAGGCTCGGGAATGACTGGGTCGTGGTACCGACGTTGCAGAATCGAAGTACGACCGCACCGGCCGAATCGACACGCGCCGGTTGCGCGATGAACCTCGAAGGCAGGACCGAACCAGCCTGCAGGCCAAAGAAGACGATGTCGCCGACAGCGGCGCCGCTGGCGCCGACCGAGACATCCGCGCAGGTGCCACCAGCCAGGCTTACGCTTCCCATGGTTCCGGCCACGTCGGCGCCTGAAATCTTCGCCCGCGTGATGCTGTTGTTGCCAATCTTGGCGCTGCTGACGGCAAGGTCCGCGATACGTGTGGTGGAGACGGCATTGGTGGCCAGTTCGCTGTTGCCGACCGCGCCCGATGCAATCGCCGTGCTGGTCACCGAAGCGGTCCCCAACTTGCTCGATGTGACCGCGCCGGAGCCGATCTTGCTGCTGGTCACGGCGCCGGTGGCGATCCCCGGATTGGGATAGCTGCCGCTCAAGTCGCCCCCGGCCGGTCCCCCGATAGAACCGCTGAGGGCGAATTGCGCGACTGGCGTTGAGGAAACCGCTTGCCGCGGCAGCAAGGCCAGGCCATTGACGCTGACCTGAAGCCAGAGCTGGTTTCCCGTGAACGCACCTGGAAACGCGAGCGAGACCGTAAACAGCCCATCGGTTACCGGAAATGCCGGCTCGTTGATCGTGGCGCCGATCTGGTTGCCCGCGACGCTGTCGTCGAACAGCGCGAAGGCGAGGTTGAAGTTCCCGTTGGCCGGCGTTCCACTCTGGGTCAGTCGACCCTGGTAAGTGAAATCGGGTAGTTGCTGCGCAGCATGGAGTGGCGGGACGCCCAGGCAGAACTGCAGGCCGGGCAGGGCGATCATCAGGGTACGCAGGCAAAAGAGGGTGAAGGTCTTCATCAAAGGCATTCCTCGAATCCGGTGTTGAACAAAGTGTCGCGGCTGCCTGAATCGAGCCCGCACCAATAACCGGCGCATAGCGAAAAGTTGCCTGCGGACGCACTTCCCGCCACGGCCTGGCCAAGTGTTCCGTCCAGTACAAGACAGCCGCCAGCCGAAGCGCTTCGACCGCCGCCACCAGCGATCGCGTTGAGTTCCACGGTGATCTGGGCAGCTGCGGGGAAAGCCATCAGGGCGATCAAGGCCAAACCGGGCATCGTCCAGCTGCCGCGGAGCAGACGGAATCGGGCCAGTGGTATAGCCGACGAAGTGGGTGTCGCCATGCATGCCTCTCCGGGTCGCGTGTGGCCGGCAACCCCTCGTTCCCGGGCCACCGAGCGCGTTGCGCGGCTCGCCAGCTGGCGGCCGCTTTCCAGTCAGACACGGAAATGGGCGCGATCAGGGGCCACCAGGTTCATCGCCGGCAGAAACCGGCGCCAGGCATTCCCGGTATGCGCTGTTCAGCGTTCGGCGAAGGTCTTGAGGCGATCGAGTGCCTGGTCCCACTGGCGTGCGACGACGTCGATATATGCCCTCGCATCGTGGAGCGGCTGCGGGCTGATCGCAAACAGGCTTTCGCGGCCGTGTTTCTGCCGCGAGACGACGCCCGCCTGCTCCAGCACCAGAAGATGCTTGGTGATGGCCTGCCGGGTCAAAGGCAACCCTTCTGCCAGGCTCGAGATCGACCGCGGCGACGCCTCGCTCAGCATTTCGACCAGGGCCAGGCGTGTCGGGTCGCCGAGTGCGGCAAATGTGCGGACCTGGCTGCGGGGTGGTCCATCCTTGCGAGGAAGACCGCTACTCGACATGACGCTTGATGTTCTGCACCTGTGCTTCCCAGCCGCGGGTATTCATGCGCAGGGCTTCGGGCCGACGGCCGGCGGGAATCCGGTCGAATCCGGACTCGATGACGCGGAGCAGGGTGCCTGTCGTTGTCGCTTCAAGGTGGAACTCGACCAGGGTCGGTTCCTCGTGCGAATAGTCGACCCCGGGTTCGATCGCATAAGGATGCCAGGTGAACGAGAACAGACTGGCGG
>DAIMYT010000203.1:1074-5054 GCA_036734345.1 Dokdonella sp. | reverse complement strand
CGCCGCGGTCAACGAGGTGATGAAGCAGTATTTCAGCGAGCCCTATCCGGCCCGTTCGACCATCGGCGTCGCCGCCTTGCCGCGCGCTTCGCAGGTCGAGATCGACCTGGTCGCCGTCACCGGCTGAGCGCGCCCCGGGCTTCGCGCCCGCGGCGGCCACCGGTATCCTTGGCCGATGCCGCGCGCGATCGACAGCAGCAACCAGGACAGCAAGGACGGGCCGGGGTTCGGGCCGGCCAATTCGCTGGCGGGCGTGGGTCCGGTGCTGGAGGCCGCACTGGAGCGCCTCGGCATTACGCGGGTCCAGGACCTGTGGTTCCACCTGCCGCTGCGTTATGAGGATCGCACGCAGCTGACGCCGATACGCGACCTGCGCATCGGCGAACCGGCGCAGATCGAAGGCACGGTCGAAGCGGTCGAGCGCGGATTCCGCTTCAAGCCGCAATTGCGCGTAGTCATCAGTGATGACAGCCGGACGATGCTGAGCCTGCGCTTCTTCAGTTTCCGCCGTGCCCAGGTCGAGCAGCTTGCCCCGGGTACGCGCGTGCGCTGCTTCGGCCTGGTCCGCCATGGCGCGCACGGCCCCGAGATCGTCCATCCGCAATACCAGCGCCTGTCCAGCCGCGAGACGGCGGTCGAGGAGTGCCTGACACCGGTCTACCCGACCACCGAAGGGCTCGGCCAGAAGCGCATTGGCAGCCTGGTCGGCCAGGCGCTCAAGTGCCTGCCTGCCGATTCCGATCTCGAACTGATTCCGGCCGAGCTGCTTGATCCGCTGCGCATGATTTCCCTGCGCGAAGCCTTGTTGCTCGCCCATCGCCCGCCGCCCGATGCCGATGTCGCGGCCCTGGCGCTGGGCACGCACCCGGCGCAAAGGCGGCTGGCTTTCGAGGAGCTGTTGACCCACCACCTGAGCCTCAAGCGCCTGCGCGCCCAGGTGCGCGAGCATGGCGCGCCGCGCTTGCGCGGCCATGGCCGCCTGCGCAAGGCGCTGCTCGAGGACCTGCCGTTTGCGCTGACCGGCGCGCAACGCCGCGTCTGCGGCGAGATCGCCAGCGACCTGGCCAGGGCGGAACCGATGCTGCGCCTCGTGCAGGGCGATGTCGGCTCGGGCAAGACGGTCGTTGCCGCCTGGGCGGCACTGGCTGCGATCGAATCGGGTTTCCAGGTGGCCCTGATGGCACCGACCGAACTGCTGGCCGAGCAGCATCTGCGCAATCTGCGCGAGTGGCTCAAACCACTCGGTATCGAGCCGGCATGGCTGGCCGGGAAAGTGCAGGGCAAGGCGCGCGCCACGGCCCTTGCATCCCTCGCTGGCGAGGCGCAGATCGTCGTCGGTACGCACGCGCTGATGCAGCAGGGCGTGGCCTTCCGCAACCTCGGCCTTGTCATCATCGACGAGCAGCACCGCTTCGGCGTGCACCAGCGCCTGGCTTTGCGCGACAAGGGACGCGAGGGATCCAGCGTGCCCCACCAGCTGGTGCTGACCGCCACGCCGATCCCGCGCACCCTGGCGATGACCGCCTACGCCGATCTTGATGTCTCCGTCATCGACGAGTTGCCGCCGGGGCGAACGCCGGTGACCACGGTGGCCTTGTCTGCTTCGCGCCGCGCCGAGGTCGTCGAACGAATCCGTGCAGCCTGCGCGGCCGGCCGGCAGGTGTACTGGGTATGCACGCTGATCGAGGAATCCGAACAACTCGAGGCGCAAGCCGCCGAGGTGGCCCATGCCGAACTCGGCAGCCAGCTCGACGGGCTTGCCATCGGCCTCGTCCACGGGCGCCTGAAGGCCGCCGAAAAGCAGCAGGTCATGGATGCGTTCCGGGCTGGCGACATCGCCTTGCTGGTTGCCACGACCGTTATCGAAGTCGGCGTCGACGTACCGAATGCAAGCCTCATGGTGATCGAGAATGCCGAACGGCTCGGGCTGGCCCAACTGCACCAGTTGCGTGGTCGCGTCGGACGCGGCAGCCAGGCCTCGACCTGCGTCCTGCTCTACCAGCAACCGCTGTCGCAGCTGGCCCGCGAGCGCTTGACCGCGATGCGCGAGACGAATGACGGTTTCGTCATTGCCGAGAAGGATCTCGAGCTGCGTGGTCCCGGCGAATTGCTCGGCACGCGGCAGACCGGTCGCCTCGAGTTCCGCGTCGCCGACCTGGCCCGCGATGCGTCGCTGCTGCCGGCCGTGCAGCAGGTGGGCGCGGCCATGCTGGAGCGCCACCCGCAGGCCGCCAGGCAACTGATCGCGCGCTGGATCGGCGGTACCGCGCGCTTCGCCGGCGCCTGAGGTTCGGCGCAAGCCGGGGCGTCGCGGTATCCGGGCGGACAGTGGGGCCGCTTTCTGGAACAATCGCGGGCCGTTGCCCCGACTGCGAAATCATGAGACCGAAACTGCTGATTGATACCGATCCCGGCGTCGACGACGCACTGGCCATCCTGATGGCCTTCCGTCACGCCGATCCGGTCGGGCTCGGCATCGCCGCCGGCAATGTCGGCCTCGGCCATACCGTGGCCAACGCCCTGAAGCTGGTCGATCTGGCGGGGGCCGACACGCCGGTGTTCCCGGGCTGCGCCGGGCCGCTCGTGCTGCCGGCGGAAGACGCTGCCTTCGTGCACGGCGCCGACGGATTCGGCGATACCGGTTACGAACATTCCGCGCGCAGGGCCGAATCCGAACATGCCGCGCTGGCCATCCTGCGCCTGAGTCGCGAGCATGCCGGACAGCTGACCTTCGTCGCGCTGGGCCCGCTGACCAATCTCGCGCTGGCCCTGCGCCTGGATCCCGCGTTGCCCGAACGGATTGATCGTCTGGTCATCATGGGCGGAGCCGTGAACGGGCGCGGCAATACCGAACGCGTGCCGGCGGAGTTCAATATCGGTTTCGATGCCGAGGCGGCCCACATCGTGTTTTCGTCCTGGCCGATGTTCGAACTGGTCGACTGGGAAGCGACCCTGCGCCATGGCCTCGCCTATGACGACATCGAGCGCTGGTTGCAGGCGGATTCGGCGCGTGCGCGCTTCTACGCGGCCATTTCCCGGCGCACGCGCGACTGGGCCCGTGCACATGGACGCGCGCGTCTGCTGAGCGCCGATGCGCTGGCCATGGCGGTGGCACTGGAGCCGGGCATCGTCACGTCCGCGCAGGAGCACCATGTGGCCATCGAACTGGCCGGCCACCTGACCCGCGGCGCGACCGTGGTCGACTGGGACGACCGCTTCGGCCACCCGGCCAACGCGAAGATCGTGCTGGCGGTGGACCAGGGGCGATTCGAGGGCATGGTCAAGGGCGCCCTGGGCGCCGCTTGACGCTGCCGTCGGACCCCCGGCGGGCGTCCCCGGGGTGCCTGGATGCGGCTTCCAGGCCATTGATTCCAATGGCCGAATCCGGGGTTTCCGCTCTGACCATGCAGGCCCGTCGGCGGCTTGCTTGCGCGCCCCTCGGCCAAGCCGCTACAATCGCGCTCTTTTCTCCGGCCCCGGCTGGCAAACGGTACTGTCCAATGAAGCCCGATATCCATCCCAAATACAATCCCGTCGTTTTCCAGGACCTGTCCAGCGACTTCTCGTTCCTGACCAGCTCGACCATGTCCAGCAAGGAAACCGTGAAGTGGACGGATGGCAAGGAATATCCCTTGGTCAAGATCGATATTTCAAGCCATTCGCACCCGTTCTACACCGGCAAGCAGAAGACCGTGGATGCCGGCGGCCGCGTCGACAAGTTCCGTCGCCGCTACGCCAAGTAAGGCCTTCCTGCCGCCAGGTTGGAAAGAACGCCGGCCCTGTGCCGGCGTTTTCGTTTGTGCCCGGCCCGCGCGCTTCGGCGAATCCCTGTTGCCATGCAATAATTGGCGCCGGACCAGGGTCCACAGGTGGGCAGCCATCGGCTCGACCGGCTTGCGGCCCCCCCGCCGCGGAATTCCGATTTTCCCGTCTCCGGGCCAGGCGCCGGAGGCACGAAACCCCGCCACAAGGAGTCCGTC
>DAIMYT010000203.1:0-1064 GCA_036734345.1 Dokdonella sp. | reverse complement strand
ACGGGGGGGCCCCCGCCGCCCCGCCGGGCGGGCCCCCCCCCCCCGGCAAATTCCGCATCCCCCGCCCGCGGGGCCGGGCGCGGGAGCCCAAAAACCCCGCCACAAGGAGTCCGTCGTGACCGACAAATCAGTCAAACTCACCGATACCATCAATGATCGCAGCACCACGCTGCCGATCGTGACCGGAACGCTCGGTGATCCTGCCCTCGACATCGGCCGACTCAACAAGGACACCGGATACTTCACCTACGATCCGGGCTTCGTCTCTACGGCGAGCACGCGCAGCGCGATCACCTATATCGACGGCGACAAGGGCGTGCTGCTCTACCGTGGCTATCCGATCGAGCAACTGGCCAAGCACTCCACGTTTCTCGAGACGTCCTATCTGCTGATCAACGGGGAACTGCCGAGCAAGGCCGAATTCGACAAGTTCGAGCACGAAGTCACGCATCACACGATGATGCACGAGTCACAGAAGAACTTCCTCAACGGCTTCCGCTACGACGCCCATCCCATGGCGATGCTGTGTGCGTCGGTCGCCTCGCTGTCGGCGTTCTACCACGACACGCTGGACATGGATGACGTCGAGCAGCGCCGCCTCGCCGCGATCCGCCTGATCGCCAAGGTGCCGACCATCGCGGCAGCCGCCTACCGCTCCTCGATCGGCTGGCCGGTGCGCTATCCGCGCAACAACCTCGACTATGTCACCCGCTTCCTGCACATGATGTTCGAGGTGCCGAGCGAACCGCTGGAATTGAACCCCGTCGTGGCCAAGGCGCTCGACCTGCTGTTCATCCTGCACGCCGATCACGAGCAGAATGCCTCCACTTCGACCGTGCGCCTGGTCGGTTCGACCGGCGCGAATCCCTATGCCTGCGTGGCTGCCGGCATCGCCGCGCTGTGGGGCCCGGCGCATGGCGGCGCCAACGAAGCCGTGCTGTCGATGCTCACCGACATTGGCGATGCGAAGAACGTCGCTGCCGCGGTGGCCAAGGCCAAGGACAAGGAATCCGGCTTCCGCCTGATGGGCTTCGGCCATCGCGTGTACAAGAATTTCGACCCGC
>DAIMYT010000202.1:0-5094 GCA_036734345.1 Dokdonella sp. | reverse complement strand
GGCCGCCCTGGCCCGCGAGCTGGATATCGAATACGCCTGCATCGCCCTGGTGGCAAATTGGGCAGCCGGTTGTGGCGACGAGGACGAAATCGGCCTCGACGGGATTTTCGCCAACCTCGAACATGCCACGGCCCAGGTCGCGCCGATCGTCACCCGCTTGCTGCTGGCCTGAGCCTTCGCTGGTTTCGCTTGCTGCGGGTTGCCGGGATGGCAGAATCAGGCCGCGAACTGCAGTTTGGCCAGTTCCGCGTAGAGACCGCCCTGGCGCAGGAGTTCGGCATGCGTGCCCTGGGCGAGGATGCGCCCCGCTTCGAGCACGACGATGCGATCGGCCTTCTGCACGGTGGCCAGGCGGTGGGCGATGACCAGCGTGGTGCGGTTGGCCATCAGGCGCTCGAGTGCTTGCTGGACCAGTCGCTCCGATTGCGCATCGAGGCTCGAGGTGGCCTCGTCGAGCAACAGGATGGGCGCGTCCCGCAACAGCGCCCTGGCAATCGCGATGCGTTGCTGCTGGCCGCCGGACAGGCGCACGCCGCGCTCGCCGAGATAGGTGTCGTAGCGTTCGGGCAGGGCGTTGAGGAATTCGTGCGATTCGGCGGCGACGGCCGCCGCCTCGACCGCCTCCTGGCCGGCATCGATGCGACCGAAACGGATGTTGTCGGCGGCGCTGGCGCCGAACAGCACCGCGTCCTGTGGGACAAGAGCGAAGCAGCGGCGCAGATCGGCCAGGTCGAGCGCGCGCAGGTCGAATCCGTCGAGCGTGATGCGTCCTTGCTGCGGATCGTGGAACCTTTGCAGCAACTGGAACAGGGTGGTCTTGCCCGCCCCGGACGGCCCCACCAGCGCTACCGTCTCGCCCGGTTCAATGCTCAGCGAAAGATCATGGATGGCGGGGCTGTCGGGGCGCGAGGGATAGCGGAACCCGACATGTTCGAAACGCAGCGCGCCACGGACCGGCTTCGGCAGCGCGAGTACCTGTGGCGGCGAGCGGATGCCGGCTTCGGTATCGAGCAGTTCGCTGATGCGGCCGAGCGCGCCTGCGCAACGCAACAGTTCGCCCCAGACTTCGGTCAGGCCACCGACCGAACCGGCCGCGACCACCGCGTAGAGGACGAACTGCGCGAGCACGCCGGCGTTCATCCCGCCGGCAATGACCTGGTGGGCGCCCGCCCACAGCACGAGGGTGATGGCGCCGAAGCTGAGCAGGATGACAAGCGCGGTCAGCAGGGCGGTCGTGCCGATGCGTTTGCGCGCGGTCGACAGGGCGCGCAGCACTGCCGTGGTATAGCGTTCGCGCTCGCGCGGTTCGCGCGTGTAGGCCTGCACCGTATGGATCGCGTTGAGCGATTCGGAGGCAATGGCCGACGAATCGGCAATGCGATCCTGGCTTTCGCGCGAAAGCTTTTCCACGCGCCGGCCGAGCAGCACGATCGGCAGGATCACCGCCGGAATGACCAGTGCCGTCAACCCCGCCAGGCGCGGGCTCGTAACGATCAGCATCGTTGTCGAGCCGGCCAGCATGACCACGCTGCGTAACGACAGCGACAGGGTCGAGCCGACCACGGTCTGCACGAGTTCGGTATCGGCCGCGAGGCGCGAAACCAGCTCGCCCGAACGCGTACGCTCGAAGAACGCCTGGTCGAGGGTCAGCAGGTGGGCGTACAGGCGCGTGCGCAGGTTTGCCGCGACGCGTTCGCCGAGCAGGGTCACGCAGTAGTAGCGCGAAGCGCCAGCGATGGCCATGACCACGGCGACGCCGAACAGGCCGATGAATCCTGCATTGAGCTGGGCCGGATCGGTCTGTCCGAAGCCGCGGTCGATCATGAAGCGGGCGGCCGCCGGCAGGGCCAGGGTCGCGGCGGAGGAAATGGCGAGGAAAAACAGCCAGCCGGCGATCAGCAGACGCTGCTCGCGCAGGTAGGGAATCAGGCGGCGGTAGGCGCCGAGTCTTCTGGTTACGGCAGCAGTGGGCTCGGGCATGCCTGCAATTCTTCGGGAATCACCAACGAATGGGACCAACCGGGCCGGATTTCAAGCGACAACGCTGCATCGCCCGACAAGCCGCCATCGCTTTTGGAGACGCAGATGGAATGGGCCGTACGCAGGCGCGTTCACTCGATCTCGCCGATTTCCACCGTTGCCCGGCCGCGGCTCAGGTCGCGCAGGAAGTCGGACAGCGCGCCAGCGTGATCGCGCGGCACGCGCAGTTGCAGGCGCGCACCCGCCGCGTCGAATGACTCGCTGAGCTTTTCGGCGCAGAAGTCGCCGAGGCGTGCCTGCAGCACCGGCAGCGCCGCAAACTCGCAGCCCACCTTGAGTTCCACGCTATCGATGATCGGAACGCGTGCCGCCAGCCTCAGGCATTCGGCCGCACAGCCGCCATACGCGCGTGCCAGTCCTCCGGCACCGAGCTTGATGCCCCCGTACCAGCGCGTGACCACCACCGCGACCTGGTCGCAGTGCTGCGCCTCGATCGCCTGCAGGATCGGCCTGCCGGCCGTGCCACCGGGCTCGCCGTCGTCGGAAAAGCGGTATTGCTGGCCGATGCGGTAGGCCCAGCAATTGTGTGTTGCCAGCGCATCGCCGATCCCGGCGATGCGGGCGAGGGCCTGCTCCGGATCGCGGAGGGGGAAGGCCTGCGCCAGGAAGCGGCTCTTGCGGATCTCCCGTTGCAGGCTGGCCAGGCCGCCGAGGGTGCAAAGGCCGCTCACCGGGAGAGCCGCAGCAACTCGTCGGGAAGTCTCCAGTCCGGATGCATGCGCCGGAACAGGCGCAGGTTCTCGATGGCCTGCTGGCGATGACCTTCACGCTTCAGGCGCACGATTTCAGCCAGCCACTCTTCGGGCGGCAGGTGCATGTTCTGGCGCAACTGGATCGAGGTCGTCGGTGCCGGCGCGCGCGACTGCGGCGCGTCGGCCTTCGCTGCGGGCGGGGCCTGCATGGCGTCTGCCGCGCCCGCTCCGGAGGGCTCCGCGCGCCGCTCGCTGCCGAGTTCGCCGCTCGCACCGGCGACAGCACCGTCACGCGCACTGTCCTCCCGGGCGGGAAACGCTTCGGCCTCGGCGGGAGCCGACAGGGTCGCCGGTTCCTCGGGCGCCGATGCGCGCTCGACCTTCCTGGCCATCGGCGCGGCAGGAGGCGGTGGCGCAACGGCCGGGGCCGGCGGTTGGCCGGGCGCCTGGCGCCGGGCCTTTAGCGCGGCTTTCGGCTCGTCAGCCTGTGTTGTTGCGATGTTTTCCTTGTCCTCCAGCGAGGCATCCTTTCCAGATTTCTGCAGCCGCGCGGATTCCGCGATCGGTTGCACCGGAATCACCGTCGAACCTCGAGTGTCGGCGGCACCGGCGGGCAGGCTATCGCGGGTCTCCAACTGGCGGCCGACCTGCCAGGCGATGCCGGCCGCGAGGACGAGTCCGGCCGCCGATCCGAGACCGAGCATCCAGCGCTGCGCGCGTGGTGCCCGGTTCCCATGGATGGCGCGGGCCGCCTGGGCCAGCACCACGCGATCGAGGCGGCGTGGCGGCTCGGGACGACTGAGGCGCCGGTAGATGGCGCCGAACTCGCCGGCGTCGGGATCCAGCAGGCGTTCGAGATCGCGCTCGGGGTCGATACGCTTGCTCATGTCTCGAACCTCGCCCGCACACGCGCCAGGGCGTAGCGCAGGCGTGACTTCACGGTTTCACGTCCGGCCCCGGTGACCTCCGATATTTCATCGAGTCCGAGGCCGTTTTCCATGCGTAACAAGAATGTTACACGTTGTTCCTCAGGTAATTCCTCAAGTGCGAGCTGCAGCCGTCGACGTTGTTCGAACTCGCTGAGAACGCGATCGGGCTGTTCGCTTTCGGGCGCGTCGAGCTGGTCGAACACCAGGCCGGCTTCTTCGGCGGATGCCTGGGGCCGGGCTCGGCGGAAGCGGTCGATCACGAGGTTGTGCGCGATCTGCAGCAGCCAGGTCGTGAATCTGGCTTCGACCCGATAGCGCTCACGAGCGGCCACCGCACGGCTCCAGGTTTCCTGGAACAGCTCGTCGGCATCGGCACGGTGGCGCAGCGATCGCAGGAGAAAGCGGTACAGGGTGCCGCGATGGCGCCGATACAGCATTTCGAAGGCGAGCAGGTCGCCTCCGGCATACGCAAGCATCAGTTCTTCGTCCGTTCGTTCCGACCCCATGGCTGCGAGGTTAAGGCAATCCATGGAAGTCGTCATCAACATGGGTGCCGGATTGAACGGCGCAACCCGCCTGCCGGGGTTACGGCATGCCGGTGCGCTGGCCATGCGGGAACGGCACGATCGGCAGGTTCGCGCCCGCTTGCGCACCCTGGCCCTGGGCGTGAGTCGCCCGTGACGCAGCAAACGACTATTCGATCTGCTCGCGTGCCCAGTTCGAATCGAGGGCTTCCATGGCGTCCCGCGACTTGAGGTTGGCGGCTTTCTCGTAGGCCTCGGCCACTTCATCCTCGCGCTTCTCCCCATGCAGCAGCAGCAAGCCGTTGCCGTACTCGATCCAGGCGATCGGCGCGTCCGGGGTCAGCTTGAGGGCGCCTTTCAGGTGCTTCTCTGCGTCCGCTGCATTGGCTCCATAGGTCAGTTTGGCCAGCATGCCGCCGACCTTGTCGACGATTTCGGCATGATAGAGGCCGAGTGCGGTCATGGCTTCGGCATGCTTGGGGGCCATCTTCAGCGTCGTATCCAGGGACTCGCGCACCTTGCCGGCCAGCCCCTGGGCCAGCGCCTTGGCGATCGAGATGGACTGGCTCAGGCGGCCGATCGCGAAGGCGCGGCGATAGTGGCTGTTGACCTCGCCGGGCAGGGCGACCAGGGCCTCGTCGGCGAGTCGCACCAGATCCTCGTAGCGGGCAGTCTTGGCCGCATCGTCGTCGACCAGATAGGCCGCATGGATACCCGCGGCCTTGATCGCCACCGAGGCACCCAGTGCCTTCAGCGCCACGCCGGTGTCATAGGCCTGCTGGAAATCGCCGCGATGGAAATCCCGCCAGGCGTCCTGCAGCTGCGCGGCGATGCTCGCCGCATCCTTGCCAAGTTTCGGATGGGCCTTGAGCAGGACGTCGATGTGCTTTTCATCCGGGAATGGCTCCT
>DAIMYT010000201.1:0-5101 GCA_036734345.1 Dokdonella sp. | reverse complement strand
AACTGTTGGCCGATGTCCGCAAGATGGTCGCCGAGGCCAAGGCCAAACGCGGGATCACGACGCTGCCGCAACCCTGAACGGGTCCCCGCTTCTCCCGCTGCACGAATCCTGGCTGGTCGTCTGGAAAGGTTCGCTTAAGGCAACACTGACCAAGTGGCGCAATCGTCACGATACCTGGCTGCGTGCAGATCGCGGCGCGCTGGTGCAGGTGCACTGGCCGTGCTTCAAGCCAGCGCAACAAAGAGATGCGCGCAGACAGGTGTCGCCTGACCGATTGTCTTGACTGAAACAGGTGGCGTTCAGAAGGCCCGCCGGCCGCACCGCGCGACTCGTCAAGGCAACCAGCCTTCACTTCGCCACGGAGCACGACTGGCAAACCTTCTGAATGCCATGACGGTTGTGCCACTTGGTCAGTGTTGCCTTAATTCCCGCGTGGCGACCGGCGCACTGCGAAGTTCCGGCATGCGTGCACGCACAGCATTGAACATGGCGACAGGCCGACGGCCGACCATTGTCGGCGCATATTCCGATCGACTAATATTGGAATTGCCGGAAGATGCATCATCCCTGACATGGCGCGGCTGCCAGTCGGCCAGACGCCGCGTCCGGCAAGCCGCAGCAATGGCGCTTAGGCGAAAACCCCAGAGGTAACCATGCATCGTTCGATAGGAAGGGCCCTGTTCGGGTCCATGGTTGGCTTGTTCGCGTCGACCGCGGCGCAGGCCATCTGCCATGTGACAACCATCGGCAACAGTGCGAATCCTGGACTCGACTGGACCGCGCCGATGGATCTGCAGACGGCGCTTGCCACGCCTGCGTGCATTGAAGTCTGGGTTGCCTCGGGCGTGTACAAGCCCACCACGGGAACCGACCGCGGCATCAGTTTCCTGATCCGTTCCGGTGTTGCCGTCTACGGCGGCTTCGCCGGCACCGAATCGGCCCGCGAGCAGCGCAATTGGGTCGCGAACCCGACCATTCTGTCCGGCGACATCGACAACAACGACACAACGGATGCCAACGGCATTCTCGTCAACACCGACGGCATCGTCGGCAACAACGCCTATCACGTCGTCTATCTGAGCGGCGCCGCCGCGGCGGTCCTTGCCAGTACCGTGCTCGACGGCTTCACCATCACCGGCGGCGATGCGCATTCGACCGCGCCGCCGGATGGCGGCGGCCTGTACTGCAACGCATTCAGCAGCGGCCGCATATGCAGCCCGACCCTGTCCCATCTCGTCTTCAGCGGCAACCTGGCGACCCGCGGCGGTGCGGTCATGCTGATGGCGGACTCCGCGGGCACCAGCAATCCTGCCATGAGCCACATCCGCTTCACCGGCAACAGGGCCAGTTCCGGCGGTGCGATGTTCGTCTACGGCCGGGGCGGCGAGAGCAGTCCGACGCTCGACTTCGTCACGTTCGACAACAATAGCGCCGACGCCGACGCCGGCGCGTTGTGGGTCATTGCCAATTCCACCTTCACAATGCGCAACGGTACCTTCAGCGGCAACACGTCGCACTACAATGGTGGCGCGGTCAAGAGCGACGGATCGGAGGGCTACGCGAACCTGCGCTTCAGCAACGTCACGTTCCATGGCAACCTCGCCAGCTTGGGAAATGGTGGCGCGGTCTACGCCTACGACTCCAGCTCCTCGAATCCCGGTACCAGCGACCTGCTGTTCGAGAACGTGACCTTCACCGCCAACGACGCCTACTATGAAGGCAAGGTCATGTACAGCATCCATGGCCCTGGCCTGGTCCAGGCATTCCGCAACGTCATCTTCTGGGACAACAGCGACGATCCGTTGACGCCGGAATGGAGACTGCTCAACCTGAGCGGGGCGTGGACCGTCGATCATTCGATTTTCCAGACCAGCTGCGCAACCTGCACCAACACCGTCACCGCCGACCCGATGCTCGCGCCGCTCGGAAACTACGGTGGCAGCGTGCAGACGCGACTCCCGCTCGCGGGCAGTCCGGCCATCGACAGCGGCGACAACGGCGTCTGTGCGGACATCGGCGTCAACGGCATCGACGCACGAGGCGTGAGCCGGCCCCAGGGCCCCGCCTGCGACCTCGGCGCCGTCGAATTCAGCAGCGGCGACGTAATCGAGACCCCGATCTTCGTGGACGGCTTCGATCCGCGGCCGTAGCCGGCGGCACTCTTCCTTGCGCATCGTCCCCACCGGTTTTCTCATCGCGATTGAACCCTGTTAGCCTCGGGTCCCTGCGCGCGTCCGCCCCGGAACGGTCCGGGTCCACGGGCGCAGCGCAGCGAATCGACGAATGGGGAAGGCATGGGCAGGCAGGCAGACCATTGCGTAGAAGGGCCGGGGCAGGCGCAAGCTGATCTGCGCGTCGACTGCGATCGCGAGGGCCGTGCAAGTCAGCGCCTGGGCGCATGCTGGCGCATGGCCAGCTGGCTGGTGTCGAGCCTGCTGATGGCATCAGCTGCGACCGCACATGCCGATTCGATTGCGGCGCTCGACCAGGATTACTGGCAATGGCGCGCGCTCGAGCAGCCCTTCGGCAAGGATGACATCCCGCGCATCGAGCGTCCCGCGGGTTTCGCCGTCGACTGGGCGCCGGCCACGATTGCCGCGCGCATCAAGGATGTCGCTGCGTTCCAGAGTCGCTGGCAGGCGCTCGCGCCAACCCGTTCCGCCGCGGTTCGCGAGCAAGTTGATTACCGCCTGGTCGGTTCGGCGATCGCGCGCGCGAACTGGGAGCTTTCGGTCGAGCAGGGCTGGCGGCGCAATCCGGATTTCTACATCGACCAGACGCTCGGCTCGGTCTACGAACTGCTGCTGCAGCCGCCGCCGTTTGAATCGAGCCGGCAAGACGCCATCGTCGCGCGGATTGAACGGATTCCGCGCACGCTGAAATCGGCCGAGGGCAATCTCGACGACTTGAGGCAACCGTTTGCGCAGATCGCGATCGATGCGTTGGACGGCATTCGCGCGCGCTCGCAACGCGTACAGGCGTCGCTCGCGCCGCATCTCGATGCATCGCATCGCAGCGCATTGCGCAAGGCGCTGCCCGAGGCGCTCGATGCACTCGAACGCTATCGAAGCTGGTTGCAGGATCACCTCGCCGAAGCGCGCCATGACACGGCGATCGGCCGCGAGAACTACGCCTACTTCCTGCGCAACGTCGCCCTGCTGGCGTATACGCCCGAGCAGCTGCTGGCCATGAGCCGCCAGGAATGGGCGCGCGCGATGGCGTTCGAGGCTTATGCCCAGGCACGCCTGGCGGGCGCCGAAAAGCCCGCGGTGTTCGCCAGCGTCGAAGCCGAGATCGCTGCCGAGCGGGCCGACGAGGAACGCATCCGGCGCTTCCTGGTCGAGTCCGACATCCTCGGCGTGCCCGCCGACTTGCCGCACTATCGCAACTTGCCGCTGCCGGCCTACCTCGAACCCTGGCAGGATCTCGGCGTCCCCGACGATTTCACCGGGCCGTCGCGGCTCGACCAGGACAGCATCAGTTACATTCCGGCGCCCGGTCCCGATCTCGGTTTCTTCAATCTTTCGCGTGCGCAGGATCCACGCCCGATCATCGTCCACGAAGGCATCCCCGGGCACTGGTTCCAGCTCAGCCTCGGCTGGCGCAACGGCAACCCGGTCCGGCGTCGCTACTACGACTCCTCGGCAAACGAAGGCATCGGCTTCTATGCCGAGGAAATGATGTTGCAGGCCGGGCTGTTCGACGACAACGCGCACACGCGCGCCACGCTTTACCGCTTCATGCGCCTGCGCGCGTTACGCGTCGAGGTCGACGTGAAACTCGCGCTCGGCGAGTTCACGCTGGCCGATGCGGCGGGCTATCTCGAGCGCACCGTGCCGATGGACCACGCTTCGGCGCTTGGCGAGGCCGCGCTGTTCGCGAGTACGCCCGGTCAGGCGATCTCCTACCAGATCGGCAAGATCCAGATCACCGAACTGCTGGCCGATGCGCGTCGCGCGCAAGGCGAAAAGTTCTCGATACGCAAGTTCAACGACTTCGTCTGGGCCAACGGCAACGTTCCGCTGTCCCTGCAGCGCTGGGAAATGCTCGACGACGCCTCGGCCGTGCCAGCGCTCGACACGGCACCGACTGCCCCATCAACGATTCCTTGAAGGCTTCTCCGATCATGACCCTGCGAAATTCCCTCGCGCCCGCCTGCGTGGCGCTGTGCCTGCTCATTGCCGCATTGTCCGCGCGTGCCGCCGACAAGACCGATGCACCGACGCCACGCCCGCTGACCCTGGAGCGGCTGTACAGCCTGCCCTGGGTCACTGGCACGCAGCCCGTCAATCCGGCATGGTCGCCCGACAGCCGCCGCCTGGCCTTCCTCTGGAACGACGAAGGCACGGTTTTTCGCGATGTCTGGCTGGCCGATGTCGCCGGCGGCAAACCGGTCCGCGTCACCACCTTGCCGCGCCCGGAAAGTCCGGCCGATCCCGGCACCGACATCACCCGACTCGAACAGGTCGAACGCGCGGAAACCGATGACGGTATTTCCGAACTGGCCTGGGCGCCCGATGGCCGGCATCTGCTCTTCATACTGCATGGTCGGATCTACCGGGTGTTGCCTGGCGAGGCGCCGCAGCCGCTGGGCGCCGGGCAACCCGCCGCTTCCGATCTCGCCGCGTCGACGCCGGCGCGCGCCATCGCCTGGCTGGCGGCGGGCGACCTGTGGGTCATGGACTGGAAGTCGACCCCGCCCGCACCGCGCAAGCTGCGTGCGCCCGGGCGCAAGGACGTCGGCGTCGAATCCTTCGCCTGGTCCGCCGATGGCCGGCAGCTCGCCTTCGTCGAGGCCGACGCGTCGCAGGTGCCGACGCGCGGCATTCCCGACTATCTCGGCGAGGCCACGCGCCTGGTCGAGGTCAAGCGCGCCTTCCCCGGCGAACCGTCGCCGACACGCCGTCTCGGCGTCGTCGCCGCAGCCGGCGGCGAGGTGCGCTGGATGGATCTCGGCGACAACCCGCTGGACCAGATCTTCGGCGTGCGCTGGTCGCCCGACGGGAAAAAGCTGCTTGTCGACAAGAGCGATCTGTACATCAAGGACCGGCAGCTGCTGGTTGTCGATCCCGGCAACGGCAAGGCGCGCCAGCTCGTGCAC
>DAIMYT010000200.1:0-5368 GCA_036734345.1 Dokdonella sp. | reverse complement strand
CATGTGGGTGCCATGCTGCTTGAGCGTGAACTCGTAGACATACGTCTCGCCGGGTTGGATCGCGGGTTGGTTGAGCCCGCTGATGCCATCGAATCCGTTCGGCAGGTCGATGCCGTGCCAATGCACCGAGGTGGCCTCACCGAGGCGATTGGTCACGAAGATGCGCACGGTATCGCCCTCGACGGCTTCGAGTGTCGGGCCGGGCGTCGTGCCGTTGTAGCCCCAACACTTGGCACGCGATCCCGGCGCGAACTCGTGGTCGATTTCCTCGGCGACCAGGTGGAATTCCTTGACCCCGGCATTCATGCGATACGGCAGGGTCCAGCCATTCAATGTCCGCACCGGGCGGTAACCCTGGCCACTGCGTCCCGAGGATGCCGGCTGTCTCGAAGGTTCGGTGCCGGCAGCCATGTCGTGACCCGAATGCTGGGCCAGCGCCGGTTTGGCCGCGCCGGCGAGCAGGCCGGCACCGCTTATGCCCATCAGTTGCAGGAGGTCTCGTCGCGTCGTCATTCCAGACCTCCGTGTCCGTCGCGCGATGCCTGGTCGGCTTCGTGCCCGTCTTCGTGATGCTCGCGGGTCCCGTCCTTGCCTTCCTCATGACCATCATGTGCAGCATCATCCATGTGCCCTGCGCATTTGGCCTGCATGGCCAGCAGGACCGGATCATTCCTGTCCATTTTCGAGGTATCCATGTCCCTGAGCTTCGTGCAATCCGGGCCGGCCTTGGCCGCGGCTGCCTCCCTGGCATGCTCCTTCGGGTCGTGTGCGAATGCCGGCATGGCCAGGGCGAGGAAGAGTGCCAGCATCGTGTAGCGCAGGCTGCGTGAATTCATGGGTGTTCTCCAGATCGGTTTGATTCGCTTTGCACCGGGACGGGCGACGGCACGGAATCGTTGTTGGGCATTTCATGGCCGGAATGGTCGACCTCGCCGGGATGCTTTTTCTCCTTTTCGGTCGTGGGCGGCGTCGACTTCGTTGCCGACATGTCGTGCCCGGAATGATCCATGTGCTCCGCGTTTCCGACTGGCGGCGACGGGGCCTTATCCTGCCCGGATTCCGCCCCGGACATGGCGTGCCCCGAGTGGTCCATGCCGGGCATGTCGCCCATGGCTCCGCCGTGATGCATGTGGCCCATGCCGGCATCCTCTGGCGGGGCGAGCAGCGCGTCGACGCCGATAACGCGGGCGTTGATCGACACGTCACTGGGAAGCGCGGTGCCGATGGCGCGGGCGAGGTCATTGCGCGCCAGCCAATAGTCACGCACGGCATCGAGGTAACCCTCGTAGGCATCGAATTCCTGCTGCTTGGACAGCAGCAGCTCGAAGGCACCGATGAGCATGTAGTTGTTGCGCTCGGACTGGTGCCGGACGATCGCTTCGCGCTGCGGGACCAGGTTCGCCCGGTAGTCCTCGGCGATGGCGCGCATGGCGGCAACACGCTCGCGACCCAGGCGCACATCGTTGTCGATCTGCAACTCGAGGCGGGCCAGGTCGGCCCGGGTTATTTCCTGGTTCGCCTCGGCGCGTGCGATCGCCGCCTGGCCCTGGTTGAACAGCGGAATGGCCAGCGACAGGGTCGGTCCGGTGAGCTTGTTGCCATCGGTTTCGCGCTCGCGTTCGACGCCGATGTCGATGTTTCCGATCAGGCGCCAGCGCTTGGCGATGCCGAGGGCATCGCCAAGCAGGTCGACTTCGCGCCGTGCGGCCAGCAGGTCGAGGCGGTTCTCGCGGGCCAGCGACTGCAGCGTCTCGAGTGCATCCTCATTGACGACAGGTGCTGCCAGCGGGACGTCGAGCTGCCAGTGAGCTGCCATCTCGCCGGACAAACCCATCCGGGTATTCAGTGCCAGTCGTGCGCGGGTGGACTCAGCCCGGGCCATCGTCGCGGCGATCCGTGCCTGGCTCGCCGATGCCTGCTCCAGCCTGAATTCGAGCGCGCTGATGTTTCCGGCTTCGTAGAAGCGTTGCGCGAGATCGGCGGAAGCGGAAGCGGCCCTCGAGACGGGATCGCGCATGGCAGCAACCTGTTGCGCACCAGCCGCCTCGTACCAGGCCTGGTTGACGTCGGCGGCCAGGCTGACCAGCTCGGCCGCAATCAGGTGCTGGGCACGGACGTATTCGCCTTCCGCGAACCGGCGTTTCGATGACAGCAGCAGCAGATCCGCCAGGGGCAGGCTCAAGCCGGTGGTGATGATCGATGCACCGCCGCCCTTGATCGCGGACCCCGAAAAACCGGGATTTCCGATCCGACTGGCCTCGACGACGTCGGCCTGGGCGATTCCGAGCCGTGCATACTCCGCAGCGATGCGCGGATTTTTCAACAGCGCCACTTGTTGCGCCGATGCGGGCGTCAACGGTGCCGCGACGAGCTGTCCGACTCGCGCATCCACGTCCGCGCCGGTGGCGTCCCGGTTCCATACCCGGGCATCGGCAACCCGCGCTCCGAGCAGGGTCTGCACCTGTTCGGCGCCCTCTCGCCGCGAAACCGAGGCACAGCTCGCCAGCAAGGTCATGAGGACGGCCATCGGCAGCCGCAAGAAAACATTGTCCATCTCGATTCTCATTGGCAGGCACGGCGAGCGGACGCACCGGGCGTCGAAAATGGCGGCCATGCAGGAACTGCAGGGCGTGCCTGGAGGCACGCGGCAAGGACGATGTGCGGATCGTCAGCCGGAAATCAGGCGATGGGAGGGCGCTGGAGCACGCTGCCTTGAGCCAACGGAAAATCGGTGATGCCGGTCGGCAGGAGTTGACCGGGAGCGGCTTGCGCCAGGTTCGGCAGCGTCGGAATCGCAAGCACGGCTGAAACGATGCAGCCGCAGAAACACTGGCCGTTGGCGCAGCACGAAGAATCCTTCTTGCCCAGGGAGTGCCCGTCCGGATCGGTATTGCCAGCCGCGGCGGCAGCTGGCGGTGTTTCGTGGCAAGGCGCTGCGCTGGCGGCAGACGCCTTGCCGCTGTCCGGGCCACCCGCATGGGCCATGGCGGACGGCATGCCGAAGCCATTCAGGCACAGCATCACGGCAAGCAGGCATTTGAGGGCGATACGGGGCAAGGGGCATCCGGATGGCTTCTGCGCCGAAACAGACTGCCCGCACGGCGAAAAGTTTTCAAGCGGTCCGCAATCCGCGCGCAGGCGCGCAGCGCGCCAGCCTTTTGGGCGGTCAACGCCTACAATGGGGGCTTTGCCCAAGCAGGCCGGCCCATGGCGCCCAATGCCACCATCTACAAGATCGAGCTGCAGCTCAGCGACATGGATCGCCACTACTACGCGACGCATGCGCTGACCCTGGCCCGGCACCCCTCCGAAACCGATGAACGCATGATGGTGCGGCTGCTCGCGTTTGCCCTGTATGCCGACGAGCGCCTCGAGTTCGGCAAGGGCCTGAGCAGCGAAGAAGAGCCGGACCTCTGGCGCAAGGAACTGAACGGCGACATCGCGCTGTGGATCGACCTCGGCCAGCCGGATCCGGCGCGCATCCGCAAGGCCTGCGGGCGCGCCCGCAAGGTGATCGTGGTCAACTATGGCGGACGCAGCGCCGACATCTGGTGGGAAAAATCCGCCGATCAGCTCGAGCGCTCGAAGAACCTCGATGTCATCGACATCGCCAGCGAATCGGTCGACGCGCTGGCTGCGCTGGCGGAACGCGGACTGCGCGTGCAATGCCTGATCCAGGACGGCCATGTGCAGATCCTTTCCACCGATTCGGTGATCGCCATCGATCCCAGGCCACGCATGACCTCGAATCCGCCGGGTCGCTAGCTTGGCGAACACGGCTGACGATGTAGTGGTCATCGGCGGCGGTGCCGCCGGGCTCATGTGTGCGCTCACCGCGGGGCGGCGCGGCAAGCGCGTGCGTGTCATCGAGCACGCCAACCGGGTCGGCAAGAAGATCCTCATGTCGGGTGGCGGACGCTGCAATTTCACCAATACCGGCACGACGCCGGCCAACTTCCTCTCGGCCAACCCGCACTTCTGCAAGTCGGCGCTTGCGCGCTACACGCCGGCGCATTTCATCGGGATGGTCGACAGCTATCGCATCGCCTGGCACGAGAAGGAGCTCGGCCAGCTGTTCTGCGATGTCTCCTCAAAGCAGATCGTGGCCATGCTGCTCGACGAATGCGCGCAAGCCGGCGTTCGCATCGAGACGAGCTGCAGTGTCGGCGAGGTGCAACGCCTGGATGGCGGGTTCCGCATCGGAACCGGCCTTGGTGAAATCGAATGCCCTGCCCTCGTGGTCGCCAGCGGTGGACTGTCGATACCGAGCATGGGCGCGACGGGTTTCGGTTACGAACTGGCCAGGCAGTTCGGCCACGACATCCGGCCCGTGCGCGCCGGGCTGGTGCCCCTGACCCTGAGCGGCAAGCACCTTCAGCGCCTGCAGGACCTGAGCGGCGTCGCCCTGCCGGTCGAAAGCACCTGCAATGGCGCGAGCTTTCGCGCCGACTTGCTGATCACCCATCGCGGACTCAGCGGCCCGGCCATCCTGCAGATCTCCTCCTACTGGCAGGCGGGTGCCGACCTGCGCCTGGACCTGCTGCCGGATGCAAACGCCCATGAATTCCTCGCCCAGCAGCAACGCGAGCGCCCTGCCGCCGAACTCAGGACCGTGCTTGCGGAAGTGTTGCCGCGCCGGTTCGCACAACGCCTCTGCGAGGTCTGGCTCGGCAACAAGCCGATGAAGCAATTGCGTGAAGCCGAACTGCGCGATATCGCCGCGCAATTGTCGGCATGGCCCGTCGTCGCCAGCGGTACCGAGGGCTACCGGACCGCCGAGGTCACCCTGGGTGGCGTCGACACCGATCAGCTGTCGTCGGCCACGATGCAGTCGAAGCTCGTCGAGGGCCTGTATTTCATCGGCGAGGTGGTCGATGTGACCGGGCACCTGGGCGGCTACAATTTCCAGTGGGCCTGGGCTTCCGGCCACGCGGCGGGCACTGCGCTCTGACCGACTCGATCACAGTGAATCCGTGCATGTTGCGACTGACCGAAATCAAGCTTCCGCTCGACCACGCCGAACAGGCCCTGGTCGCGGCGATCCGCGCGCGGCTTGGCCTGCGTGACGGCGAGCTGGTGGCTTACACGATCTTCCGGCGCGGCGTCGACGCGCGCAAGAAGTCGGCCATTGCGTTCATCTATACGCTCGACGTGAGCACGACCCGCGATGCGGAGCTGCTGAAGATCCACGCCGCGGACCCGCACGTGGTGGCGACGCCGGACACGGCCTACCGGTTCGTCGACAGCGGCGAGCCGGTTCCCGCGCGGCGCGCAGACACTGCATTGATGCGACCGGTCGTCATCGGCACCGGCCCCTGCGGGATCCTCGCCGCGCTGATCCTTGCCCAGATGGGCCTGCGCCCGCTCA
>DAIMYT010000199.1:0-5371 GCA_036734345.1 Dokdonella sp. | reverse complement strand
AACAGCGAGGCGAAATGGCCGTCCGCACCCATGCCGAGCAGGGCCGCATCGATGGGTCCGGCAAGTGACTGCAGGCGGGCATTGGCGAACGCGGCATCGACCGCGCCGGAGGGGTCCGGCGGCACCAGCGGCAGCCAGTGGATGCCGGCGACGCTGCCGAATGATTCACGCATCTGGCGCAGGTTGCAGTCGGCGTGATCGGCGCGCACCCAGCGCTCGTCGGTCGGCAGGATCGTTACCCGTGTCCAGTCGCGTGCCTCCCCGGCGAATCGCCGCAACACCGGCGGCGCGGTGCGTCCGCCGGCCAGGGCGAGGATCGCCGCGCCGCGCTGGCGCAGCGCGTCATCGGTTGCCGCGGCAAGGCGTGTCGCCAATGCGACCGCCAGAGCATCCGCATCGGCGTGTTCGCTCAGGGTCCAGGCCACGATGGCTACTCGCGCCAGCTGTGGCCGTGGCGCTCGATCATCGCCACCGCGCTGCTCGGCCCCCAGGTGCCGGCGGGGTAGGGCTTCGGCGCGCTGCCGGCCGACTGCCAGCCGTCGTAGATCGCATCGACCCATTGCCAGGCCGCCTCGGTCTCGTCGCGGCGCACGAACAGCGTGCCGTTGCCTTCGAGCGCATCGAGATACAGTCGCTCGTAGGACAGGCGCCGGCGGTGCGCGGCGAACTGCTGGTCGACGTCGAGATCGAGCGCAACCTGGGACAGGCGCAGGCCATTGCGATCGAGTCCCGGCGTCTTGTGCATCAGGGTCATCTGGATGCGCTCCTCGGGCTGCAGCAGGATGACCATCGCGTTTGGTTCCACGCGCACGCCGCTGTTGGCGAAGATCGAGTGCGGCACGGCGCGGAACTGCAGGTAGATCTCGGTGCAGCGGCGTGGCATGCGCTTGCCGGTGCGCAGGTAGAACGGCACCCCTGACCAGCGCCAGTTGTCGATGTGCGCGCGCAGGGCGACGAAGGTCTCCGTGCGGCTTTCCTGGCCGAGGTCGCTGAGGTAACCCGGCACGGCCACGCCATCGACCGCGCCGGCGGTGTACTGGCCGGCGACGCTTTCGCTGCCGACCTCGTTGCGTCCGATCAGGCGCAGCGAACGCAGCACCTTGAGTTTCTCGTTGCGCACGGCGCTCGGATCGAAATGCGCGGGCGGCTCCATGGCGGTCAGGCAGAGCAGTTGCAGCAGGTGGTTCTGCAGCATGTCGCGCATGGCGCCGGATTCGTCGTAGTAGCCGCCGCGGCCTTCGACACCGACCGTTTCGGCGACGGTGATCTGCACCTGCTCGATGTGCCGCGCGTTCCACAGCGGCTCGAACAGCGCATTGCCGAAGCGCAGCGAGATCAGGTTCTGCACGCCTTCCTTGCCGAGATAGTGGTCGACGCGGAAGACGCGATCCTCGTCGAACACGCGGGTCACGCCATCGTTGATCGCGATCGAGGTGGCGAGGTCCTGTCCGATCGGCTTTTCCAGCAGCACGCGGGTACCGGATCCGCCGAGGCCGCGACTGCCGAGTGCCGCGCAGATCGGCGAATAGAAGCGCGGTGCCGTGCTCAGGTGGTAGACGACATCGCCGTTGCGCGCCTTGGTGACGGCGTCGGCCAGCGCATTCATCGAGGTATCGTCATCGATCGATGCGGCGCAATAGTCGATGCGCTCAAGCAGCTCGCGCACGCTGCTCTCATCGCGTTCGCCCGCCGCGACCCGCTGTTCGATGCTCGCGCCTACGCTGTCGCGGAATCCTTGCGCATCGAGGTCGCTGCGCGCGGTGCCGAGGATGCGCAGGCCCTTGGGCAGCAGGCCATCGCGCTGCAGGCCGTAGAGCGAGGGCAGCAGCATGCGCTGGGCGAGATCACCCGTCGCACCGAAAATCGTCAGCAGGTTGGCGGGTGTGCCGGTCATGGAAGAATTCCGTTGGATGAAAGGCAGCCTAGCGCGGCGATGTCCCGCCGGTGGCCTGAATACGATTGCAGTTGCCGCACTGCAGCATTGTGCCACCCGGAGCGGCCCAATGGAGACTACCGGAGTGGAGGATTTGCCCGGGCTCGCGCGCCGGAACTATCCATCCGACGCGAACAGCACGCCGAAAGCGGGCAGCTGCACGCGCGCCTCGCCCAGCTCGCCGGCGATCAGGCCATGGCCGTCGATCGCGCGAAAGGGGCCGGATCCATCGGCCGCGAAGACGCAGGGTTCGTTGCCGGTGTTGAACCAGGCGCGCACGCGGATGCCGTCGAAGCGCCGTTCGAGCGCGAGCACGGGTTCGGGGGCGGTCAGCATGGACACCTCGCCGAATACCAGGGCGGGATGCCGCTTGCGCCAGCGCATGAACGTGCGGAAGCGCTGCAACGGGGAGTCCGCTTCGGCGTCCTGCTCCTCGACACTGCGCTGGCGATGCGAGTCGGGTATGGGCAGCCATGGCTGCGCCGGCGAAAACCCGCCGCCGTCCGCGCTGGTCCAGGGCATCGGCGTGCGACAGCCGTCGCGCCCCTTGTAGTTCGGCCAGAACGCGATGCCGTAGGGATCCTGCAGCAGTTCGAAGGGCAGGTCCGCCTCGGTCAGGCCGAGTTCCTCGCCCTGGAACACGCAGACCGAGCCGCGCAACGAACAGACCATCGCGCTGAGCAGGCTGGCCAGGTGCGAGGGCGCATCGGTGCCGCCCCAGCGACTGGCCACGCGTTGCACGTCGTGGTTGGAGATCGACCAGCACGGCCAGCCTTCGGTCATGCGCGATTCGAGCTCCTGCACGGTTTCGCGGATGTGCCGGGTCGAGAATTCGTCGGTCAGCAGTTCGAAGCTGTAGCCCATGTGCAGGCGATCCGGACCGGTGTACTCGGCCATCGTCGCCAGCGAATCCTCGGAGGAAATTTCGCCGAGCGCGGCGACATCCGGATAGCGGTCCAGCAGGACGCGCAGCTCGCGGATGAAATCGATGTTCTCGGGTTGGGTGTTGTTGTAGTAGTGGTACTGGAAGGCGTAGGGATTGTCCGGGCTGAAGCCGCGACCGACGCGGCGGGATTCGGGCTTCGGCGGGTTGTTGCGCAGTTGCGCATCGTGGAAGCAGAAATTGATCGCGTCCAGGCGCAGGCCGTCGACGCCGCGATCGAGCCAGAATTTCACGTTCTCGAGGGCGGCGCGGCGTACCTCGGGATGGTGGAAGTTCAGATCCGGCTGCGAGGCCAGGAAGTTGTGCAGGAAGTACTGGCGCCGGCGCGGTTCCCACTGCCAGGCGACGCCGCCGAAGATCGACAGCCAGTTGTTCGGCGGCGAGCCGTCGTCGCGCGCGTCGGCCCAGACATACCAGTCCGCCTTCGGGTTGTCGCGGCTTTCGCGGCTTTCGCGGAACCACGCGTGGTCGATCGAGGTATGGCTGAGGACCTGGTCGATGACCACCTTGAGGCCGAGCGCGTGGGCCTTTTCGACCATGCGGTCGAAATCGGCGAGCGAGCCGAACAGCGGATCGACATCGCGGTAGTCGGCGATGTCGTAGCCGAAGTCGGCCATCGGCGACTTGAAGAACGGCGATACCCAGATCGCATCGACGCCGAGGCCGGCGACATAGTCGAGGCGCTCGATGATGCCCGGCAGGTCGCCGACGCCGTCTCCGTTGGTGTCCTGGAAACTGCGCGGATAGATCTGGTAGATGACGGCGCCGCGCCACCAGGGTTGCTTGCTCATTCAGTCGTTCCGATCCGCTGGCGCATGCTCTGCGCGGGGCGTTGCTTTCGGCCAGTGCCGATAGTTGGCAGCTTAACGCCCCCGTTCGTGTTTGCCGGGGGTTTGTGCATACGTATTCATGCGCGTGGCTTGAACTTCCGGCACCCGAATCGGATTAGCGTGAGGGCGGATTTTCAACGATGCAGGGCGGCCGACTGCACCGCTCACGGGGGAGGGTTGTCCTTGAATACGAATCTAGTCCAGGTCTCGGTGTTCGCCGGCCTGACCGCACTGGTCGCAGTGCTGACCTGGTGGATGTGCCGGCGCTCGGTGCGCAGCGACGACGAGTCGAAGGACTACTTCCTCGCCGGAGGCGGACTGACCTGGCCGTTTGTCGCCGGCTCGTTGCTGCTGACCAACATCAGCGCCGAGCAGATCGTCGGCATGAACGGGGCGCAGATGCTGCTGGTCGCCTGGTGGGAATTCGGCGCCGCGGCCGGCCTGCTCGTGCTCGCCCATGTGCTCGTGCCGATGTACTACAAGTACCAGTGCACGACCACCACCGAATTGCTCGAGAAGCGCCTCGGCGATCCTGGCCTGCGCCGCCTCGTGTCGATGCTGTTCCTGCTCGGCTACATGTTCATCCTGCTGCCGGTCGTGCTCTATACCGGCTCGGTGTTCATGAAGTCGATGTTCGCCCTCGACGTGCCGATCATCGTCATCGCCGCGGCGTTTGCGCTGGGCGGACTGCTCTACGCCGCCTTCGGCGGCCTGCGCGCGATCGCCATTTCCGACACCTTCAACGGCGTCGGCCTGCTCGTGATGGGCCTGGCGGTGACCCTGTTCGCCCTGGCCGCAGTGAAATGGGACCTCTCGGGCATCCCGATGGAGCGCTGGTCGCTGGTCGGCAGCAACGATTCCGACATCCCCTGGCATACCCTGCTGACCGGCATGCTCTTCATCCACATCTTCTACTGGGGCACCAACATGGTGATCGCCCAGCGCGCGATGGCGGCGCGTTCGGTGCGCGAGGCGCAGAAGGGCATCTACGCCGCCGCCGCCTTCAAGCTGGTGATCCCGCTGATCGTCGTGTTTCCCGGCGTGATCGCCTACAAGCTCTACGGCGACATCGGCGACGTCGCCTACGGCCGCCTCGTCGGCGACGTGCTGCCGCCGTGGCTGTCGGGTGCGTTCGCCGCAATGATCGTCGGCGCCGTGCTGTCGAGCTTCAATTCCTGCCTGAACTCGGCGGCTGCGTTGTACACCTGCGACCTGCACCTGCCACTGGTCAACGCCAAGGCTGATGTAAAGAAGATCGGCCAGCGCGTGGCCACGCTGTTCGCCGTGGTCGGCGTCGCCATGGTGCCGCTGTTCCAGCACGCGCAGAGCATCGTCGACACCCTGCAGCGCCTGAACGGGCTTTACTCGATGCCGGTGCTGGCCGCGTTCCTCGCGGCGATCTTCATGCGCGGCGTGAGCGCGCACGCGGTCAAGGTCGGCATCGGCTTCGGCGCGGCCCTGTATGCCGTGTTCACCTTCGTCTGGTCGCCGCTGCATTACATCCACCTGATGGCGATCACCCTGGCATCCACGCTGATGGTCGTCGTCCTGATCAATCGCTGGGGCGCCGGCGCACGCCCGGTAGGCGAGCCGGCCTGAGCATGCGCGTGCTCCTGCAGCTGGCGCTGGCGGGATGGCTGGTTGCTCCGGCCGTCCGTGCGCAGG
>DAIMYT010000198.1:0-5379 GCA_036734345.1 Dokdonella sp. | reverse complement strand
TCCGCGCACGCCGCGATCTATCGCGAAGCCCGCCCCGACTATCCGGCGGCGCTGTTCGGTTTCCTCGCGTCCCAGGCGCCGGCCCACGAACGGGCCTGGGATGCCGGCTGCGGCAACGGCCAGGCCAGCGTCGACCTGGCCCGGCATTTCCGCCAGGTCGTGGCTACCGATCCGAGCGCCGAGCAGATCGGCAACGCCGCTGCGCGGTCCAACATCGACTACCGGGTCGAACCGGCGGAACAGTCGACGCTGGCAACGGCGAGCGTCGACCTGGTCTGCGTGGCGCAGGCCCTGCACTGGTTCGACCTGGATCGATTCCACGCCGAGGTCCGCCGCGTGCTCAGGCCGGGCGGCGTCGCGGCGTTCTGGAGTTATGCCGATTGCCGCGTCGATGCGGCGGTGGACGCGCAGAAGAACCGCCTCTACGTCGACCTGACCGGCCCGTACTGGCCGCCGGAGCGCGCCCTCGTCGAGAGCGGCTACGCGAGCCTGCCGTTTCCGTTCGAACGCATCGCCGCCCCCGCCTTCGAGTTGTGCATGGAATGGGACGTCGAGCGCTACCTCGCCTACCTGCGCTCATGGTCGGGGACCCAGCGCTACATCCGCGCCCGCGGGCACGACCCGGTCGCGATCGTCGAGGCCGAACTGCGCACGGCCTGGGGCGCACCGGGCAGCGTGCGCCCGGTACGTTGGGACTTCCACCTGCGCTGCGGGCGAGCCTGAGCGCCGCCTCCGTGACCGCGGGCTAATTGTCGCGCTTCGAGCGCTCCACCATCAGCGCCACGACCGGCAGGCCCGCGTAGGCTTCGGCCGGCGGGTCCTGGTTGGCCAGCACCACGACCGTGTACGGCGAATCCTGCACCATGAACAGGTGCGTGCTGACGCCCGGGAATCCCCCGTTGTGGCCAACCACGGTCCTGCCATAAATGTCGTTGATGCCGATCGCATAGCCATAGTCCCCGCCATTCCCGGGCGGGCCATGCGGCGTGACCATGTCTGCATACCAGGCCTTGCTGACCAGCTTGCCGCTGCGCAACGCATCGGCGAAACGGATGAGGTCATCGGCGGTCGAGATCGCGCCGCCGGCCGGGCTGCCGATATCGCCTTCGGCAACCTGCCATGTACCCGATGGGTCGCGGGTGTAGGGCGTGACCAGGCCGGCATCCGCACGCGGCACGCTGTTCGCCGAACTGTGCTTCATGCCGGCCGGCTCGAACACATGTTTGCGCAGGTAATCCGGATAGCTTTCGCCCGAGACTTTCTCGATGATGGCGCCGGCGAGCGCGAGGCCGGCGTTGCTATAGGAGCGGTCGCTTCCCGGCGCGAACTGCGGTTCGTCGTGGTCGTAAAGTGGCATGAACTCCGCGGCGCGGTGGACGCCCTCCTTCATCATCGCCGGCGTGCGCTTGTCGAGGAAATCGCCCATGCCTGAGGTATGCGACAGCAGCATGGCGATGGTGACCTTGTCGCGCACCGCCTTGTTCGGGTAGTCCGGGAAGAACTTGCCGACCGTGTCGTCCGTCGCGAGCTTCTTCTGGTCGACCAGCTGGCCGATCGCGGCCGCGGTGAACATCTTGCCCATCGATGCCAGGGTGAACCGGCTCGCTCCGGTGATCGGCGTCTTCTGCGCCCGGTTGGCGTAGCCGCCGCTGGCGCTGGCAATGATCCCGGTGCCGCGCGCCACGGTGACGATGCCGGAAAAGAGGCCGGCCTTCGACAGGCGCTCCACGGTCTGCCTGACCTCCTTCGCGATGACCTCGTCGGTGAGGCTGGCGGGCAGGGAGGCTTCCTCGGGCAAAGCCGGCATGATGCCGCTGCGATCGAGCTCGCCGGATTCGTTCGTGATCAACAGGACTTCGAACCAGCCGCCGGTTTCGCGGCCCCTCAGTTTCAGCGCGATCGACATGGGATCGGAGTTCGCCACCGCGACGGCATCGAATCCGCCGTTGGACGTGCATGCCTGCACCATGTCGGCGGCGCGCGCCGTCGCCGGCATGCGTCCGGCACCGGCTGTCGAGAGATGCGCGGCCACCCATTCCGTCATCCGCGCAGGGTCGGGTCTCGCGCAAAGATCCAGCCATTCGCCCATCAGTCGTGCTGCCGCGGTATCCGGCAACTTCAGGTCCTGGACCCTGGGTGGCGGTCCGGCTGCGTTCGCCGTGGCCGCCGCAACGAGAAGGCCTGCCGCAAGGACGGTGCGCGGGACTGGGTGGGGAATTCGCATGATCGGTCGGCTCCTCGCTGTTGGGAAGTGACTGGGCAAGATGCGCGAAAGGCGGACATGGTTGCACGGCGCGCGGCCCACCCGGCGCCGGGTCGATCGGCCTCGAGCGTCGCGGCAGCGGTCCCTCAGCGGTTGGTCAGCTGCAATTCGATGCGCCGGTTTTTCGCATAGGCCTCGGGCGTGTCGGCCGCATCGAGCGGCTGGAACTGGCCGAAGCCGTTGGCCGACAGGCGATTCGCCGGGATGCCCTGCACCACCAGGTACTTGACGATGGCCACCGCGCGCGCGGTCGACAGTTCCCAGTTCGAGGGAAAGCGGTCGGTGTGGATCGGGCGCCGGTCGGTGTGGCCGTCGATGCGCAGGACCCAGTCGATCGACGAGGGAATCTCGGCGGATACCTCGCGCACGGTGGAGGCCAGGCTTTCGAGGCGATCCTGCGCGGCCGCGCCGAGCTCGGCCGAACCCGAATCGAACAGGATGTCGGTCGGCACGATGAAGCGGTCACCGACGACCTGCACGTCGCTGCGGTCGCCGAGCGCCTCGCGCAACTTGCCGAAGAACTCCGATCGGTAGCGCTCGAGTTCGCCGACGCGATTGGCCAGGGCGATGTTCAGTTGCCGGCCGAGGTCGGCGATCTTCGCGTCCTTTCCGGCAATATCCTTGTTGGCGATGCCGAGCGCCGCCTCGAGCTTGCCGAGTTGCTCGCGGATCGCCGCCATCTGCCGGTTCAGCAGTTCGACCTGGGCGGTCGCCGCGCTGCCGAGTTCGGTCTGCTTGACGAGGTCACTCTGCGTCGTGTCGAGTTGCGTAGTCAAGCTGGCGACTTCGGCTTCGAGCTGGTGCTTGAGCGCGGTCAGCGCGGCGATATCGGCGCTGAGGCTGGCCGCCTGCGTGTTGGCCGCGCTGAGCTCGCTGCCGAGGCGGTCGCGTTCGGCCTGCGTGCTGCCGAGCGTGGCGCTCAGCTCGGCCACGCGCGCATCGAGTGCGAGCTTCTGGTCCTCGCTGAGCGAGAGCGTGCGCGCCAGTTCGGCAACCTGCGCGTTGAGCGCATCGAGCGCCTTGTTCTTGCCGGCCAGTGTATCCGACAGCACGAACTGGCCGATCGCGAAGATCAGCAGGACGAAGATCATGACCATGATCAGCGAGGTCAGCGCATCGACGAAGCCGGGCCAGATGTCGAAGGCGCGCCGGCGGCGACGGATCAATCCACTCATGCGCGCGGCTCGCGGCCGGCGCCGACCGAGGCGGCGATCGTGCGCGAGAGCAGGCGCAATTCGCTGCGCAGCTCATCGGACAGGCGCGACTCCGACGGCGGATGGCTGGCGATCTGGCGCAGCACGGTCTTCAGTTCTTCCTGCACCTGGGCCGCGCCCTGGCGCTCGCGCGCATCGCGCGAAAGCAGTTCGTTGAGGCGGCCGAGCTGGTTGGAGATCTCGGCGAACTGTTCGTTGCTGCCACGCCGCTCGCGCTCGTTCTCGACGATCGCGCGCTGCATGCGTTCGAGGCCATCCGCGGTCTGCTCGAGCAGGGCCTGCACGTAGGCCGGCACCGAGGTATCGCCTTCCAGCGCACTGCCCGAGGACAGATGGGTCATGCCCGACAGCCATTCCTCGAGATCATTGTAGAAGCGGTTCTGCGCGTGCCCGGCCTGCAGGTCGAGGAAGCCGATCACCAGCGAACTGGCGAGGCCGAAAAGTGACGTGGAAAAACTCGTCGACATGCCGCCGAGCGGTTCCTTGAGGTTTTCCTTGAGCGCGCTGAACATGGTCAGCGCATCGTTGCCGACGTTGAGCGTGCCGATGGTTTCGGACACCGAGCGGATCGTCACCAGCAGGCCCCAGAACGTGCCGAGCAGGCCGAGGAAGATGGCCAGGCCGATCAAATAACGCGAGAGGTCGCGTGATTCCTCGAGGCGCGACTGCACGCTGTCGAGGATCGTGCGCATCGACGGCGCCGACAGCGCCGCCTTGCCGCGCTCGCGGTTGCCGAGCATGCGCGCCATCGGCGCGAGCAGGCGTGGTTTGCCCTCGGCGGCGCGCTCGGGGTTCGAACGCCGGAACGATTCGATCCAGCGCGATTCGTTGCCGAGCATGACGACCTGGCGCAGGTTGACCACGATGCCGGCGACCAGCACGGTCAGGATCACGCCATTGAAGAACGGGTTGGCGCCGAAGATCTCGAGCAGGCGCGCGCCGACCAGGCTGGCCAGTACGGCGACGAGAACAAGGAAGGCGGACATCCACAGCAGGGCGCGGTTGAATCGGGACATGAGTGCCTCGGATAGCGAAAGGGTTCGGGTATTCAGATGCGGCCAGGCCGACAGGCGTTGTGCGCGATCGTTGCGCCGCTACCATGCCACGGGCGCGGCGCACGATTCACGCGCCGATGGCGCTTCGACCGTTTTCATTGAGGTTTGGTTCAGCGTCGCGGCTTGGCTCGATGGGTAGCGACGGCGGTCCAGGGATCGTCGGGCCAGGGATGTTTCGGGTAGCGGCCTTTCAGTTCCTTTCTGACCTCCGGATACGTGCGTTCCCAGAAGCCGCGCAGGTCCCGGGTGACCTGGATCGGTCGCCCGGCCGGCGACAGCAGGTGCAGGGTCAGGCCGACGCGGCCGTTGGCGATGCTCGGGGTGTCGGCGAGGCCGAACAGTTCCTGCAGCTTGACCGCGAGCACCGGCGCGCCATCGTTCGCGTAATCGACGCGTCGCCGCATGCCGCTCGGCACGCCGATCGACACCGGCGCCTGCTCGTCGAGTGCGCGGCGCAGCGGGTAGTCGAGTCGTGCGGCCAGCGCGTCGGACAGTTCCTCGGCGCGCAGCGCATCGAGCCGCCGCTTGCCGGTGAGCGCAGGAGCCAGCCAGTCATCGAGCGTGGCGAGCAGGTATGCGTCGGAAAAATCGGGCAGGCCGAGTTCGGACGAGGCCTTGCGCAGGAACTCGACGCGCTGGCGCAACTCGATCGCATGCTCGCTCCACGGCAAGGCCTCGAGGCCGAGCTCGCGCACGGCGGCGAGCAGCGCCGGCATCGCATCTTCGGGGCGCGCCGGCACGCTGCGCCGTTCGAGCACGATCGCGGCGAAGCAGCGCTCCTCGGTGACCTCCACCGCGCGCGTGTCGCGGTTCCAGCGCACGTTGCGCCGGTTGTGGAAGCCCTGCG
>DAIMYT010000197.1:1491-5381 GCA_036734345.1 Dokdonella sp. | reverse complement strand
AGAAGAACACCAGCTTCGGTTTGTCGAGGTCGCCGGCTTCGGGCAGGTTTTCGAACAGCTCGGAAAGCATCCACAGCAGGAACGTCGAATAGAGCTTCGGCTTGAGGATCAGCTGGTCCGCGGCGAGGACGCTGATGATGCCGCGCCCGGACATGTCCTGGCGCATGAAGTCGGCGAGATCGAGCGCCGGCTCGCCGAAAAAATGATCGGCGCCCGATTCCTCGAGCGACAGCAGGGCGCGCTGGATCGCGGCGAGTGATGTCGTGCCGACCAGGCCGTACTGCTTCGAAATCGCCTTGGCATTCTCCGCGGCGAAATTGAGGATTGCACGCAGGTCCTTGAGGTCGAGCAGGAGCAGGCCTTCATCATCGGCGGTCCTGAAGACCACCTCGAGCACGCCCTGCTGGGTGTCATTGAGTTCAAGCAGGCGGCCGAGCAGCTGCGGGCCCAACTCGGAAATCGTCGCACGCACCGGATGACCCAGCTTGCCGTAGATGTCCCAGAACACCACCGGATTGGCGTTCGGGCTCCACTCGAGTCCGAGCTTGTCGATGCGCGCCTTGAGCCTGTCGTTCATGGCGCCAGCCTGGGCGAGGCCGGCCAGGTCGCCCTTGACGTCGGCCAGGAAGACCGGGACGCCGAGCTTGGAGAAACCCTCGGCGAGGAGCATCAGGCTCACGGATTTTCCGGTGCCGGTGGCGCCGGCGATCATGCCGTGGCGATTGGCGTAGCGAGAATGCAGCCAGACCGACTGGTCGCTCTTGCCGACAAGGATTTCGTTCACCGCTGCGCTCCTCTGGTTTTACCGCTGGACGATCAGCCTGATTGTAGTCGACGTATCGGCCGCTCGTTGCCGCATGTCCACCGAGTCGGTTACCGTGCGCGGGTTGCAGAACGGAATCCAGCCGATGTCCAAGAAAATTCACATTCCGCTGATCGCGTCCATGGCGCTGCTCAGTGCGTGCGCCGGCGTTGCGCCGGCGGGCCGCACCCCGGCGTCGACCCGGGTCGACGAAGGCGCCGTCAACGCGCTGTATGCGGCACTTGACGCGAACAGCCAGCGCTTCGAGGCGGGTCTCGATCTGGCGCGGACCGGGGATACGGAAAAGGCACAAGGCGAAATCGATGCGGCACTCGACCAGTTGCGGTCCGATGCCGTGCGCTGCACGTCCACGCCCGGCTGCGACGGCAGCCGGTTCGTCTCCACCTACGACCGCCTGATGCGGCTTGGCGTGAAGATGCCGACAAGTGACGCCGATACCGCGCAGGACGCGGACGCGGTCGATTCAACGGCCGAAGAGGGCGAAGTCTCGCCGGTCATCGCCAGCCTGCCCGCGATGGGGCGCACGATCACCTTGCTCAACGGGCGCGAACTGGCCGATATCCTGACCATCAACGATGCGGTCAAGGCCGGGCTTGAGCAGTGGCTGACGCAGTATCGGCCGAACCTGATGACGGCCTATGTCAACTACCAGTTCATGCGTTACCGCATGTGGCCCGAATACCACAAGGCCGGGCTTCCCGAAGCCCTGCTGTTCGGCATGCTGGCCAAGGAATCCGGGGGGCGCGTGCACGCGGTGTCCCGATCGGGCGCATCCGGCCCGCTTCAGTTCATGCCGGCGACCGGCCTGCGCTTCGGGCTCGGCACCCGGGACGGCTTCGACCAGCGGTTCGATCCGGCCCTGTCGGCGCGGGCCAACGCGGCCTACATCAATGAACAACTGGCCATCTTCAACGGCAATCTCGAACTTGTCATCGCCGCCTACAACGGTGGCGAAGGCCGCATGCGGCGTCTCGCGGCGCGCGGTGGCAGCACGAGCTTCTGGGATCCGAAGATCTATTCGATCCTGCCCGACGAGACGCGCGACTACGTGCCAATGGTGCTTGCAGCGGCATGGTTGTTCCTGCATCCGGAACGTTACAACCTCGATTTTCCGGGCATTGATGGCAAGCCGGGCAGCATCCAGTTGACCGAACCGGCAACCCTGGCGGAACTGACGGTGTGCTTCGGCAACGAAGGCGGCATGTACGACGGCTGGTTCCGCGTCCTGCGCAACCTGAATCCGTCGATCGACCCGCAGACGCGCCTGGCCGCCGGTACCCGCCTCGAGATCCCGGCGTTGCTCGAAAGTGCCTATGCCGCCAAGTGTGCCGGCGGGCGCTGGGCAGACCTGGCGCGGGAACTGAATGCCGCCACCGTGGCCGTGCGGCCGGTTGCCGCCCGGGCGGTCGCCGCGGCAAAGGGTTCGTCGCGCAGCTACACCGTGCGCAAGGGCGACAACCTGGCAGCGATCGCGCGCAAGACAACCTGCGGCGACACCCGCGAGATTGCCAGGCTGAATGGCATTCGGGCCCCGCAATACCGCATCCGCGCCGGCCAGAGGCTGCAGTTGCCAGCCTGCACGAAACGCTGAGCCAGCGATTTCAGGAACAAAAAAAAGCGCAGCCTGGCTGCGCTTTTCTTGCTTGCGGCGGCGCCGGATCCGGCGGGAATATCAGGCCGCCTGCGGGTGGTTGGCCAGCAGTTGCGACATTTCCCGGGCTGGCACGGATTCCTTCAGGGTGCGCAGGGTGCGCATGACCAGGCGGTGCAATTCGCGCTGGTCGGCGTACGGCGAATCCTTGGTTTCGTGAAAGGTGACGGTGAGCCACAGCGCCATGCCGCGCAGGCGGACCTGCAGGCTGTCGGATTTCATGCGCTCGTAGCCGATCGCGGTGCCGCTACCCCAGGGCGAATATTTCTCGTCGGACGGCGTGGCATACAGATGCGGGAACTCGCTCTTCGCGGCATTCGAGAACTCGCGCATGGCCAGCGCGGCGAGCTGGCGCTGTGCGTTGGGAGGCAACTGGCCGAGTGCCTTTTCAATCTCCCTGAACTGGCGGCGCAGCTGCATTCCACGAGTCAGGGCGATCAGTCGAGTAATGAATTGCATCAGAGTTCCCCTGGGTTCGTTCGACCGCGCAGATGACGCGGAATGTAATGTTCTGACAATTCTAGTCCTATTTTCGGGCGGAAATCCATGCCTGGGTCACAAAAATTCAAGACCCGCCACCAGCCGCGTGCAGCTGGCGCAGTGGAGCGGTTTTCAGGCGTGCTGGCCACCGATGGCCTGGCCCACCTGCACGGCCTGTTCGGGGCGCAGGCTGGCGGAAAGGATGCTCCCGTCCTGCGGCAGCAGGACGATCACCGTTGAGCCCATGTTGAAGCGGCCGAGCTCGGCGCCGCGCTGCAGGCGGATGTCGCCGGCGCGGTAGTCCTGGGTCCTGATCGACGATGCGTAGGGCGGGATCTCGAGGTCGCCCCAGACTGTCGAGACGCTTGATACGAGCAGCGCGCCAACCAGGACCACGGCAAACGGGCCGTGCTCCCCTTCGAAATGGCAGACCAGCCTTTCGTTGCGGGCAAACAGCCGCGGAATGGACTGAACGGCCAGCGGCGCGACGCTGAACAGGCGCCCCGGAACATGCAGGGTGGACAGCAGCCTGCCGGTCAGCGGCATGTGCACGCGGTGGTAGTCGCGCGGCGACAGGTAGACGGTGACGAAGCGGCCGTCCCGGTAGGGCGCGGCAGCCGATTCCTCACCGAGCAACTCGGCGGCGGTGAAGGCCTGGCCTTTCGCCTGGAAGATGCGTCCCTCGTGGATGGGGCCCGCCTGGCTGATGCGGCCATCGGCAGGACACAGCAGTGCCTGCGGGTCCGCGGCGAGTGGTCGCACGCCGGGCTTCAGCGCACGTGTGAAGAACGCATTGAAATGCGCGTAGGCCGTGATGTCCGGTTCGGCCGCTTCGCCCATGTCGACGTGGTATCGCCGCGTGACCAGGCGGATCAGGAAGTCCTTCCATGGCGTCCAGGTCCAGCGCGTCGCGTGGAAGACGATTCGCGACAGCAG
>DAIMYT010000197.1:0-1415 GCA_036734345.1 Dokdonella sp. | reverse complement strand
TCGATGATGACCGCCGATGCACTGTGGTCCACGCTGTAGCCACCCGATTCGTCCGGGATGCGCGCATAGACCAGGCCCAGCGAGCGGGTCAGGGCGGTCAGCTGGTCGTCCGTTCCGGTGGCGGCAACGAACTCCTTGTCGAAGAAGCCGACGTAGCGGGCCAGCTGCCCGGGCGTGTCGCGCTGCGGGTCGACCGAAACGAACAGGAACTGCACGCGATCGGTCTTGCCCCTTGCGCCGAGCTCCTTCCACACCTGCTTGAATGTGGCCAGCGTGGTTGGGCAGATATCGGGGCAATGGGTGAAGCCGAAAAACGCGATCGTCCAGTGGCCACGAAGATCGGCCCCGGTCATCTTGCGGCCATCGGCGCGTTGCAGCTCGAAGCTGCCGACCGCCTGCGCGGCCGGATACATGATGGCGGTTCGTACATCCGCCGACGGTGACGTGCCGAGCCATCGCGATCCGGCCCACATGCCGAGTGCGATGGCGACTGCTGCGATGACGATCAGGGGTGTCGTGCCGATGCGGCCGAGCGAGGAGGTGCGATTCATCGGTGCATTATAGCGTCGGTCGGTGGCGCGCACGCGGGGACGCGCTGCCGCAGCGGGTTGTCGCGAACGCGCGGCGAGGGTGCGGCGGCTCCAGTTCCGGGCTCGTCCGCGCTTATACTTCGCGGCCACGCCACGAATCCGACCCATGACAGCCGAACTCGCCACCATCATCGATTTCATCCGCCATGGCGCCAGCCGCTTCGGCGAGGCCGGCCTGACCTTCGGCCACAGCTACGACAATGCCCTGGACGAGGCGACCCACCTGGTCCTGCAGACCCTGTACCTGCCGCATGACCTTTCCCCGGCCTATGGCCAGGCCCGGCTCACCGCAGCGGAGAAGAAAAAAATACTCGACCTGTTCGAGCGGCGGATCAGCGAACGCACGCCGGTGGCCTACCTGACCGGCAAGGCCTGGTTCGCCGGCCTCGAGTTCATCTCCGACCGGCGCGCGCTCGTGCCGCGCTCGCCGATCGCGGAAATGATACTGGCCGGTTTTTCGCCGTGGCTGGACGATCGTGAGGTATTCCGCGCGCTCGACCTGTGCACCGGCTCGGGCTGCATCGGCATCGCCATGGCCGTGCACAATCCCGACTGGCAGGTCGACCTGGTCGACATCAGCGAGGAGGCATTGAGCCTGGCCCGCGAGAACATCGCCTACCAGGACGTGGCGGAGCGCGTGCGTGCCGTCGCCTCGGATCTGTTCGCGGGCGTCGAAGGCGAACGCTACGACCTGATCGTGAGCAATCCGCCCTATGTCACCGAACAGGAATTCGACGCCTTGCCGGCGGAGTACGCGCACGAACCGAAGCTCGGCCTGACCGCGGGCGACGAGGGACTCGACTTCGCCCTGCGCATCCTGCTCGA
>DAIMYT010000196.1:0-5481 GCA_036734345.1 Dokdonella sp. | reverse complement strand
TGTTCATGGGCGACGCCAGGGACCAGCACGGCCAGGCGGCGTGGCGAACAGGCGACTTTCGCGTTCGCGGCATCGATCGCGATGCCGCACTTGCCGAGGCCGTCGACGATGCCCCTGGCAAAGGCTTCGGCGAGCGTGTCCAGCGCCTTCGGCGGCAGTTCTTCGGTGCCGATCTCGATCAGCAGCGTGGCGGGTCGTGCGTTCGCGTTCATGCCGCTTCCTTGCGCATGCGCAGGCCCGGAAAACCGAGCTTTTCGCGCTGGGCGTAGTAGGTCTCGGCGACGGCCCGGGCCAGCGTGCGCACGCGCAGGATGTAGCGCTGGCGCTCGGTGACGCTGATCGCGCGCCGCGCGTCGAGCAGGTTGAAGGTATGGCTGGCCTTGGTCACCTGTTCGTAGGCGGGCAGTGGCAGGCCGGCCTCGACCAGTTTCTTCGCCTCGGCTTCGCAGGTATCGAACCATTCGAGCAGCTTCGGCACGTTGGCGTGCTCGAAGTTGTAGGTGCTCTGCTCGACTTCGTTCTGGTGGAACACGTCGCCGTAGCTGACCACGCCGCGCGGCCCGTCGGTCCAGACCAGGTCGTAGACGTTGTCGACGTTCTGCAGGTACATGGTCAGGCGTTCGAGGCCGTAGGTGATCTCGCCGGTCACCGGGCGGCATTCGAGTCCGCCGGCCTGCTGGAAATAGGTGAACTGGGTGACTTCCATGCCGTTCAGCCAGACTTCCCAGCCCAGCCCCCATGCGCCCAGCGTGGGCGATTCCCAGTTGTCCTCGACGAAGCGCAGGTCATGCACGAGCGGATCGATGCCGAGCGCCTTCAGCGAACCGATGTACAGGTCGAGGATGTCGTCGGGGTTCGGCTTGAGCACGACCTGGTACTGGTAGTAGTGCTGCAGGCGGTTCGGATTGTCGCCGTAGCGGCCGTCGGTGGGGCGCCGCGACGGCTGCACATAGGCCGCCGACCACGGCTCGGGGCCAAGGGCGCGCAGGAAGGTGGCCGGGTGGAACGTGCCGGCCCCCACTTCGGTATCGAGCGGCTGGATCAATACGCAACCCTGGTCCGCCCAGTAGCGGTTGAGGGTCTGGATGACGTCCTGGAAACTGAGTCCGGCCATGCATTGGCTCACGGTAGCGGCGGAAAAGCGCGCTAGTATAACGGGCAGTCACCTTTGTCCGAGGATTGGCGCAGCATGGCAACCCAACCGGTGCGACCCGGCGTCGTCGAACATTCCACCCCGAAGGTGGCAGTGGCGGGCGCGCAGCTGGGCCTGCACCACCGCATCGATCTCGACGAAACCCTGGCCGCACTGCTTGCCGATGGCCTGGTCAGCGAGGCCGACCAGCGCCGCGTGCGCGCCGACGTGCGCACCGCGGGCGGCAAGCTCGAGCTGCATCCGCTGATCCTGGTCGCCAACCTGAAGCTGGCCGACGCCCGCGATCCGGCCAAGCCGCTCAGCCTCGAGGTGCTGACGCAATGGCTCGCGGGCAGGGCGCGACTGCCCTACCTGAAGATCGATCCGATGAAGATCGACGTCCCCGCGGTGACCCAGGTGGTCAGCCATGCCTATGCCCTGCGCTACCGGATCCTGCCGGTCGCGGTCAGCGAGCTGCAGGTGGTGTTTGCCACTTCCGAGCCGTTCGATACCCGCTGGATGGCCGATCTGGGCCATATCCTGCGTCGCGATATCCAGCGCATGGTCGCCAGCCCGATCGACGTCAGCCGCTTCCTCACCGAATGGTGGGGCGTGCAGCGCTCGATCCAGCGCGCGCGGGACGCCAAGGCCGAGACGGGCGACAACTCCAGCCTGCTCAACTTCGAGCAACTGGTCGAACTCGGCAAGACGGGCGATCTCGGCGCCGACGACCGCCATGTCGTGCACGTCGTCGACTGGCTGCTGCAATACGCCTTCGAACAGCGCGCGTCGGACATCCACCTCGAACCGCGCCGCGCTACCAGCCTGATCCGCTTCCGCATCGACGGAGTCATGCACAAGGTCTTCGAGTTGCCCACCGCGGTCATGACCGCGGTCACCTCGCGCATCAAGATCCTCGGGCGCATGGACGTCGCCGAAAAGCGCCGGCCCCAGGACGGGCGCATCAAGACGCGTTCCCCCGGCGGGCGCGAGGTCGAACTGCGCCTGTCGAGCATGCCCACCGCGTTCGGCGAGAAGATCGTCATGCGCATCTTCGACCCCGACATCGTGGTCAAGGAGTTCCGCCAGCTCGGTTTCTCGGGCGACGAGGAAGCCAACTGGCGCGAGATGGTCGAGCGCCCGCATGGCATCGTGCTGGTGACCGGTCCGACCGGTTCCGGCAAGACCACCACGCTGTACTCGACGCTCAAGGTGCTGGCGACGCCGGACATCAACGTCTGCACCGTCGAGGACCCGATCGAGATGGTCAGTCCCGAGTTCAACCAGATGCAGGTGCACAACGCGATCGACCTCGATTTCGCGGCCGGCGTGCGCACCCTGATGCGCCAGGATCCCGACATCATCATGGTCGGCGAAATCCGCGACCTGGAAACCGCGCAGATGGCCGTGCAGGCCTCGTTGACCGGCCATCTGGTCCTGTCCACCCTGCATACCAACGACGCGCCGAGCGCGCTGACGCGCCTGCTCGATCTCGGCGTGCCGAACTACCTGTTGCAGTCGACCCTGACCGGAATCGTGGCGCAGCGCCTCGTGCGCACGCTGTGCGCGCATTGCAAGGTGGAGGTGGCGATCGACGAGCGCAGCTGGGCTGCGATGACGCATCCCTGGCAGATCCCCCTGCCCGCGCTGGGCTTTGGCCCGAAGGGATGCCTCGAATGCCGCAAGACCGGCTTCCAGGGGCGCACGGGAATCTACGAGATGTTGCGTGTTACCTCGGCATTGCGCGCCCTGATCCAGCCGGACATGGACCTGGCCCGGGTGCGCGAGACCGCGCTGGCCGATGGCATGCGACCGCTGCGCATATCGGCGGCGGCGCAGGTAGCGCGTGGCGTCACCACGCTGCGCGAGGTCATGAACGTATTGCCGCCGATCGAATAGGGCGGGCGCGCTGCCGGCCCGCAAGGCTCATGCCGGTTGTTGCACGGCTGGCCAGGCGACAAGCAGGGGGCGCTGCCGGCGCCGGAGAGCTGGCGCCGGCGGCAATGGTTGAATCCGTGACGCCATCTGGCTGGCAGACGGCGCCCGGCTCAACGCCTGCTGTGTATCATCGGGAAGGCAGCGTCCCGACCATGCGGGCCTTACTTGCGACCGCGGGCCCCACGCCGGATCGCCTGCAGCGGGTCACCGAGCTTGATGTTGGACAGGTAGCTGTTGATGGCTTCGTTGGTTACATCGTAAAGCGGGCGGCCCATGACGGCGGCGGTCGCCTTCAGGCTGTCGCGCATGCGCTTGGAGACGCGCAGGCTGGCATCGCGGGCGTCATCGTGCTGAACTTCTTTCTTCTTTGTAGCCATGGTTTCCCCCCTTAGGGACAGTGATAAGTAATCATGTGCGACGAAATCCATTTTCGCCACGGCTACAAGTGTAACGCCTTTGGGGCGGGGAATAAATGTGCCAAACGCTTGCATCGTCAAAATTTTGTGAAGCCGGATCGTCGCCCGTGACGGAGTCCGGAAATCGAACCCGAGGAGGAACCGAAAATGAGCGCCAGGAAAATACCGGCAGGTAGCGGCATCGAGTGGATAGGTGGGGCTTTCCAGCAGATTCTCGGCAATCCGGTCGTGTTCCTGGTCATGGGACTGATCGTCGCCGCCATCGGCATCGTGCCTTTGCTGGGCGGGCTGGTGACCATCGTGCTTGGGCCGGCGCTGTATGGCGGCATCGTCTACGCGGCGCGCGAGCAGGACGAGGGGCGCAATGCGGACATCGGCCAGTTGTTCAGGGCGTTCAGCGAGCCGGGCAAGATCGGCCCGATGATCATGCTTTGCCTGCCCAGCATCGCCGGGGCCGTGCTGTTGTTCGTGCTTCTCGTCATCTTCGTCGGCGGGGCCCTGCTTGGTGGTGGACTGTCCTCGCTGAGCAGCGGCTCGTCCGCAGCCCTGCTCGGCGCCCTCGGCGGCAGCGCCCTGTTGCTGATCCCGTTCATGCTGGCCATCGCCCTGGCCATCTATGCCCTGCAGTTCTTCGCGATCCCGCGCGTCATGCTCGAGGGCGTGGAGCCGATGGCCGCGATGAAGCAGAGCTTCAGCGACTGCCTCGCGAATGCAGGTGCCTTCCTGGTCTTCATCGTCGTGCTGATGGTCGGCGTCGTCGTCCTGAGCGTGGTGCTGGCCGTGCTCGGATTCCTCGGCAGCCTGCTGGTCTTTACCCTGGTGGCGCCGCTGGCCGGTTGCGGTCTGTACCTGGCCTGGAAGCAGGCATATGGCGGCGCGGTCAGCGCTGATCCTGCCCCCGCGGAAGATTGATCACGCGGCCGGCGTGCGTTCCTCGTCCGGCGCGCGCCGCGAAACGAAACGGGCGGCCAGGATGCCGACTTCGTAGAGCAGGCACATCGGAATCGCCAGCAGCAGCTGCGATATCACGTCGGGCGGCGTCAGCACGGCGGCGATGACGAAAGCGCCGACGATCGTGTAAGGGCGGCTCCTGACCAGCTGGTCGGGGGTCGTCACTCCGATCGCGACGAGGATGACCAGGGCAACCGGCACCTCGAAACAGAAGCCGAAGGCCAGGAACAGCACGAGGGCGAAATCGAGGAAGCGGCTGATGTCCGGCATGACCGCGACGCCAGCCGGGGCGACGCTGGTGATGAACGTGAAGACAGCCGGCAACACGAGGAAATAGGCGAACGCGCAACCGAGGTAGAACAGCAGCACCGAGGAGGCCAGCAGCGGCACCGCCAGGCGCCGCTCGTGCTTGTAGAGCCCCGGCGAGACGAACGACCAGAGCTGGTAAAGGATGAACGGCATGGCCAGGAACAGGGCCGCGAAGAACGCCAGCTTGAGCGGAGTGAAGAACGGCGAGGCGACGTCGGTGGCGATCATCGCGCCACCGGCCGGCAGGTGGGCGAGCAGCGGCTTGGCCAGCCAGGCGTAGAGCTTGTTGGCCACGGGAATCAGCGCGATCAGGATGATCAGCACCGCCGCGACCGCCTTGAGCAGGCGCGAGCGCAGTTCGATCAGGTGCGAGAGGAACGACTGTTCCGCATCGCCGCCGGTTTCAGCGTTGCTCATCGGATCGCGGCTTGTCGATTTCGCCCGGCTTTTCGCTTTCGGCCGGCTTCGGGCTTTCACCCGGCTTTGCGCTTTCGCCGCTCACGGCGTTGCGGAATTCATTGGCCGTATTGCGGATTTCCTCGCGGAGATCGACGCTGCGGGCGGTATCGTGGATGCTGCGCTTGATGTCCTCGGCGGCAAGTTCACGCTCGATTTCCGAACGCACGCCATGCCAGCTGTTGCGCAGCCGGCGCAGCAGGGCGCCTGCCGTGCGCGCCGCGCCGGGCAGCCGTTCGGGCCCGAGCACGAGCAGGGCGACGACGGCGATCAGGGCCA